>CBFIJI010000035.1:0-17717 GCA_965662885.1 Flavobacteriaceae bacterium | reverse complement strand
TCCATTATTGAGAAATTCTCCTGCATCCCTTCCCAAGAAGATGTTGCCACTACCTTTGTTATAATGTCCTGCATAATCTCCCAAATAAATGTTGTTATTGTTGGAAATGTTATTATATCCTGCTTCATATCCTATAAAGATATTGCTACCCCCCCTTGAATTATCATATCCTGCCCGATATCCCATAAGGGTATTCCATGAGCCCTGACTGTTAGAATATCCAGCCTGATATCCCATAAAGATGTTGTTCACCCCAAATGTATTTGAGTCTCCAGCCTGATATCCCATAAAGATGTTGTTATCCCCAGTAGTATTGGAGACTCCTGCGCTTTTTCCTAAGAAGATATTGTTTCGATTGCTTTGAGTACCTTCTTTAGTACCGTTTCCTCCAGGACCAGCGTTGGCTCCTATATAGGAAGTACCAATCAAACTGACATCGCCTTTGTCATCCCCAGTACTCATTTTTACCCAAGTTCCTGTGGTGGTGGTTTCATCCCAGTTCCAGTAGTAATAGCCTTGGCCAGAGAGCCCTGTGTTAGTAGCAGTGTTGGTATTGTACACCAACATACTGTTGGCAGTATTGCTGGTAACCTTTGACAGCCCAAAGGTCTGAGAAGCGGTGAGCATAATCCTTGGAAGAAGCACCCCACTTTCTGTGGTGTCAATATCCAGTATGGCTCTTTGTGCTAAAATAATATTGAACCCAAACATAAAGAGGAGCAAGAGATAAAGTGATTTAAGTGAATTCATCTTTGAATATTTTTTAAATTTTATCCATGGGGCTTAATTAAAACTGACGGTCTTTTCGATTGTTTCGCATTCTGGTTCGGCTTCATTCGTTTTTTTTTTTAACCATTAGCGAAGGAAAAATTCATGATTCCCAACGTGGAATTTTGAAATCAGAGGTGCTGAAGAAAACTGATACGAGTAGCCAATAGAAAACATGCCTCTGGTATTAAATACAAAATTTTCCCTCATGTTGCTGTCTTGATGATAGGCCACATCCAAATATTCATCACCACTAAAATCATTCATCTGGATCGGTTCAAAGACAGTAACTCCTCCAACGGGAAAGGTAAAAGACGTGGGATTATAGGTCCTTGCAAAACCATCAATATGGGAAGCTTGGGAAGCATTATTCCATGTAACTCCCTGTGCAAATGAAACTATTCCACTGCGCGTGTCCCGATCCGTAAGGATGTTCCCTGATTCAAAAAAAGTAGTCGCAGCTAAATGTAGTTCATTACCAGGAGCAATGTATATATTACTGAAAATTTCAATTTGAGCATTTAAAAATCCAAAAGCTATAAATGGGTATATCAATAGCTTTGGAAAACACATAATAGTAATTAACCTCACATTAATAAGATTTGGTAGGATTGTGTTTAGAATACAATCCAATCAAAATTATGAAAATTTTACGATTTATCTAAATAGTGAATCTATAAGCTCTTGACATAAACCTTGGCTTCTTCTAGCAGCGGCAAAGAAAAATCTTTTTGTTTAAGTCGGTTTGTTGGGTTTCAAGACTGGCGTTTTTATGGATCAAGTTGGGATTATAAGGAAATCTCTGAGCACAGCTCATTCATAATTGGAATAAATAATTTTTATTTGTAGTGTTAAATCATTCGGTATGCACACCTTCTATTACCTCAGTACTTGCGACACCTGTAAACGTATTCTCAAAGAATTAAACCTTCCAGAGAGCGTTCAAAAAGTGGATCTTAAAAAAACACCCCTTACGCTTGCTCAAGTGGAAAGTCTCCGAGAACGTTCGGGGAGCTATGAAGCCTTGTTTAGCAAACGAGCGCAATTATACAAACAACGTAATTTAAAGGATCATAAATTGAACGAAATAGACTACAAAAATCTATTGTTGGAACACTATACCTTTTTAAAACGACCGGTGTTGGTTTCTGATTCCGATATTTTTATCGGCAATACTGCTAAAACCATCGCAGCAGCAAAAGTGTTTTTAGATGAACAATAGACTCCTAGCGCTCTTAGCAGCATTAGGAGCCACAACTATCTACGGGCTAAATCACACAGTCGCTAAGGTTGTAATGCCCCATTATATTGGTGCCTTTGGCTTTATCATGCTTCGGGTAGTCGGAGCCTGTTTGTTGTTTTGGTTGGTGAGTCTTTGGACTCCAAAAGAAAAAATTGACCGTCAGGATTACCTCCGAATAGCAGCAGCCGCCTGCTTGGGAATGTGTCTCAATATGTTGATGTTTTTTAAAGGTTTACAATTATCCACCCCCATTAACAGCGGGGTCATTGTTACGCTGACCCCTATTTTTGTTCTGATACTTTCTGCCTTTTTTTTAAGAGAGTCCTTAAATACCATCAAGTTTTTAGGGATTGTTTTGGGATTTACGGGTGCTTTATTTTTGATTCTTTACGGAAATTCAACCACTACGATAAGCAATGCCCCAAACATTACATTGGGCAATATTTTTTTGTTGGTTAATGCAATGAGTTATGGAGCCTATTTGGTTTTGGTAAAACCCTTAACCAAAAAATACAGTACCATCACCTTGATGAAATGGATGTTTTTAATTGGGCTCTTTTTAACCTTCCCAATTACGTATCCCGAAGCGGCAGCTGTTTCTTGGACACAACTCCCATTTGATGCCATTTGGCGGATGGTCTTTGTGGTTGTGGGGACTACCTTTTTAACTTATCTGTTGAATGTTTACGCACTTAAATCACTTCCTGCAACCACCATTGGCGCTTTTGTCTATTTACAACCACTCATAACAATTATTTATGCCGTAATGACCGGAAACGATCAATTGGATGGTATAAAGGTAGTGGCTTGTATCATGGTTTTTTTAGGGGTTTATTTGGTCTCCACAAAAAATCACTCCATCCCAGCTTCTGAAAGCAAGAGCAATAAAGCGAGTTGAATGGCTTTATGCCCTTCCTCATTAACCCACCATTCGTCTAAGGAATGGGCATTTCCACCTTGCCCCCCTCGACCAATGGTCACTGCAGGGATTCCCATAGCAATCGGAATATTTGAATTGGTAGAACCACGTGTTAATTTTGGTGTTACCCCAAAAAACTGAGTGGCAGCAATTGTCCGTTGAATAAGCGGAAGCCGATCGGAAAGTTCCCCAGACGGACGGTTTCCAATTTTTTCAAAACTCAGTCGTAAGTCAGCTCCACGGCGTTTAATCGCATTCTGAGCAGCTAGTGCTTCCTCCGTTGCCGTTTTTAAAAGCCCTTCCATTACGTCCAAACGACTGGGGTCAATGGAACGAATATCAATCTGCATTGAAGACTCAAAAGGAACAGAGTTGATTGAAGTTCCTCCACCAATAACCCCAACATTATAGCTTGTTTTTGGCCCTTCAGCAGTATAAGTATCAGCTACTTTAACAAATCGACTGATGGCATCTCCTAAAGCATGATGTGGGTTGACCAAGCCAAAGGCACCCCAAGAATGTCCGCCAGGACCTTCGTAAGTGACCTTATAACGATAGGATCCCAAGCCCTTATTATTGACTCGACCGATAGCACCACCGTCAATAGCAATCCAAGCATCAATTTGAGGACCGTTTTCCCGAAAAAGATATTTAACCCCACGTAAATCCCCCAAGCCTTCTTCCCCCACTGACCCGACAAAGAGAATATTGTCTACGGGTTGGATGTCCGCTTTTTTAATGCTTTCTAAAATGGTTAGCATCATAGCTAAACCACGGGTGTCATCCCCAACACCAGGCGCATATAAAGTATCATTTTTTATGCGGACTTGTACATCCGTTCCTTCTGGAAACACAGTGTCCAAATGAGCATCTAAAGCTACCGTTCGTTTTCCTTCTGTTCCATTTAAAAATCCAAGGACATTGCCTTCTTCATCAATCCAAACTCGATCAATACCTATCGCTTTAATTCGAGAGGCAAATTCAACAGCCCGCTTGGTTTCTTTAAAAGGGGGTGCTTCTATTGCTGTTAAGGCCAATAAGCGTTCATGGGTTTTAGGCTCTAAATCTTCTATCAATTGGAAAGCCTTTGTCATTTTTTTGGTTTTTACCAATTTTTTAATGCTTTTGGTGTATTGTTTTTCAACCACAACTTGCCCCTCTTGTGCATAGGCCACATTAAAGATGAAAAAGAAAAAAAGTAAGGTGTTTCGTAAGTGTATCATGGAATGTTAATTGGTTGTTATAATTTAAAAGTTTTGTTTTAAATCTTTGGGGATTTCTCCATATTTACGTGTGTCAGAAGCAGTCATGGTTTTAAAGTCTGCTGTTTTTGGAGCTCTGGAGAAATTGGTTACTACTGTCTCGGGAAGTGCCGTTAACTTTCGACTGGAAAGATTAATCCATCCCCCTATTACTTTTACACGTGCTAAATTAGTCCCGTCAGAAAAATAAAAGTCATGTTGAAAACTAAAAAACTTGCCCTCCGCACTCAATCCAGAAAGTGCTGCGGAAACTTGAATAGATTGATTAGGTAAAACCTCTTTGAAATAGTGAATGGATTCATTAAAAACCACCGGTCCAATGTTTAAACTCTTCATTTGTTGGTGTCCTAAACCGATTTTTTTGATGAACTCCATTCGCATATGTGCAGCGTAACCCATATAAGAAGTATTGGCCAAATGCCAATTGGCGTCAAGATCTGTCCAGCGAATTTCAAATTCTTTTAAAAACATGATTTTATTTTTTATAAATCTATTCTTTTTCTATTTTTAAAAAAAATTAAGATAAAGATCAAATGAAAAAAATCATTGTTGTAATGGTCGCTATTGCGATGACTGGATGTGGTGGTAATGAAGAAAAGAAAAAAGGCTTCCAATACAACCGTACCAAAAAAGTTGAAAAAAATCAAGTGCAACAAAGCGGTTCTACTGTTGCTGTTGATTTAAATAATAAGGGTATTGGTCCAATTAAGGAAATGAAATTTGAAGCGACCATTAATACTGATTTAGTGGCCGAAGGTTCTGGAGTATTTAAGCAAAAATGTATGGCCTGCCACCTTCCTAATAAAAAATTAATTGGTCCATCTATGCAAGGGATCTACGAAAGACGTAGCCCAGAGTGGGTGATGAATATGTTGTTAAATCCAACAGAAATGTTAAAGCAAGACCCCATTGCTATAGCCCTTTTAAAGGAATATAACAATGTGATGATGCTTAATCAAAATCTTTCAGAGAAAGAAGCACGTGCTATTTCAGAATACTTAAGGAGTTTATAAGGACCAGGCTTTTCCACCCGTAGTTTCCATAAGGTCAACACATCCGCGTTGTTCTCCAGGAATGGGGCGATAAGCCAATACTTCTTCACCAATAAACTCATTGATTTTAAACGCATTTACGGTCATCTCTCGTAATTGAGCTGCAAAGGCTGCCGCTGGGCTTTCCAAGCCTGGCGTTTTTAGGTTTTTAGCTAACTGGGCATCCCAATCTTCAAGGGTCAAACCACTAACTTTATCCTTTCCAGAGTCAATTAATGCTTCTTCCATAAAGGCATTCAAGCCGTTAAGCATAGCTTCTTTGGCTTGATCATCCAACATGACATCAACATAGCTGTCAGCAAATTCTGGAAGCTTTAACGCTTTAGCCCCAGGAATATCGGTAGTTGGAATGATAAGTTCCATCAATTCAGCAACAACATTATATTGTTCTTGTGAAAAAGATATCGGTGTGAATGATGGAGCTGTTTGACAACTTTGAAATAAACTAACTACTGTTGGTGTTGCTGTGATTGCTCCAAAACCAATCCCAATGTTTTTTAATGCTTTTCTTCTATCCATTTCTAAAAATATTAAAGGTTCATTTTTTTAAGTTCAGCAACCGCATGATTAGCCGCTCGTGCCGTTAAGGCCATATAGGTTAAAGAAGGGTTTTGATTTCCAGCAGAAGTCATCGCCGATCCGTCCGTTACATAAACATTAGGAACATCATGAACTTGATTGTTGGCATTCAAAACAGAGGTTTTAGAATCCCGTCCCATTCTTGCCGTTCCCATTTCATGAATTCCTAAACCAATGGCATAATCGCCATCATAGCCCATCACATTTTTAAAACCAGCAGCTTCAAGCATCTCCATCGCCTGCGCTTTCATGTCAACACGCATTTTTAATTCATTTTCTTTGATGGTAGCATCAAATGTAACGGTGGGTAAACCCCATTGGTCAACTTTACTGTAGTCCAATTCCATCTTGTTTTCGTGGTAGGGAAGTATCTCTCCAAAGCCACCCAATCCAATATTCCAGCCTCCAGGTTTTAAGATTTCTTCTTTAAATCCTTTTCCATAAGCAAGTTCTTGTACGGTTTCTGTCCAAGAACCACGTCGGGCTCCTCCTTGATAACCATAGCCTCTAATGAAATCGTTGGAGTTGGTTTTTCCACCAAGGTTCCTAAAACGAGGGATATACATTCCATTTGGACGTCTGCCCGTATAGTATTTATCTTCAAAGCCATCATAGCTAGCATAAGCACCTACTCCTAAGTGGTGATCCATCATGTTACGACCCAAAGCGTCAGAATCATTCCCCATTCCATTTGGAAAACGCTCCGACTTGGACTGCATCAAAATAGAAGTTGATGCCACTGTGGACGCACAAAGGAAAATCACTTTGGCATTAAACTCTAAAACTTCTTTGGTTTCCGTATCAGTAATACGGACACCCGTTGCACGTTTCTTGTCTGCATCATAAATGACCTCATGAACAACTGAATTCGGTCGTAAGGTCATATTTCCAGTCGCCTCAGCTGTTGGAAGTGTTGAAGAGTTACTACTGAAATAAGCTCCAAAAGGACAACCACGCATACATCGGTTTCGGTACTGACAAGTGTTTCGCCCTAAACCTGGCTTAGTCCCTTCCGTGATATGAGCAGTTCGACCAACGGTAATTAAACGATCATCGTAGTTCTCAGCTACCTTGGATTTTAAAACATCTTCTACACAGTTCAACTCCATCGCTTTAAGAAATTTACCGTCAGGAAGCTGTGGTAAACCTAAATTTTCGCCACTAACCCCAATAAACTCTTCTACATAATCATACCAAGGAGCTAAATCTTTATAACGAATGGGCCAATCCACGGCAATACCATCTTTGGCATTGGCTTCAAAATCAAAATCACTTAAACGATAACTCTGACGTCCCCACATTAATGAACGACCACCTACATGATAACCACGCATCCAATCAAATCGGTTGGTTTCGTTATAAGGGTGTTTTAGATCATCTACAAAAAAATGTTTGTTGGATTCTGTTGTCGTATAGCCTGTTCTACTTTGTTTGCCTTGATTTTTTCTGGTTTCTTGGGTAATAACATCACCTGCTTTATAGTCCCATGGATCATTGTTCATGGTAGGGTAATCCTCTACATGTTTGACCATTGGACCTCGCTCCAAGACGAGCGTTTTCAATCCTTTTTCACAAAGTTCTTTGGCAGCCCAGCCGCCACTTATACCCGTGCCTACTACTATAGCATCGAAAGTGTTTTCCATAAATTTAGTATCTTTTGGTTTCTTTTATTGTTTGCTTTCTATCAAATATAGAGAAAAAATCAATGTTTGATAAATATTTATGTATTTTTAAAAAACCAATTAACTAAAACGATTTAAACCAATAAAATTATGAAACGCAAAGAGTTTTTATCTCAATTATCCCTAGCCGGAATTGGCATAAGTGCTTTAGGTACTGTTGCTTGTAAAAACACAACTAAAAAGGCAGCTCCTGTTGTTGCAGAAGTAACTCCCTTTTTTAAATTATCCTTAGCACAATGGTCCATCCATAATATGATCAGAGAAGGCGGAGTTTCTCCATACGACTTTGCAAAACTATCTAAAGAATGGGGCTTTACAGGACTGGAATATGTGAGTCAATTATATAGAGATGTCATTGAAAGTGCCACCCCAGCAGCAGCCATAAATACATTCGTTGAAAAAAACAATAGCCTAGCAAAAGAGCACGGTATGGAAAATGTATTAATTATGGTTGATGACGAAGGTAGCCTTGCTGCATCTGATGCTGCAGAACGTATGTCCGCTTTTGAAAAGCATAAAAAATGGGTAGATGCCGCCAACGGAATGAACTGCCATTCCATTCGGGTTAACCTGTTTGGCGATAAAGATCCTGAAATATGGAAAAACAATGCCGTGGAAGGTTTGATTCCCCTTTGTGAATATGCAAAAGGCCAAAATGTAAATATTATCATTGAAAACCATGGGGCTTTATCCTCTAATGCCGCCCTCTTAATGGAGGTGATAGAAGCTACTGGAATGGACAACTGTGGTACGCTACCCGATTTCGGAAACTTCTGTGTCAAAAGAGATGTTGATTCCCCTTGGGGTGGAAATTGTGTCGAAGAATATGATAAATATAAAGGTATCGAAGAAATGATGCCTAGAGCTTTTGGGGTAAGTGCAAAATCCTATTCATTCAACACCAAAGGAAATGAAACGAACATTGACTTTGAACGTATGCTTTCACTCGTTAAAAAGGCAGGATACACAGGTTTTGTTGGTGTAGAATATGAAGGAAGTGAACTTTCTGAAGAAGCAGGAATCCTTGCTACACGTGATTTACTGATTCGCTTAGGAAGTAAAATGGCCTAGTCCATAAATCACATGAAAAAAACAACTAAGATTCAGTTGTCCTTGATGATGTTCCTCGAATTTTTTATTTGGGGTGGTTGGTTTGTGACCATGGGTACCTTTTTATCCCAAGGTTTTAAAGCCACTGGTGGTGAATTGGCAATGGCCTATGAAACTCAATCTATAGGTGCTATTATCGCTCCTTTTGTTATCGGTTTAATTGCTGATCGCTATTTTTCGGCTCAAAAAATCTTAGGTATACTCCATTTAGTTGGAGCCCTGATGCTCTACCTTGCTGGAAGTTCAAGTGATTTTACAAGTTTTTATCCTTTTATATTTATATACATGTTGTTGTATATGCCCACTTTAGCCTTGGCCAATTCCGTCGCCTTTCGTCAAATGAAAGACCCTTCCAAAGAGTTTGCCCCTATTCGCGTTTTGGGAAGTATTGGGTGGATAAGTGCTGGCCTTTTAATTGGACAGTTGGGATGGGAATCTAAAAATTTGCTGCAAAACACCTTTTTTATGACCGCTGGGGCATCGGCTATTTTTGGAGTATATAGTTTCTTTTTACCAGACACCCCTCCAATTCCAAATTCCAAGAAGAAAATTTCCCTAAAAGATATTTTAGGTTTGGATGCTTTAAGCTTATTGAAAGATAGGGCTTACCTTCTTTTCTTCGTTACCTCGGTATTAATCTGCATCCCTTTGGCGTTTTATTATCAACATGCCAATCAATTCCTCAATGAATTGGGAATGGATGCTGCTGCTGGAAAAATGGCCTTAGGTCAGGTTTCGGAAGTCTGCTTTTTACTCCTTTTACCGCTCTTTTTAAAACGTTACGGTTTTAAAATGACCTTGGTTGTTGGCTTACTTGCTTGGAGTGTACGTTACCTGCTTTTTGCTTTTGGTGATGTTGGAGAGCAATCTTGGATGCTCATTTTTGGGATTCTCCTTCACGGAATTTGTTATGATTTTTTCTTTGTGTCTGGACAAATTTACACCGACCTAAAAGCGGGAGAACAATACAAAAGCGCAGCACAAGGATTGATCACACTTGCCACCTACGGTTTTGGAATGTTATTTGGATTCCGACTAGCTGGATGGGTCACTGATCAATATGTTTTGACTCAAGGACATGACTGGACAAGTATATGGATACAACCAGCAATTTTTGCATTTGTTGTTTTAATCCTATTTTTAATCACTTTTAAAAATGAAAAAATTAAATTGAAATCAATATGAGTACTAAAATTAAACTTGGTGTCATTGGAGGTGGTGGAGATTCTTTAATTGGTGTTCTACACCGAGTAGCGGCGCATATGTTTGACCGCTATGAAATTGTAGGAGGCGTTTTCAATCCCGACTTCAAGCAAAATACCGAATTTGCCAAAAAAATTGGCGTGCCTGTAGATCGTGTTTATAAAGATTTTGACACCTTTATTACCGAAGAAAGTAAAAAACCTGATGGGGAACGCATTGAAGTAGTTTCCGTTCTGACCCCTAATTTTTTACATTATCCTATGGCTAAAAAACTGTTGGAAAATGGATTTAATGTCATCTGTGAAAAACCCTTGACAACTTCCTATGAAGAAGCAAAGGAGTTGGATGCACTCCAAAAAAAGAACAATGCCATTTTTGCCGTAACCTATACCTATACCGGCTATCCAATGGTACGCCACATGAAGCAGTTAATTGCCGATGGGGTTCTTGGAGAAATTCAAAAAGTAGATATTCAATATTACCAAGGATGGATCAATCCGGTGATCCACGACAAAGAGAAACGCAGTACCATTTGGCGATTGGATCCTAAAAAAGCAGGTATAAGTTCCTGTATTGGTGACATTGGAACACATGCTTTTAATATGGTGGAATACCTCACTGGAATGGAAGTGTCTCAGTTACTAGCCGACCTCAACAACCTTTATGAAGACAATCAATTGGATATTGACGGTACCATTTTAGTCCGTTTCTCTGATACGGTTAAAGGCGTACTTAGAGCCAGCCAAATTGCTACTGGAGAAGAAAATAATATCACCGTGGCCATTTATGGGAAAAAAGGAGCGTTTAAATGGGAACAAGAAAATCCCAATTATTTATATCATTTAACTGATGATGAGCCCCGTCGTGTTATCAAACCAGGGAATGCGTATGCTTCAGCCTTCTCCTTAGACGGTACTAAGTTACCAGCGGGACATCCAGAAGGTATCTTTGATGCCATGGGGAATATTTATAAGGGTGTCGCCAAAGCACTTCGCAATGAAGAAGCTTTCAATGGAGAATACCCTAAATTATACGATGGCCTTCGAGGCATGTTATTTATTGAAAAAGTGGTCGAATCACATAAAAACGGGAACACATGGGTGAGCATGGAAAATCAATGAAAACAATAAAAGGGCCTGCCCTCTTCTTGGCGCAATTTGTCGATAAAGAAGCTCCCTTTAACAGCCTTGATGGTATGTGCCAATGGGCTGCTGACTTGGGCTATAAAGGAATTCAAATTCCAACTTGGGAAAACTTTTTAATTGACTTGGATACTGCAGCAGAAAGCCAAACCTACTGCGACGATTTAAAAGGAAAAATTAATTCCTATGGGTTGGAAATTACTGAGCTTTCCACCCATCTTCAAGGACAACTGGTCGCCGTTCATCCTGCCTATGATCTAATGTTTGACAATTTTGCGCCAGCTGCTGTTAAAAATAATCCTAAAGCCCGAACCGAATGGGCCGTTCAAACCGTCAAAAATGCAGCAATTGCCAGCCGACGTCTTGGACTCAATACTCATGCTACATTTTCTGGAGCTTTGTTGTGGCACACCTGGCATCCTTGGCCGCAACGTCCCGATGGACTTGTGGAATTGGGCTTCGCTGAATTGGCCAAACGATGGAAACCCATTTTAGATGTTTATGATGAAAATGGCGTTGACGTCTGTTACGAAATCCACCCAGGTGAAGACCTTCACGATGGAGTCACTTTTGAACGCTTTTTAGAAGCTACTGGAAATCACAAAAGGGTTAACATTCTTTATGATCCCAGTCATTTTGTTTTACAACAATTGGACTATATCGAATACATTGATCATTACCATTCATTTATCAAATCCTTTCACGTAAAAGATTCTGAATTTCGACCCAATGGAAAAAAAGGTGCTTTTGGGGGGTATGGTGATTGGATTGATCGAGCGGGGCGTTATCGCTCTCTTGGTGACGGGCAAATTGATTTTAAAACCATCTTTACCAAACTCACCGAATACGGCTGTGATGTTTGGGCAGTAATGGAATGGGAGTGTTGTATTAAAAGTCCCGAACAAGGGGCCCGAGAAGGTGCCCCCTTTATAAAAAGTCATATCATTGAAGCTACCCAAAAAACCTTTGACGATTTTGCTGGTGGTGAAATTGATCAAGAACTATTAAAAAATATTTTAAACTTATAAAATCATGAATAACTTAATTTTAATTCCCTTAGTTGTAAGTCTGTTGACTTTTAATCAAGAAAAATTCACTATCCAACAGGACATCAGTCTGACCGAAAACACTCTTACAGAGAAACAAGACTGGGTCAGTCTTTTTGATGGCAAAACCTTTAAAGGCTGGCATCGATTTAACCATGAAGGTGTCAGTGCTGCTTGGAAAATAGAAGATGGCGCCATGACCTTTGATCCCTCTGGAGTAACCAAAGGGGATAACGTACATGATTTGGTAAGTGACCAAAACTTTACCAACTTTCAATTGTCTCTGGAATGGAACATTGCAGAAGGCGGTAACAGTGGTATATTTTGGGGAGTGGTTGAAGATAAGAAATACCATACGCCCTACCTCACTGGGCCAGAAATTCAAGTATTGGATAACGAACGACATCCAGATGCAAAAGCCAACCCAAAATTTCACCAATCTGGAGCATTGTATGATATGGTCCAGCCCACACAAGATGTTTGTAAACCTGCTGGTACATGGAATCATGTATTATTGACCATTAATCATCAAACCAACCAAGGTAGTGTGGAACTTAATGGAGTTGAAATCGTAACATTCCCTGTTAATGGACCAGAGTGGGATGCATTGGTTGCCAATTCAAAATTTAAAACATGGGAGGCCTTCGGGAAATTTAAAACAGGTAAAATTGGACTTCAAGATCACGGAGATGTTGTTTCCTACCGCAACATCAAAATAAGAGAACTTTAAAAAAACTGTTTTATGATTTTATCCATGACGGGCTTTGGTAAAGCCGAAGTCCAACTGGAAAACAAGAGTATTTGTATTGAGCTTCGTTCTTTAAATAGTAAAACTGCAGATATCAATGCTCGTATCCCTTCCTTCCTTAAAGAATTGGAAGCTGACTTTAGAAAACAACTTTCTAATCGCTTAAGACGAGGTAAAATTGATTTGTATATTCAATTGGAATTTATCAATGGAGCAACGCCAATGAAGATCAATACACCCGTTGTAATGGACTATATTGAACAACTCAAATCCTTAGATAAAGATACAGCAACAGATGTATTGTCCATCGCTATGCGATTACCAGAGGCATTATCCAGCCAAAAAGAAGAGCTGAAAGCGACCGAAATTGAATCCATTAAAACCTTGTTAACTCAAGTGATCGATTTATTAGAAGGCTATCGTGCTGATGAGGGAGCAGTCATGGCAAAAGATTTCATGCTTCGTTTAAAAAACTTACAAGCCTTGCTTGAAAAAGTCATTGAAATAGATCCCAAAAGAGCTGAAAAAATAAAACTTAAATTAAGCACTGCTTTAGAAGAATTGGAAGCAGCACCAGATGTCAACCGTTTTGAACAAGAATTGATTTTCTATCTTGAAAAATACGATATCACAGAAGAAAAAGTACGCTTAAAAAATCATATCAATTACTTTAAAGAAGTCATGGATGAAAGCAAACCCAACGGGAAAAAGCTGGGTTTTATTGCCCAAGAAATGGGAAGAGAAATCAATACCATTGGATCAAAAGCCAATCATTCGGAATTACAGAAAATTGTTGTTCAAATGAAGGATGAGCTTGAAAAAATCAAAGAACAACTTTTAAACGTACTCTAATTGGATAAAAAAGGGAAGCTTATTGTTTTTTCAGCTCCTTCTGGGAGTGGGAAAACAACTTTAGTTAAACATCTTTTAAGCCAAAAAAACTTTCCCTTAGCCTTTTCTATTTCTGCCACTTCCCGTAAGGCAAGAGTGGGAGAAAAGAATCATGTTGATTATCATTTTTTAAGTCCAAGAGAATTTCAGGAAGCTCTTGATCGAGACGCCTTTGTCGAATATGAAGAAGTGTACTCCGGAACCTTTTACGGTACATTAAAATCAGAATTAACCCGTATCTGGGAGAGTGGTAAGCAGGTGCTATTTGACATTGACGTTAAGGGCGGTCTAAACATCAAAAGACAATTTCCAGATCGTACATTGGCTGTTTTTGTTCAGCCTCCTTCGTTAGAAGCCTTAGAACATCGTCTGAGAAAGCGCGGAACAGAAAGCGAAGATAAAATACAACAACGCTTGTCAAAAGTGGAAGAAGAAATGGCATATGCCCAACAATTTGATCAAATCTTAATTAACGATGACCTTGAACATGCAAAAAAACAAGTCGTTCAAATAGTCAAGGATTTTATCGACTCCTAGTCAATTGCTACCTTTATTCCATGAAACCTATCGGCTTGTTTTTCGGAACCTTCAATCCCATTCATAAAGGGCATTTGGCTGTTGCCAACTATTTTGTTGAAAATACTGATTTGGAGGAAGTTTGGCTGGTCATCAGTCCACATAATCCTTTTAAAAATAAAGCTGAAATTTTGGAGAATACCCACCGCTTGGAAATAGTAAGATTAGCGGTTCACAACCGTCCAAAATTAAAAGCCTGTGAGGTAGAATTTGAACTTCCAACTCCTAGTTATACCTTTAATACCTTACAGCATCTCCGTCATAAACATCCCAACAACTCCTTTGTCGTGTTACTTGGTCAAGACAATCTTAGTCATTTTGATCAATGGAAAAACCATCAAGCGATTTTGGACAAACACAAGCTTTATGTTTACCCGCGTAAAGGAGCGGATCCCATTCCTAAGCCCCTAAGGGAGCATCCCAAAATTGAGTTTTTTAATGCTCCTGAAATCCATCTTTCCGCTACAACAATTCGTCAAAAGATTCAAAATGATGAAAATGTCAGTTCCCTTTTGATCCCTAACACCTTACATTATATCCAAAGTCAAAAGTTGTATCGTTAAGCCCTTTTTCTAGTTGCTTGTATTAAAAAGCAAAAATCGATTTAAATTAACGATTATAACCCCCAAGAAATGCTTATTTTTAAGTACTTGGTAGAATTACGAGATTATGGAAATTATAACAACACCCAACATGCCTGCTAGTAACGGACACTACTCCCAATGTATCCGACATAACGGTATTCTTTATCTTTCGGGACAGTTACCACTTGATCCTGTGACCAAAGAAATTCCAACAACCATAGCAGCACAAACCGATTTGGTGCTCCAAAAGGTTGCTACTATTTTAACCGAAGCAGGAAGTGCTATTGACAAGGTATTACAAGTGCGGGTTTACATTTCTGATATTGATTTATGGGATAAAGTAAATGAGCGCTATAGTGTCTTTTTTGGAAAGCATCGGCCAGTTCGCTGTATTGTTCCCAGTCGTGAATTGCATTTTGGATGCTTGATAGAAGTAGAAGTAACGGCCATTGCCTAACACGATAATAATGACTAAAGAAGACTTAATTAAGGTACATCAACGAATCCAACCTTATATTCATAACACCGCAGTACTACGCTCCAGCTTGCTTGATGAAATTGCAGGAGCCTCCCTATTTTTTAAATGTGAAAACTTCCAAAAAATGGGTGCTTTTAAAATGCGTGGAGCAACCAATGCCATTATGCAACTGTCCAAAAAACAGTTGGCGCAGGGAGTGGTTACGCATTCCTCAGGAAATTTTGCACAAGCCCTTTCACTTGCTGCAAGAAGCTTGGGAGTTAAAGCCTATATCGTCATGCCCAACACAGCGCCTCAAGTAAAGAAAGAAGCGGTAAAAGGCTATGGGGGAATTGTCATAGAATGTGAACCCACTCTAGAAATCAGAGAACAAACCTCAAAGGCGATTGAAGAGAAAGAAGGTGCTACTTTTTTACACCCCTCCAATGATTTAGATGTTATTTTAGGACAGGGAACCGCAGCCGTGGAACTCTTAGAGGAACAGCCTGACTTGAAAGCCATATTTTCTCCTGTTGGTGGGGGAGGTTTAATTGCTGGGACGGCTTTGGCCGCAGCCCATTTTGGTAAAAATTGTTCGGTCATTGGTGGCGAACCCATGGAAGTTGATGATGCCTTTCGGTCTCTTCAAAGTGGCCGTATTGAAACCAACACCTCCATCAACACAATTGCTGATGGCTTAAAAACACAATTGGGTGATAAAAACTTTCCAATTATAAAACAATATGTAGATCGTATCATACGAGTATCTGAAGAAGAAATTATTACTGCCATGCGCTTGATGTGGGAACGTTTAAAAATTGTTTCTGAACCTTCTTCTGCCGTTGCCTTAGCAGCTGTACTTAAAGAAAAAGAAAAATATAATGGGGCTAAAATAGGTCTTATCGTTTCGGGAGGAAATGTCGATCTGAGTAAGCTACCTTTTTAAATAAAACGAATTTTAGGTCAATCGATTAGAAGTAATCATTTAATGCATAAAACATGAACAGAAGACATTTTTTAAAAAGCAGTTTGGTAACCGCTACTACACTTTCTTTACCCCTTCCTTTTTCTTGTAAACAATTTGCAGCCAGTCTTCCGGCCGATTTGACAGCTCTTAGTGCAACCAACTTGTCCATTGCCATCAAAACCAAACAAGCCAGTTGTGTAGAAGTCATGCAAGCCTACTTGGATCGAATCGATCAATACAATCCAGTTTATAATGCTGTGGTCAGTCGCGTAGATCGGGAATCCTTACTTGTACAAGCGAAAATGGCCGATGCCGCACTGTCCAAAGGGGAGTATTGGGGTTGGATGCATGGAATGCCTCATGCTGTTAAAGATTTAGCCCCAGTTAAAGACATTCGATTTACCAGTGGGTCACCAATGTTTGCGGACAGAATTGCCACGGAAGACAGTCGTTTAGTTACTAAAATCCGTAATCAAGGAGCCCTTTTTATTGGTAAAACCAACACCCCAGAATTTGGATTGGGTTCACAAACCTATAATCCAATTTTTGGTGCTACTGGAAGTGCTTATAACCCCAAATTAACTGCTGGGGGAAGTAGCGGAGGAGCTGCTTGTGGACTGGGTACACAGCTATTACCGGTTGCTGATGGTGGGGACATGATGGGTTCCCTTAGAAACCCAGGCGCCTTTAATAATGTTATTGGATTTCGTCCTAGTACCAACGTGGTTATGGAGGAGGGAGATAGGTACAATCGTCTTTTATGGACCTCTGGCCCCATGGGACGCAATACCACGGACACCATTCAACTATTGAATACCATGGCGCATCAAGCAGTTTTTGACAGCAAACAAGTACTCCCTTTAGACACCGTTAAATTGGGTTGGATGGGGAATTTAAATCACTATTTACCTATGGAGGATGGTGTTATTGAATTGTGTGAAGCCAATTTAAAAACCTTAACCACAGCGGGAGCCATTGTCGAAGAAATACAACCTCAATTTAAGATGTCCGATTTGTGGTATTGTTGGACTACCTTGCGCCACCATAATCGTTTAACAAACATGCTTGATTATTACGATGATTATGAAAAACGAAAATTACTTAAACCCGAATTGATCTGGGAAATTGAGCAAGGTTTAAGTTTTTTAAACAGTAGGGTTGAAGATGCCAGCAAGATTCGTGTTGCTTGGTATGAAGAATTAGATCGTCTGTTTGAGAAATTCGACTTTTTGGTTTTACCCTCCGCGCAAGTATTTCCTTTTTCTAAGGACATACCTTGGCCCAAAGAAATTGAAGGAAAAACTATGGACACCTATCATCGTTGGATGGAAGTTGTTATTCTGGGGAGTTTAGGAGGAATTCCTGTAATCAATGTTCCTGTTGGGTTTGATGCACAAGGGAGACCTATGGGCATGCAAATCATGGGAAAATTTGGTGATGACCAAAAGGTGTTGGCTTTTGCACAAGCCTACGAACGAATCACCGACC
>CBFIJI010000034.1:0-18250 GCA_965662885.1 Flavobacteriaceae bacterium | reverse complement strand
TCTTACATGTATTTTGGATTGCTATGGGAGTGCTTTTAACATTTGTTTTTCCACATAAAAACCTTTATTTATTTTTTGTGTTAGGTATTGGATATTATTTATTTATACACCTATTTATAAAACTCAAAGATTCCAAAGAACGGCTTTTTATACCATCAATAGTTACAGCACTATTTTTCAACTTAATAATGGCAGTGCATTTCTATCCAAATTTATTAACCTATCAATCTAGTACTATAGCAGGACGTCATATCGCAAAGAATAATTTAGACATTCATTCATATAACATCAATCACCACGCCTTGAATTTTTATGCAAAAAAATTAATCAAACCCTATAGTTCAGAAGAAATAAAAAATGCCCCTAGTGGTCAATTTATATATACAGATGAAGAAGGTTACGACCAAATAAAAACCCAACGAGCAACAAAACTAGTCAAAACCTTCCCTTACTTTAAAGCAACCCAAATTAGTTTACCATTCCTAAATCACAGCACACGAGAAGAGGTGCTTAAAAAGACATTTATTATAGAACTTAACTGAAAATGAGCAGTCAAAAAATAAAGACGTTATCAATAATTATTCCTGTATTTAATGAAGCTAAAACCATCCATTATATTTTGGATAAAATTTTAGACGTTCAATTAATCAATGATATTCAAAAGGAAATAATAATTGTAAATGATTTTTCTTCAGACAACTCCGAGGAAGTAATTAAACAATATATTTCCTCCCATAAAGAAGTGAATTTCTCTTCTTTCAAATTTCAAAAAAATCAAGGAAAAGGAGCTGCTATACGTTTCGGAATTCAAAAAGCTAAAGGAGAATATCTAATCATTCAAGATGCGGACTTAGAATATGACCCAGAAGAATACAACAACTTAATTAAACCTGTTTTAAAAGGTGCTGCAGATGTCGTTTACGGCTCACGTTTTATGGGAAGCAATCCACACAGAATTCTATTTTTTTGGCATACTTTAGGAAATAAATTTCTTACTCAGTTATCAAATATCTTTACTAATTTAAACCTAACGGACATGGAAACCTGCTACAAGTTGATTCAGTCCAATATTATCAAATCAATCCAATTAGAAGAAAATCGCTTTGGATTTGAACCTGAAATTACCGCTAAACTTTCAAAAATTAAAAATATTAGAATTTACGAGGTTGGAATTTCTTATTATGGTAGAACTTATGATGAGGGCAAGAAAATTGGTTGGAAAGATGGGGTAAGAGCGATTTGGTGTATAATAAAGTACAACCTATTTCAATAAGTTTTACTCTTTTTCTATTTACCCTTTATTTTTAGCTTCGCTTTCCTAAAGAAATAAAATTAAATGATGCGTTATTTTTTTTAAAGCTCCAACAGATTCGTTTCATCGGGTTCCTCTGTCTTGGGGCTTTCCAACTGTTCCACATTTTTGAGTTTGGACTGCATCATTCGTGTTCGTGTTCCTACTAAGGTTTCAATTTCATAATTGGCCTCGTTAATTTTTTTCTGTGCTTTTTCCAAAACGCCTCCAAAGGTGTTGAACTCTTTTTTAACCGCAGCCAATACATTCCAAACCTCACTACTTCGCTTTTGAATGGCCAATGTTTTAAAGCCCATTTGTAAACTGTTGAGCATTGCAGCTAGCGTAGTTGGTCCCGTTACCACAATTTTGTATTCCCGTTGCAAGAGTGCAATCATATCGGGTTGACGAACCACCTCTGCAAAGAGGCCTTCAACTGGTAAAAACATGATTCCAAAATCGGTGGTATAAGGTGGGTCTAGATATTTTGAAGAAATATCTTTTGCAAACTTTTTGACGGACTGTAATAAGGCTTTAATAGAGGCCTCAATAGCCAAAGTATCTCCAGTATCATAGGCCGTTTGAAGGCGTACATAATCTTCTTGAGGAAATTTAGCATCAATAGGAAGAAAAACAGGTTGACCAGAAGTTTCTTTCCCAGGAAGTTTGACAGCAAATTCAACGATAGCATCGGAATTCTTTTTTGTTTTTACATTGGCTTCATATTGATTCGGCGCAAGAATTTGTTCGAGAATATTTCCCAATTGAATTTCTCCCAATACCCCACGGGTTTTAACATTACTAAGCACCTTTTTTAAATCCCCAACTCCAGAAGCAATGGTTTGCATTTCTCCCAATCCTTTTTGGACTTGTACAAGTTGCTTACTTACCAACTCAAAAGATTTTCCTAAACGTTCTTCTAAGGTTTTATGTAGCTTTTCATCCACAGTTTCCCGCATACGCTCCAAACGCAATTCAGTGGATTTAACCAATTCATCTTGCTTTTGGGCTAACTGCTCAAACTTCTGTTTTTGCATCTCATTAAAAGCCGTGACATTTTTGGAAAAGGCTTCTTGAAAATCTTTTAACGTTTTGCGCAATTCTTCTCTATCGTCTTTTCCTTTTTGAGCCAGCATTTCCGTAAGGCGATTGATACTAGACGTCAACTCTTCCCGGTTTTGTTGTAAATTTTTGGATAACTCCAATCGGTTTTGCGTAAACTCTTGCTGGATTAACTGGCGTAGTTCAGAAGTTAGTTCACTGTTGTTGTTTGGGTTCTTTTTAAAGAACATGATCAAAACAAACAGTAATATTAGACCACTAATGATAATTGGAATCCATTCCATATGGGTAGTTATTTAAGATTGTAAATTAAAAAAATTAAACCGATAGGAAGCCTATTACAGCTAAATTTTAGTTCTAAAAAAGTAAGGAAACCTACCTTTTAGAAGTCTATTAAAAAAGGATGCACTATAACCCAATTCATTCGCTACTATTTTTACATTGTTTTGTATGAATGCTAATAGGAATTTTTCTTTAGGCACACATAAAAATTTATGGGCAATAAGGGTAAAGGAATCCTAAAACTATTCCATTAAAAGGGTCTTATGGTATAACGGTTGCCCTGCTTTGTCTTTGAGAAACATTGTGATTTCCCTTCGATCCCAATCCAACTTTAAATGACCGTAATTTAATTGTTTTATTAATGGGCTTATCCGATAGGGGTTAGCCTCTTTATTAAGTCCAGTATAGGCATGGGTCAGTCCACTAGAAGTCAAGTCATACAAAAAAGCGTCCTCGTTAATTTTCATTGCGGATAACTCTGCAATATGGCGGTCACCACTTAAATAAATAGCATTTTTAATTTGATATTTTTTAAGTAAAGACATAAAGCGTTTTCGGGCATTCGGATAGTTGGACCATTTTTCAAAAGGATGTTCCGAAGACAGCAACTGAATACCTCCCCCAAAAAGATGAACTTGGGCATCGCTATTCGCCAAAAGAGTTTCCAACCATTCCCACTGAGCTTCCCCAAGGAGCAATCCTTCGGTATCTTTTTTATAGCGTTGTTTAGGACTACTACTTCGGACATAAGCTTCCTTAAAATAGCGCACGTCCAATAAAATTAGTAATGTCTTTTGCTCACCCTCCCCGTAGGAATAACTTTGATAGGCACCTTCTCGAGAGCGTGCAGGATGTGCCACACTTAAATCCAAAAAATCAAACAGCAATTCCCGACTTTCCACTTTCTTTTTAAAAGCACTTCCAGCATCGTTTTTTCCAAAATCATGATCGTCCCAAACCCCAAAAATTGTTGTTTTGTTCATTAGCTTTTGGTAGGCTGGTAATGCTTTTTGAAGTGCGTATTTAGTGGATAAATCCTCCATACTTTGCCGCTCTGTATAGACAATATCACCCAACCAAACCCAAACATCAGCATTTTCTTCTGCAATGGCATTCCATATCCCTTGATCCAAATCGGTTCGGTTACACGACCCAAAAGTTAGGCTGTTTAATGGCGTTAATTCCTGTCGATCTTGCGCATTTATTTTAGCTCCAAAAAAAAGGGAAAAAAGAAAAAAAAGGGAAAGAGTGATTAATCTTGGTGTCATTGTCTAAATACGTTGCAGTGATTATTTTTTTAATTTTAATTTCCTTAGCGTAGGTGAGGTTGTTCCCCACAATAAAAACCCACTTAAAACGGTGAAGAGGCCAAAAAGCGAAAAAATTCGCAGGAGAATGTTATTAAAATTATCTCTTCCCTGATAGTCCATGGTATGGCCCATCCATAAGAAGTCAAACCATCGCCAGCTTTCATGGCGTACCCGGTGAAAAATACCGCTACGCCCATCAACATAAGCAATCAACTTTTCAGGATGGTCATAGTGAACAGCAAAAGCTGGGAGAGAACGTCCACGAAATTCGTGATGTGGCCCAGTCGTATCAATTTTTTCTACCTTGACAATATTGAGTCCCTCGATCATATGCCTGTTGGCAACCGCAACGGCTTCATCAGCATCAATTCCTGGCTTAAGATCCCCTGTTCGTGCATTGAACAATTGAGAACTGTTTACCCAATAGTATGGGGCTTTATCAATTTCAACCAGGTGAACTTGTGTAATCGGAACATTCAAACTGTCCAAATCAATTAGATTTTGAAAGCTTGCAGTGGGTGGTGGCAATTTTTGAAATTGATCGCCATGAATTTCGTCAATATCCGTCCAACTAAAATACAACCCTGAAACGGTCCATGCTAAAAATTGCAACCCAATAAACACTCCTAAATAACGGTGTGTTTTACGAATCTTCATTAATGTTTTTCTCATATAGTTTGTCCTAATTTTGTTTGTACACTTTACCCTTTTTGATGACCAAATCAACCTCTTGTAATAAAGCTATATGTCGAAGTACATCCCCTTTAACAGCAATGATATCTGCTTGCTTTCCGGGAGTAATAGATCCCACACGATCATCAACACCCATAAAAACAGAAGGCCAATAGGTCGCTGATTTAATGGCTTCAATGGCAGGGTAACCAAATTCGTTGACCCAAACATCCAATTCATGCCAAGTACTTTGTGAATGAAATTTCATTGGAATACCACTATCTGTCCCTATTAAAAGGACTACTCCCGCTTTTCGTAACTGATTAAATTTCGTTTCTAAGGTAGGCTTTCGAATGGGTGTTAATTGAAAATAAGGGAGTTTCCCTGGTGCTTTAATCGAATTTTTTATATCAGTGATGATAGAATCCGGTAGATCCAAATGCCAAGAATCATTATCCAATGCTTCTGGATTATCGCGAAGGTATTCGTAATTGTACAAGCCTTCCACAGTAGGCGTCCAAAACAAAGGCCCTTTATTCATTTGTGCTGTTCGCTCAACTAGCATATCCATAACATCCTCTGGATAGGCCGGTGCAGAAGAAAGGCCAGTATGTTCAAAATTATCGACACCTGCACGGAGGCCCAAACGGATTTCCTCAGGTCGGTGCGAATGGGCCACCACCTTAAGATTATGGGCATGGGCTTCATCTACCACCGCTTTAATTTCTTCAAATGTCATTTGATCTTGATCAATCAATTTGATACAATCTACCCCAGCCTCTGCCAATTTTTTCACTTTTTGACGCGCCTCTTTGGGACCATTCACCCCCCAGCGAAAAGCTTCTGTTCCCGGATAGGGCTTTTTCTGAATAAAAGGACCACTCATATACATGGTTGGCCCGGGAATCTTCCCCTCATTAATCGCATCCCGTACAGTTATACTCGCTTCAAGTGGAGCCCCAAGATCTCGTGCGCTTGTCACTCCCGCCAATAACAATTGATGTGCAGAAGCTGGCATGATTACCTTTTCAAAAAGCGGCAGATAGGTTTTATCCCAATAGGTGTAATCCGCATGTCCAGTAATCATTAAATGGACATGCATATCCCATAAACCGGGGAGCACACTCATCCCCTCCGTACTGATTACTTCAGCATCCTCAGGAATTTTTAGCGTTGCAAGAGTTCCAATGGCGGTTATGGTTTCCCCTTCGAGAAGAATAACACTATTGGCAATTGGTTTTCCCCCAAAACCATCAATCAAAGTACCACCAACTAAGGCTTTTTTTTGACCATAGCTGCTGAGTACGGTCAACACTAAAAAGAGGAAAATTGAAACTAATTGTAGATTACTGTATTTTTTCATTGCTTGATTTTTAATCAAGAACCCTGATTATTTTAATAATCAAGTTGCTTGATGTTTTAATTTTTTTTCAATAGCGATAATCATTTTAATCGCAATATCCTTACCCGTGGCATTTTCAATTCCTTCCAAACCTGGGGAAGAATTAACCTCCAACAAAAGAGGACCTTGATTGGATCGGATAATATCAACACCTGCCACTGAAAGATTTAAAATTTTAGCTGCTTTGATGGCTAAACGACGTTCATCATTAGTAATTTTCACCTGAGAGGCTGTCCCGCCCATATGGATGTTGGAACGAAATTCACCTACAGGAGCTTGACGTTGAATAGCTGCCACCACTTTTCCATCAATAACAAAACATCGAAGGTCCTTTCCTCCTGCTTCTTTGATAAATTCTTGAACCAAAATATTGGCTTGTAAACTTTTAAAAGCATTAATCACACTTTCTCCAGCCTTATTGGTTTCTGCCAAAACAACTCCTTTCCCTTGAGCACTTTCCAACAGCTTGATAATTAATGGGGCACCCCCCACCATCTCAATAAGGTCTTTAGTATCTAGAGGAGATTTAGCAAATCCCGTGATTGGTATTTTAATTTCATTGGAAGAAAACAACTGAGAAGAAAAAAGCTTGTCGCGAGATTGCGAAATAGCAGAAGAAGTATTTAAGCAATAGGTTCCAATGGAATGAAACTGACGAAGCAATGCACACCCATAAAAGGTCATACTGGGTCGAATTCTCGGTATAACTGCATCGATACTGTTTAAGATGGTCCCTCCACGATATCGCACTTCAGGAGTTAAGGTGTCCAAACGCATATAACACTGCTGAATATTGTAAAAATGCATTTCATGACCCCGTGACTTTCCTGCCTCCATCAAGCGTTTATTACTATACAGCGAACGGTCTGAAGCTAACAAGCCAATCTGTAAACCTGATTTTTTATGAATCAAATGTTGATACAAGGCACTCAATTCATCGTTTCCTATATCCCCTTGCTTAAATTTTTGTGCTGGATCAATCATAAAACGCTTATTGATCGCCTCCCTTCCCAAGAGCATTCGAAAGTCCATCCCATCACGATTGGCCAAAGTCAATTCAACTTCAAAAGTGATATCTCCGATTCGCAAGGGGGTCTTGATCACAAAACGCTTGCTTGCAATTCCAGTAGAACTTTTAACAACACGCGTACCAATAACTTTTGCAAAACATTCCACCCCAATACTTAAGTTGTCCTGTATGGGATTAACTTGAAATTTTACCCAATTTTCATTATTGTGTTTTACAACCTTAATTTCTGAGGCTTGTATGGAAGAGGTTGCAGCACCCGAATCTACCCGCGCTTTTATTGCAGGAAGGTTAAGCCCATCAAAGGCGCACCACTCTTCACTTCCAATGATTTGAATATCTTGACTATCCATCTTAATATATAATCATTAAAACTACAAATTTACTTGCTTAACTAATTTGCTTTTCTTAAAAAATACAAGGCACTGAAAAATAGCATTTTAAGTTGCATATTTCAAAGCTTGGTTATATTTGTAAAAAAAAACTTGTTTAAGTCAATATCCTTACCACTACCATCCCTCCTTTTTTTACTTATTTTTAGTAATGTTTTTGCTCAAAATGAGTACCAACTTCAAAAGATAAGTGCCGAACAAATCACGATTGACGGACGCCTTGATACAAAAGAATGGGCTACAGCAGTTGAGGTGGACTTAAATATAGAAATTCAACCTGGGAATAATACTCCTGCTAAAATCAAAACCACTGGCTATTTGACCTATACGGACACTCACCTGTATATCGGTTTTCATGCCTATTCCGATCCAAAAAATATTCGTGCTTCCGTACGTTCTCGTGATGATTTCTCCATTTTCAGTGACGATGTTGTTCTTATTCGCTTGGATACCTATACCGACGCCCGGAACAACTATATCTTGATTGCCAACCCTTTTGGGAGTCAGTTAGATGTCCGAGCAGTCAATGCACTTACCGATGATAAACGCTATGATAGAAGTTTTAATTTAGAATTTGAGTCTGAAGGGAGTATTGTTGATGACGGCTATCAGGTCGAATTTAAAATCCCTTTTGCCACCCTACCCTTTCCCAATGCTAAAGATCAGCTTTGGCATTTTAACTTATTCCGAAAATACTTCGATCCACAAGGCAACGAAATAGAAGTCAGTAGTGAAACCCGTGACCGAGACAATTCGTGTGTTGTTTGTCAAACGACCGATCGCTTAATCATGAAAGACATCAAAATTGAAAAGCGTTTTGAACTTTTACCCTATGTGGCTGGCAATATTTCTGGGCAACGCCCAGCCTTAAATCAGCCAATCGACTACGGAAAATTCAACCCCAATGCTGGACTTGGGCTTAATTTAGATCTGAGTAAAAACAGTGTTTTAGAAGTGACCATCAATCCTGACTTTTCACAAGTAGAAGCGGATGTCACCCAAATTGACGTCAATTCTCCTATAGCTTTAATTTATCCCGAACGTCGGCCCTTTTTTAATCGAGGAACAGATATTGTTAATTTCACCGATGGCGCTTTTTATTCGCGGTCCATCAACAATCCATTAGTAGCCTCCAAACTCCTCAGTCAAGGAAAAAATTCGCGAATCTATTTTCTTACCGCATTAGATCAAGACTCCCCCTACCTTATCGGA
Source organism: Flavobacteriaceae bacterium (assembly GCA_965662885.1). Lineage (GTDB taxonomy): Bacteria > Bacteroidota > Bacteroidia > Flavobacteriales > Flavobacteriaceae > CBFIJI01. The sequence goes on along the minus strand of CBFIJI010000034.1, from coordinate 9,600 downwards.
GGAGAAGATCGCTCTTACCTTGGGAGTGGAGGACAATCTTTTGTCAATGTCTTTCGCTATCAACGCTTGATCAGTCAAAAATCGAGAGTGGGTTTACTAACCACCAACCGCTATTTTGAAGGGGGCGGCTATGGAAACCTCATCGGTACAGATGGGCTTTTCTTGTTGGGTAAAAACTGGCGATTGAGTTATGAAGTCCTCATGAATTTTAATGAAGAACCGATTGCTGATTGGATTGATACTGATGATCAAGCAGCCGGAAAAAGTGTCCGTTTGGACGGGGATCGTTTTTCGGGTAGTGCTCTTTACCTCCAATTATATCGCAACACCGAACATTGGAAATCCTACCTGTTTTATCGCAATATAGCACCAGACTATCAAGCTGATGTCGGTTTTGTTGTAAAAAACAACCGCCGTTGGACTACGCTCTTTCACGAATATCAAAATTTTGCCAATACAAAAGCTTTACAATTTTTTAGTCTTGGGTTTAAAGGAGATCTAGTCTATACCTTTGAGAATAATTTTAAGGCCTTAAGTTTGGACGGTATCATCTCCATAAAAACTTTTGGCAATACAGATATTTCATACACCTATGATTTCGATGCCTTTAAAAATTATCTTGGTCGTGATTATAGAAACGTGGGTAAAAGTGAGTTGAATATTATGAGCTCGCCCAGCGAATCTTTTAGTTTAATGCTCAACATGACCTTTGGAAAAGACCTCGCCTACAACGAAGAAGTTCCAGATGTGGGTCGTGAATTTTCGGCCTTTATCGTCCCTTCTTTTCAAATTGGAAATAAATTTAACATCAAGCCGTCACTTCGCTATGCACGTCTTAAAAATCTTGAAAACAACACCAATTATTTTGAGGGATATATCGGACGCTTAAACCTGCGTTATCAGTTCAATAACTTCCTAAGTGTCCGACTCATTTCGGAATACAACGACTTTACAGAACGCTTTTTTATTCAGCCTTTAGTGCAATGGAATCCCAACCCTTCAACCGTTTTTTATATCGGTGGAAATCAAAATTCACTAGAAGATTTTAACTCGGAATTTAACTCCCCCTTCCGAGTAGATCAAAATCAAATCTATTTAAAGTTTCAGTACTTGATTGGACTTTAAAATTTAGTTTCCCAACTATCTGATGACTATTTAAACGGATAATCATTGGATGTTATTCCTTTGATTCCTTATTTTAAATCCAACCTTGTTTAGCCCATAAAACTCAACTATTAAATTTGAAATATCTGGTGAAGATCAGGAATCCTCAACCTTATAATTACTCCAAATTTGATCCAAGACGTGAAGAAAAATCTGGAAGTCCTCTTTGGATATTCCTTTTAGCCCATGCAGTCGGAGTTCCTGAACAAAGGGCAATATTTCTTCAACCAGCTGTTCTCCAGTAGGAGTCAAACACAATTTAAACCGTTTTAAATCGCCTTCAAATCTGGATTTATCCACATAGCCCAACTTGACAAGATTAGTAATCATTTTAGAGGTAGTGGCACGGGTACGAAAATTTAGGTCGGTTAACTCTTTTTGAGAAGTTTCGCCGCCCAATTCGTGAATACGTTGTAAAAAAACCCATTGTTCAATGGTAAGGTCAATCGCATTTTCTTTGAACATTTTTTGAAAAGCGAGTTCTATCGTTTTAACAGTACGATCCAAATAAAGACCAAACCCTTTGGTGTTTTCCATTACAATCCCATTTAATTGTTCCATAGGCACAACATTACTGCCGTTACTACAAATTTAGTTTTTTAACCTAAAATAAAAAAAACAGGATTTCACTACGGATTATCAGTTAATCTGATCCAGTTAAATCACAGCAAACTAAAAAAAGTTCGGTCAATCAGCTTTGTTAAAATAAATAATCTTATTTTTGTTTCATGTGAAACAAAAATATATCTTATGTCAACTGCAACATTAAATCTACCCAAAGTCTTTAAAGCAGCAAAAGACTATATCCCCTTAAATGGAACAGATTATATCGAATTGTATGTCAGCAATTCCAAACAAGCTGCCCATTATTACAAATCAGCTTTTGGTTTTCAATCCTATGCCTTTGGTGGGCTTCAAACAGGCCTAAAAGACCGCGAAAGCTATGTCGTCATACAAGATAAAATATGCCTTGTATTAACCGCCCCACTTAAAAGCGATACCGAAATTGGACAACATATTGACACCCATGGCGATGGAGTAAAAGTAGTTGCCCTTTGGGTTGATGATGCCACTTACAGTTATCATAGTGCACTTGAACGCGGCGCAAAATCCTACATGAAACCAACAACAGAGGAAGACGCCTATGGCAAAGTGGTTCGCTCTGGAATTTACACCTATGGTGAAACAGTGCATGTTTTTGTTGAACGAAAAGACTATCGTGGTCATTTTTTACCGGGCTTTGACAAATGGGAAACTCCAGATTTCAATCCAGCACCTACAGGGCTAAAATTCGTTGACCATATGGTAGGCAATGTCGCCTTAGGACAAATGAATAAATGGGTTAAATTTTATGAAGAAGTCATGGGGTTTACCAACATCATCACCTTTGACGATAAAGACATTTCCACCCAATACACCGCCTTAATGAGTAAGGTCGTTTGCAATGGCAATGGACGAATCAAATTTCCCATCAACGAACCTGCAGCAGGACTAAAACGGTCTCAAGTGGACGAATTCTTGGATTTTTATCAAGGAGAAGGCGTACAACATATTGCGGTTACCACCGATAATATCATTGCAACTGTTCGAGCACTTAAAAAGCGTGGGGTCGAATTTCTCCGTGTACCAACCACTTATTATGACGAATTGTTGGATCGAGTTGGTAAAATTGATGAAGACATTAAACCCTTAATGGAACTGGGTATTTTAGTTGATCGAGATGATGAAGGTTATTTGCTACAAATATTTACCAAACCGATTGAACCCCGACCCACCCTGTTTTTTGAAATTATTCAACGAAAAGGGGCACAATCCTTTGGAAAAGGGAATTTTAAATCCTTATTCGAAGCCATTGAACGCGAACAAGCGCTAAGAGGCACCCTTTAATCATGATTGAAAACAGCATCATAAAACGTTTACCTGATCACCTGCGGCAGTATATAAAACCGCAGAACTATGATCATTATACGGCCATAGATCAGGCGATTTGGCGTTATGCGATGCGAAAAAATGTACACTTTCTCAGCCAACATGCCCACCAAAGTTACCGCAAGGGATTAACAATCGCTGGAATAGAACTGGACCGCATTCCGAATTTATACGGAATGAACCGAATTTTAAAAGATATCGGTTGGGCAGCAGTGGCTGTTGATGGCTTTATTCCTCCGCGTGCATTTATGGAATTTCAAGCGTATAATGTGTTGGTGATTGCCATGGAAATGCGGCAATTACAACATATTGAATACACCCCTAGTCCAGATATAATTCATGAATCCGCAGGACATGCCCCCCTATTAGCCATCCCCGAATACGCCGCCTTTTTAAAACGATTTGGTGAAATTGGTGCCAAGGCCATCGGCTCCCCTTACAATAAAAAAATGTTTAATGCCATTCGTAAATTATCCCTCTTAAAAGAACAAAAGGACAGTAGTTCTGCTGCTATTGAAACGGCTGAAGAGGCCGTCAGAAAACTGCAAAATCAAAAGGTCAGCCCCTCCGAAATGGATCAGCTACGGAACCTCCACTGGTGGTCCGTAGAATATGGACTCATTGGAACTCTCAAGGATTTTAAGCTCTACGGAGCAGGTCTCTTATCCTCCATCGGGGAAAGTGAGTGGTGTTTGTCCAATAAGGTCAAAAAAAAGTATTTTGATGCAACGGTCATTCATCAAAAATTTGACATTACCCAGCCGCAACCTCAACTGTTTGTAACGCCTAACTTTGCCCACCTCAGTAAAGTCTTGGAAGAAGTGGCCCATACGATGGGTTTACGTAAGGGAGGAAAACTGGGCATGGAACGCCTCATCGCTTCCGAGGAAGTGGGGACTATTGAGCTAAGTACTGGTTTACAAATTTCTGGGGAATTTTCAGAAATGATACCCCATCCAAAAGAGCCCTCAAAAGTCGCCTATGTTCAAACCCAAGGAGCAACTGCACTTGCCTTTCAAAACGAAGAACTCATTGGGCACAGCATCGAGCAGCATGCCGATGGATTTGGGTCTCCCATTGGAAAATTAAAGGGTAGTAATATGGCCATAGAAGATATGACACCAGGTGATTTGGAGGCTTTTGGACTCATAGAAGGTGCAACAATTAAACTTGTGTTCGACAGTGAAGTCAGTGTCAAAGGAAAAATCATTACTGGAGTTCGGAATCGCTACGGTAAAATCATGTTAATTTCTTTTCATGAGTGTACGGTACGCTTTAAAGACAGCATCCTGTTTCAACCCCAGTGGGGGCGCTATGATATGGCCATCGGCAAAAACATTACCGCTGCCTATGCAGGTCCTGCCGATTCGCAACATTATCCCTTTACACAACGGAAAATATTGCCTGCTCCTGTTCCAAGTCCTCCAAAAATAAATAGCCGCTATCGTGCCGTGGAAGAGTTTGGAAATTCCAAAGAGGATGACGCAACGGCCATAGAATCATTGGGTAAAGAAGTCCTGTCCTCATCAGCAGAACATTGGCTCTTAGTCCTTAACTTTTATGACTATTGTCTTAAAAAAAAGCTTCCCTTCTGGCAAAAGAAAGCACTAAAATATCTGAAACAACTCAAAAACGATTCCCCCTCCATCAGTCATTTGATTGATGACGGACTTAAACTATGCAACACTTAAAACAACTCCTATGCCCATTTATCACCATTTAGGAAAATTTCCAGCAAAACGACATACCCAGTTTCGTAAGCCCGACGGCAGTTTATACCATGAAGAACTGTTTGGAACAATTGGCTTTGACGGTATGTCCTCCTTACTCTATCATATGCATCCGCCAACGCAGGTTCAAGCCATTGGAAAAGCGATTGATTTACGACCTAAAATCGCTGTGGAAAAAAATATACGCTCCCGTAGACTCATCAGTTTTGACGTTGCACCAAAAGACGATTTTTTAGAATCCCGTGAATTATTGCTGGTCAATGCAGATGTCCATATCGGAGTGGCAGCTCCACGCCAATCGCTAAGCAGTTATTTTTATAAAAATGCCGATGCCGATGAAATGTTGTTTATTCATAAAGGAAGTGGAACGCTTAGAACAATGGTTGGGCAAATCGAATTTGAACCCGGAGATTATTTAATTATCCCACGAGGCATCATCTATCAAATTTCTTTTGACAGCCCCGACAATCGAATCCTTTTTGCGGAATCTTTTCATCCCATCTATACCCCAAAACGCTATCGCAACTGGTTTGGTCAACTTATGGAACAGTCGCCCTTTTGCGAACGTGACTACAAACTTCCTACTCATCTGGAAACCTTTGATGAAAAGGGTTCTTTTTTGATTAAAATAAAAAAGGAAGGTATCCTCAATGAGGTGTTTTATGCTTCCCACCCCTTTGATCTTGTCGGATGGGACGGTTATAATTACCCCTATGGCTTTTCCATTCATAATTTCGAACCCATCACTGGGCGCATCCATCAACCACCACCGGTTCACCAAACCTTTGAAACGGCTGCGTTTGTGATTTGCTCCTTTTGTCCTCGATTATACGACTACCACCCCAAAGCCATCCCAGCCCCCTACAATCATTCCAATATTGATTCCGATGAAATGCTTTATTATGTTGATGGAGATTTTATGAGCCGAAAAGACATTGCCCCCGGGCATATTTCCCTGCATCCAGCAGGGATTCCACATGGCCCACATCCAGGGACCTATGAAGGCAGTATCGGAAAAACAGAAACAAAGGAATTGGCGGTAATGATCGACACCTTTAAACCGTTGCAAATCACTGAAAATGCTTTAAAAATTGATGATAATCGTTACTTTAAATCTTGGATAGAATAAACAAAACATATGATAACCATTCCTCCACATTCAGAATTCTCCATCCATAATTTGCCGTATGGTATATTTTCAACTCCCGGAACCCAGCCCCGTGTTGGCGTTGCTGTAGGGGAGCATATTTTAGACCTCTATGCCTTAGGGACCTTGGGGCTTTTTGATTTTGATCTTAAGGTCTTAAAGCAGTCTTCCCTCAACGACTTTATTGCATTGGGTAAAAAAACAACCTCACAACTCCGTTTAAATCTTCAAGCTTGGTTGCAAGACTCAGAATCACAACTTGCAAAAAATGATACTATTTGGGTAAAACAATCCGAAGCCACCCTTCATCTTCCGGTTCGGGTGGGGGACTATACTGACTTTTATTCGAGTATTGAACATGCAACCAATGTAGGTATTATGTTCCGTGACCCCGAAAAAGCCTTGTTACCTAACTGGAAGCATATGCCTGTGGGTTATCATGGACGTGCCTCCTCCATCATTGTGAGTGGTCAAGACATTCACCGTCCCAAAGGGCAAGTACTGCCCAAAGGAGCAGAACAGCCACTTTTTCAAGCTTCCAAGCGTTTGGATTTTGAGTTGGAAACAGCCTTTGTCATTGGGAAAGAAAATCCTTTGGGCAGTGCCATTTCAACAGCGGAAGCGGAAGATTATATCTTCGGTATGGTGCTTTTTAATGATTGGTCTGCAAGGGACATTCAAAAATGGGAATATGTTCCATTAGGGCCTTTTTTAGGAAAAAACTTTGCTTCTTCCATCTCCCCTTGGGTAGTACCGATGGAAGCCTTAGAACCCTTCCGTGTGGTAGGCCCCCAGCAAACCCCTGAGGTATTGCCCTATTTAAAATACGAGGGTAAAAAAAATTACGACATCCAATTGGAAGTAAGTATTCAACCGGAACACGGAACGGAAACGATTGTTAGCCGTTCTAATTTTAAATATATGTATTGGAATATGGTGCAGCAACTAGCCCACCACACCGTTAACGGTTGTAATATGAAAATAGGCGATTTGCTCGCCTCAGGAACCATTTCTGGAAAAGACAAAACCGCCTATGGCTCCATGTTGGAACTGAGCTGGGCAGGTTCACAACCGATTCAATTAAACGATGGCAGCAGTCGGAGCTTCCTAGAAGACGGCGATACGGTTCGCCTTAGAGGCTATGCTGAAAAAAATGGCCTCCGCGTGGGCTTTGGTTCAGTAACCACAAAAATTCTTCCTAGCTTATGAATACAGTAACCTCCATTGATCCACAACATATTAATGTACGAGAAATGCAGCAGCATCTTGTCGCCGCAGTTGCGCCACGTCCCATTTGTTTTGCCAGTACCATGGACAAAAAAGGTGAGGTGAATTTAAGCCCCTTTAGCTTTTTTAATGTGTTTAGTGCCAATCCACCAATATTGATTTTTTCTCCCTCACGCCGTGGAAGAGACAATACGTTAAAACACACCTACGAAAACATCATGGAAACCCAAGAAGTCGTTATCAGTATGGTGAATCATGCCATGGTGGAGCAAATGTCATTGAGCAGTACCGAATACGATAAAGGGGTCAATGAATTTGAAAAAGCTGGGCTTACGGAAGTGAAAAGTTCAAAAGTTCGTCCACCTCGGGTAGGGGAATCCCCCATTGCCTTTGAATGTACGGTAGATAAAGTTATTCCGCTAGGAGAGGGTCCTGGAGCTGGGAATCTTGTACTGGCTCGGGTGGTGTTAATGCATGTTCAAAATGATTTTTTGGATGCTTCGGGTAAACCGGATACGCAACAACTGGACTTGGTAGCTCGAATGGGGGGCAATTGGTATTGTCGGGCTTCTGGGGCGTCATTATTCGAAATCCCAAAACCGCTTAGCGGGATAGGGATTGGGGTGGATCAACTTCCCACCACTGTTCAAAATAGTGAAATTCTCACCGGAAATGATTTAGGAAGACTCGGCAATGTAAAAAATCTCCCCGATAAAAAAGCCGTTGCCAAAGTTGCTGACTGGCCTGAAATCAAAGAACTCCTTTTAAAAGTTCAGCATACACAAGAACGCAGAAAGAAACTACACATACTTGCTCAAAGTCTATTACATAAGGGCAATACGGTTAATGCCCTTAAAATACTCCTGTTTTCTGAGCTGCTGAAAGCGGATGGATAAAGAGTAAATAGTCCAAGCGGAAAACATGATTTTCTAAAGGGTGTGGAATAAACTATTTAAAAAATCAAATAACAAGTGGAATGGGCTTGAATGTTTAATTTAGCGGAAATTTAGCAACGAGCATTATGAATCTTCTTTCCGTTGAAAGCATTACCAAGTCCTTTGGTGAAAAAGTCCTGTTTAGCGACTTGTCCTTTGGGATCAATAAAGACCAAAAAATTGCTTTGATTGCAAAAAATGGAAGTGGCAAGACCTCTATACTAAAAATAATTTCAGGGGCAGACACTCCCGATAGTGGAGAAGTCAATTGTAGAAAAGGAACACGGATTTCATTTCTCCCCCAAGAGCCACAGCTCGATCCGAATTTAACTGTTGAAGAATCTATACTGCAATCGGGAAATGAGACCTTAAAAGTAATTGCTGCTTACGAACATGCCTTGGAAAACAGCGAGGATGCGGAAGCCTATCAAAAAGCCTTTGAAGCGATGGATCGGCATCAGGCTTGGGACTTTGAAACGCAATACAAGCAAATCTTATTTAAGCTTAAATTAGACCGTTTGGATGCCCGTGTGGGGGAACTTTCAGGAGGGCAAAAAAAACGAATTGCCTTGTGTAATGTCTTATTGGAAAAACCAGAACTTCTTATTCTTGACGAACCAACCAACCACCTCGATTTGGAAATGATTGAATGGTTGGAAGACTATTTTGCCAAAGAAAAAATGACTTTACTTATGGTGACGCATGACCGTTATTTTTTAGAGCGGGTATGCAATGAAATCATTGAATTGGACGAAGGGAAGTTGTATTCTTATAAGGGAAATTACTCCTATTATCTTGAAAAAAGAGAGGTGCGAATTGCTCAGGAAAATGTAGAAGCACATAAAACAAAACAGCACTTTAAAAAGGAGTTGGACTGGATGCGGCGGCAACCCAAAGCACGAACAACCAAATCAAAATCACGGATAGACGATTTTAAGGTTATTAAAGAAAAAGCGCAAAAGCGTCGAAATACCCATGTGGTCCAATTGGAAATCAATATGGAACGTTTGGGAAATAAAATGATTGAAATGCACAAGGTTAGTAAAGCCTTTGATGACAAGATCATTTTAAAAGGCTATGACTATATGTTTCAGCGCAATGATCGGATTGGTATCATCGGTAAAAACGGTACTGGAAAATCAACTTTTTTAAATTTAATTACGGGAGGAATTACCCCTGATTCTGGTAAAATTATCTGGGGAGAAACCTTAAAATTTGGTTACTATACGCAAGGAGGAATTACCGTAAAAGAAGATCAAAAAGTGATTGATGTCATTCGGGAATTTGGTGATTTTATTCCCCTAAAAAAAGGACAGAAAATATCGGCGCAACAACTCTTGGAACGCTTTCTTTTTGACCGAAAAAAACAATATGATTTTGTTGAAAAATTAAGTGGTGGCGAACGCAAACGTTTGTATCTGTGTACCGTACTGATACAAAACCCCAATTTCTTGATCCTTGACGAACC
>CBFIJI010000033.1:0-18802 GCA_965662885.1 Flavobacteriaceae bacterium | reverse complement strand
ACAGATCCTTACGTTGGCCGTTTAGCTTTCTTTAGAGCATATTCTGGACGTTTAGACGCAGGTTCTTATGTGTTGAACAACAGAACATCAAAGAAAGAGCGTATTTCAAGAATCTATCAAATGCATTCGAATAAGCAAAACTCCATCGATTTTATCGAAGCGGGGGATATTGGTGCAGCTGTTGGATTTAAAGATATTAAGACAGGAGATACCTTATCTGCTGAAAAAAGTCCTATCATCTTAGAGAGTATGGATTTCCCTGATCCCGTAATTGGTATTGCTGTGGAGCCAAAAACAAAGGCTGATGTGGATAAACTAGGGATGTCTTTAGCAAAATTAGCTGAAGAAGATCCAACGTTCCAAGTACGAACTGATGAAGCCTCTGGGCAAACCATCATCTCTGGAATGGGTGAACTTCACTTGGATATTATTGTTGATCGTTTACGACGTGAATTTAAAGTTGAGGTCAATCAAGGACAACCACAAGTAGAGTATAAAGAAGCATTATCAGCGACTGCTAACCACCGAGAAGTTTATAAAAAACAAACAGGAGGTCGAGGTAAATTTGCCGATATTGTTTTTGTATTAGCACCTGGTGAAGAAGGTAAACCTGGATTAGAATTTGTCAATGAAATTAAAGGAGGTAATATTCCAAAAGAATATGTTCCTTCCGTTGAAAAAGGTTTTAAAGAATCAATGAAAAACGGGCCATTGGCTGGATTTGAAGTAGATTCCATTAAAGTAACATTAAAAGATGGATCGTTCCACCCTGTGGATTCTGACTCCCTTTCTTTTGAATTGGCTGCCAAACTTGGATTTAAGATTGCAGCTAAAGCAGCAAAAGCTGTTATTATGGAACCCATTATGAAATTGGAGGTATTAACTCCTGAAGAAAACATGGGGGATATTGTTGGAGACCTTAACCGTCGTCGTGGACAAGTTAGTTCAATGGATGACCGTGCCGGAGCCAAAGTGGTAAAAGCTGAAGTACCTCTTTCCGAAATGTTTGGATATGTAACTTCATTAAGAACCCTTTCCTCTGGTCGAGCAACTTCAACTATGGAATTTTCACACTATGCCGAAACGCCTTCCAATATTTCTGAAAGTGTTATCGCTGAAGTTAAAGGACAAAAAGCATAAATCGAATTACGATGAGTCAAAAAATTAGAATAAAATTAAAATCATACGATCATAATCTTGTCGATAAGTCGGCGGATAAGATTGTTAAGACAGTAAAAACTACTGGTGCAGTTGTTACGGGACCAATCCCATTACCAACGCACAAAAAATACTTTACTGTATTACGTTCACCACACGTAAATAAAAAGTCCAGAGAGCAATTTAAATTGTGTTCCTACAAACGACTTTTAGATATCTATAGTTCTTCATCTAAAACAATTGATGCTTTGATGAAACTGGAATTACCTAGTGGTGTAGAAGTAGAAATCAAGGTTTAAGGACCTGTATTTCTCAAAAAAAAGAATAGTTTAAATCAATAATAATTAATTAAAAACAATGTCTGGGTTAATAGGAAAAAAAATCGGTATGACCAGCCTCTTTGACGAGAAAGGGAAAAACATCCCTTGTACTGTTATTGAAGTAGGTCCATGCGTGGTTACCCAAGTCAGAACCACTGCGGTTGACGGGTATGATGCACTTCAACTGGGTTTCGATGACAAGGCAGAAAAACGGTCTAGTAACGCCTCCTTAGGTCACTTTAAGAAAGCAAATACTGCACCGAAAAAGAAGCTCGTCGAATTTCAGAATTTTGAAGAAGAACACAAATTAGGAGACACTTTAACAGTCGATCTTTTCGAAGAAGGCGAGTTTGTTGATGTTTCCGGTACTTCTAAAGGAAAAGGTTTCCAAGGGGTAGTAAAACGCCATGGTTTTGGTGGAGTTGGTCAAGCCACTCACGGACAGCACAACAGACTACGTGCTCCGGGGTCCATTGGAGCTGCATCCTATCCAGCACGAGTCTTTAAAGGGATGCGTATGGCAGGACAAATGGGTAACACAAAAGTTAAGGTGCAAAACCTTCGCGTTGTTAAAGTTGTTCCCGAAAAGAATTTATTAGTTGTAAAAGGGTGTGTTCCTGGTCACAAGAACGCCTACGTAATTATACAGAAATAATGGAAATAGCAGTAATCAATATAGACGGAAAAGAAACCGGAAGAACTGTATCATTAGATCCTTCTGTTTTCGGAATTGAGCCTAATACTCATGCTATTTACTTAGATGTTAAGCAACATCTTGCCAACAAACGTCAAGGGACACACAAGTCTAAAGAACGTGCTGAGATCGTTGGGAGTACTAAGAAAATTAAAAAACAAAAAGGAACAGGTACGGCTCGAGCGGGTAGTATCAAAAATCCATTGTTTAAAGGTGGTGGGCGTGTTTTTGGTCCAACCCCTCGTGATTATAGCCAGAAAGTCAACAAGAAAGTCAAACGATTAGCACGTAAATCAGCTTTGAGTATTAAAGCACAAGAAAATGCAATCGTGGTTGTTGAGGATTTTCAGATGGAGCAACCTCAAACATCTTCCTATTTGAAGATGTTATCGAATATTGGTCTTTCCTCCAAAAAAACCATTTTGGTCTTGGGAGAGCTAAATAAAAATGTATATTTGTCCTCCCGTAATTTGAAAAACTCTTCAGTTGTAATCAACTCAGAATTAAACACTTACAGTATATCAAATGCCAATAGTTTGATTCTATCTGAAAGTGCAATTGCAGGAATTGTATCCACACTGAATAAAGCATAAGGCCATGAGCATATTAATTAAACCGATCATTACAGAAAAGGCAACCACGGCAAGTGAGTTGAGCAATCGTTTTACGTTCTTGGTTTCAAAAACTGCGAATAAGATTGAAATTAAAAAAGCTGTTGAGGCCGCTTATGGTGTAACTGTTGAAAAAGTGCGCACATTAAACTACGGTTCGGAGCGAAAAATGCGATACACGAAAACAGGTATCCAAAACGGAAAAACCAATGCTACCAAAAAAGCAATTGTAAAAGTTGCTGAAGGGGAAACCATAGATTTTTATAGTAATTTATAATAGCGTCAGATGTCAGTTAGAAAATTAAAACCAGTAACGCCAGCCCAGCGATTTAGAGTAGTAAATGGATTTGACGCCCTTACTACTGATAAGCCGGAAAAAAGTTTACTGGCTCCCATTAAGAAAAGTGGGGGTAGAAACAACAAAGGAAAAATGACTGTTCGCCATCGTGGTGGGGGTCACAAACGCCAGTATCGTATTATCGATTTCAAACGTGATAAGTTTGATGTTAAAGGGGAAGTTCTATCCATCCAATACGATCCAAACAGAACAGCATTTATTGCTCTTGTTCAATATACAGACGGTGAAAAGCGATACATCATTGCTCAAAATGGTCTAAAAGTTGGACAACACATCATTTCTGGAGATTCGGCAACACCGGATATTGGAAATACAATGCTCTTATCAAACATTCCATTAGGAACAATCATTTCCTGTATTGAGCTAAGCCCTGGCAAAGGTGCTTCCATTGCTCGAAGTGCAGGAGCGTTTGCTCAACTTATGGCACGTGACGGTAAGTATGCTACTGTTAAATTACCTTCTGGTGAAACACGAATGATATTGACCACTTGTTTGGCCACTATCGGTGTTATTTCCAATTCAGATCATCAACTTTTGGTTTCAGGTAAAGCGGGACGATCTAGATGGTTAGGCCGTCGTCCTCGTACACGTCCTGTAGCTATGAACCCTGTCGATCACCCCATGGGTGGTGGTGAAGGTCGTGCTTCTGGAGGACATCCAAGATCACGTAATGGTATTCCTGCTAAAGGGTTCCGAACTCGATCAAAAACCAAAGCTAGCAACAAGTTCATTATTGAACGTAGAAAAAAATAATTAAAACATGGGACGTTCATTAAAAAAAGGACCTTTTGTTCATCACAGTCTTGAGAAGAAAGTGATGAAAAATGTTGAGGAAAATAAAAAGACAGTCATCAAAACGTATTCTCGTGCTTCCTTAATTACACCTGACTTTGTTGGTCAAACAATCGGTGTTCACAACGGTAAGCAATTTATACCTGTATATATAACAGAAAACATGGTAGGACACAAGTTGGGTGAATTTTCACCAACTCGTTCTTTCCGAGGACACGCAGGGGCTAAAAATAAAGGTAAAAAATAAGCGCAGTCATGGGAAATCGAAAACGACAAACAGCTCTTGCTGCTAAAGAAGCAAAGAAAACATTAGCGTTCGCTAAGCTAAACAATTGTCCTACTTCACCACGTAAAATGCGTCTTGTTGCAGATCAAGTAAGAGGAGAAGCTATTGAACGTGCCTTGGCCATTTTGAAGTTTAGTCCAAAAGAAGCCTCACGACGTTTAGAAAAACTTTTACTTTCTGCAATTGCCAACTGGCAAGCGAAGAATGAGGAAGGTGATATTGAAAAAGCCAACCTTTTTGTAAAAGAAATACGTGTGGATAGCGCAACAATGTTAAAAAGACTTCGACCTGCGCCACAAGGTCGTGCACACAGAATTAGAAAACGTTCCAACCACGTCACTGTGGTCTTGGGAGCAAATCCAACAGAAGCATAATATGGGACAGAAAACCAATCCAATAGGAAATCGCTTAGGAATCATCAGAGGATGGGACTCTAACTGGTATGGTGGTCGTGACTACGGTGATAAATTAGCTGAAGACGACAAAATCAGAAAATATGTTCACGCACGTCTTGCAAAAGCAAGTGTGTCTAATGTGATCATTGAGCGTACCTTAAAAATTATTACGATAACCATTACTACTGCACGCCCTGGTATTATTATCGGTAAGGCTGGACAAGAGGTTGACAAACTAAAAGAAGAGCTTCGTAAGATTACTGCCAAAGAGGTTCAAATCAATATTTTTGAAATTAAGAGACCAGAATTAGATGCTCAATTGGTAGGGGCAAGTATTGCTCGTCAGATTGAAAGTCGTATTTCCTACAGACGTGCCATCAAAATGGCAATTGCAGCTGCAATGCGGATGAACTCTGAAGGAATTAAAATTCAAATTTCAGGACGTTTGAATGGTGCTGAAATGGCACGTTCCGAAATGTATAAAGAAGGACGTATTCCTTTATCAACATTCCGCGCTGATATTGATTATGCTTTGGTAGAAGCACACACCACTTATGGTCGTTTGGGAATTAAAGTATGGATCATGAAAGGTGAGGTTTATGGAAAGCGTGAGCTTTCTCCCCTTGTCGGTATGAAAAGTAAATCACAAGGTTCCGGAGACAATTCGAAAGGAAACAACCGCCAACGCCGTAGAAAATAATATTGAAATAACAAGCGAATAAGATGTTACAACCGAAAAAGACAAAATTTCGTAAAATGCAAAAAGGCCGTATGAAAGGCCTTTCGCAAAGAGGACACCAGCTTTCTAACGGTATGTTTGGAATTAAAGCATTGGATTCCACTTTTATCACTTCCCGTCAAATAGAAGCTGCTCGTATTGCTGCTACTCGTTACATGAAAAGGGAAGGACAACTATGGATTAAAATATTTCCAGACAAGCCGATCACCAAAAAACCACTCGAAGTACGAATGGGGAAAGGTAAAGGAGCACCAGAATATTTTGTAGCTGTAGCCAAAGCAGGACGCATACTTTTCGAAATTGCTGGGGTTCCCCACGATATTGCAAAAGAGGCTCTACGATTGGCAGCACAAAAATTACCTGTAAAAACAAAATTTATTGTAGCCCGAGATTTCGAAGCGTAAAGATATTGACACAATGAAACAAACCGAAATAGTAAAATTATCAAAGGAAGATTTGCAAGACAAATTAGCTGAATTCCAAAAACAGTTGGAAGATTTGAAAATGACTCATGCCATTTCTCCTTTAGAAAATCCGCTACAAATCAGAACCGTACGACGTGTGGTCGCTCGTCTGAAAACAGCAATAGCATCAAAAGAATAAGTAATCATTGTCAAGTACATGGAAACTAGAAATTTAAGAAAAGAACGAATCGGAATTGTTACCAGTAACAAAATGGAAAAATCCATTGTTGTTTCAGAGGTAAAACGAGTAAAACACCCTATGTATGGGAAATTCGTTCTCAAGACAAAAAAATACGTCGCTCACGATGAAACAAACGATTGTAATATCGGCGACACCGTAAAAATTATGGAAACCCGTCCTTTAAGCAAGTCAAAATGCTGGAGATTGGTTCAAATTATTGAAAGAGCTAAGTAATCATGGTACAACAAGAATCAAGACTCAAAGTAGCAGACAACACAGGGGCCAAGGAGGTTTTAACCATCCGTGTGCTTGGGGGTACAAAACGTCGCTACGCTTCACTAGGTGATAAGATTGTCGTAACCGTCAAAGAAGCTTCCCCTTCTGGTTCGGTAAAAAAAGGACAGGTATCTACTGCTGTTGTCGTTAGAACTTCAAAAGAAGTGAGACGTCAAGATGGTTCCTATATCCGTTTCGATGAAAATGCATGTGTTCTTTTAAATCCTACTGGTGAAATGCGCGGTACTCGTGTTTTCGGTCCAGTAGCACGTGAGTTACGTGATAAGCAGTTTATGAAAATCGTTTCACTTGCACCTGAGGTGTTATAAGACAGTTAGAAAATGGCAACGAAGATAAAAATTAAAAAAGGGGATACTGTTCGTGTAACAGCAGGATCAAATAAAGGTTCTGAAGGAGCAGTAATGAGTATCCTTACCGATAAGAATAAAGCGATTGTTGAAGGGGTTAATGTTGTAAAAAAACACGCTAAGCCCAACGCTCAAAATCCACAGGGTGGAATTGTAGAAAAAGAAGCACCCATTCATATTTCGAATTTGTCCTTAATCACGAGTGACGGAAAGACAAGCCGTGTTGGTTATCGTGAAGAAGAGGGAAAAAAAGTTCGTTATGCGAAAAAAACCAATGAAGTAATTTAGTTATGAGTTATACACCGAGACTTAAAAAAGATTATACCGACCGTATTGTTTCCAGTTTGAAAGAAGAATTCGGCTATAAGAGTGTCATGCAAGTGCCAAAGCTTCAGAAAATTGTTCTTAGCCGTGGTGTTGGTGCCGCAGTTGCTGATAAGAAATTAATTGAGCATGCTGTTGATGAGTTAACAACAATCACAGGACAAAAAGCTGTTGCCACACTTTCTAAAAAAGATGTTGCTACCTTTAAATTGAGAAAAGGGATGCCCATTGGTGCAAAAGTTACCCTTAGAGGTGACCGTATGTATGAATTTTTAGATCGCTTAGTAACCATCGCCCTTCCACGAGTTCGTGACTTTCAAGGCGTAAAAGCGACTGGATTTGATGGACGTGGAAATTATAATTTAGGTGTTACAGAGCAAATTATTTTTCCAGAGATTGACATCGATAAGGTAAATAAAATATCAGGGATGGACATTACTTTTGTAACGTCTTCCAATACTGATCAAGAAGCAAAATCATTATTAAGTAAATTGGGAGTTCCCTTTAAAAAGAATTAATTATGGCTAAAGAATCCATGAAGGCTCGCGAAGTCAAAAGAGCCAAAACCGTTGCAAAGTACGCTGAGAAGCGTAAAGCACTGAAAGAAGCTGGAGATTATGAAGCACTTCAAAAACTTCCACGTAATGCATCACCAATTCGTATGCACAATCGTTGTAAGTTAACGGGTCGTCCAAAAGGATATATGCGCCAGTTTGGTGTTTCACGAGTTACTTTTCGTGAGATGGCCAATAAAGGTCTTATTCCGGGAGTAACAAAAGCCAGTTGGTAATCAATTATATAGAGTAAGTTATGTTTACAGATCCTATCGCAGATTATTTAACACGTATTAGAAATGCCAGTTCCGCTGGACATCGTGTAGTAGATATCCCTGCATCCAATATTAAAAAAGATATTACTAAAATACTTTTTGATCAAGGTTATATCCTAAGCTACAAATTTGAGCCAACGGAAAACAACCAAGGAAATATTAAAATTGCATTGAAATATGACAAGGCAACCAAAGAGCCTGTCATTAAAATGATTCAGCGTATCAGTACGCCTGGTTTACGTAAATACCGATCTGCTGATGATCTTCCCCGTATCCTTAACGGTCTTGGAATTTCAATTGTCTCTACCTCTAATGGGGTAATGACTGGAAAACAAGCAGCGAGCACAAACGTTGGTGGGGAACTGATTTGTTATGTTTATTAAATAGAAATTAGAGAAACGAATGTCTAGAATAGGAAATAATCCAATTGCAATACCTGAAGGAGTGACCGTCGAATTACAAGACGATCTCGTCACCGTAAAAGGGAAGCTTGGAGAATTGAAGCAAGAGTATAGCGGTATTACTATCGAAACCAAAGAGGGTAATGTTGTTTTAACCCGTGCTTCTGAAGATAAAGATACAAAAGCAAAACACGGTTTATATCGTTCATTGATCAATAATATGATTATTGGTGTGAGCAAGGGCTATACCAAAGAATTGGAACTTGTAGGTGTTGGTTATCGTGCCAGTACTCAAGGTCAAAAGTTAGATTTGGCACTTGGATTTTCCCATAATATTTTGTTAGATATTGCCCCAGAAGTTAAAGTGGAGGCCATTTCTGAAAAAGGAAAAAATCCTATTGTTAAACTTTCTTCTTACGACAAACAGCTCGTAGGTTTTGTCGCCGCAAAAATTAGATCGTTTCGCAAGCCAGAACCTTACAAAGGAAAAGGAATTAAATTTGTGGGTGAACAACTCAGAAGAAAAGCAGGTAAATCAGCATAATATAGCATCATCATGGCTTTAAAGAAAACAGATAGAAGAAATCGCATCCGAATGCGTATCAGAAAAATCATTGCGGGAACAGAATCAACCCCTCGTTTTTCTGTCTTTAGAAGTAACAAAGAAATTTACGCACAATTTATCGATGATAAATCGGGTAAAACATTAATTGCGGCTTCCTCAAGAGAAAAAGAAATTACCGACATGAATCAAACAGACAAAACAACGATTGCTGTGAGTGTTGGAAAGTTAGCTGCAGAACGTGCAATGGCAGCTGGAATCACAGAAGTTAAATTTGATCGCGGAGGTTATCTTTATCACGGACGTGTGAAAGCTTTGGCTGATGGAGCACGCGAAGGAGGTCTTAAATTTTAATTGACAATATGTATCAAGATTATAAAAATATTGAATTAGTAAAACCTGCGGGTCTTGAATTGAAAGATCGTCTTGTAGGGGTGCAAAGGGTAACCAAAGTAACTAAAGGTGGTCGTGCATTTGGATTTTCAGCCATAGTGGTTGTCGGTGATGAAAATGGTGTCGTTGGCCAAGGACTTGGTAAGTCGAAAGAAGTTTCCGAAGCCATTGCTAAAGCGGTTGAAGATGCCAAGAAAAACCTTGTTAGAATTCCAATTTCTAAAGGAACTATTCCTCATGAACAAAAAGGAAAATACGGGGGTGCTCGTGTCTTTTTAAAACCAGCATCTGAAGGTACTGGAGTTATTGCTGGTGGAGCTGTTCGTGCCGTATTAGAGGCCGTTGGTGTACACAATGTACTTTCCAAATCTCAAGGATCTTCGAATCCTCACAACGTAGTTAAAGCAACCTTTGATGCCTTGTTACAACTTCGTAGTCCTCAAACCATCGCAAAACAACGTGGTATCTCTGTCGATAAAGTTTTTAACGGTTAATTATAGAAGTCATGGCAAAAATTAAAGTAACACAAGTAAAAAGTAGTATTAAGCGCCTGAAAAATCAAAAATTGACCCTAGCCGCTTTAGGACTTAGAGGAATAGGAAAGGAAGTTATCCATGAGGATACTCCTAATATTCTTGGAATGATTGATAAAGTTAAACATTTAGTTTCTGTATCAGAAGCTTAAAAAGTAGATATAAAATGAGTTTAAGTAATTTAAAACCGGCAGAAGGATCCATCAACAGATCTGGTAAACGATTAGGCCGAGGTGAAGGTTCAGGTAAAGGTGGAACAGCCGCTCGTGGACACAAAGGGGCAAAATCCCGTTCAGGATATTCTAAGAAAATCGGTTTTGAAGGAGGTCAAATGCCACTTCAACGTCGTGTTCCTAAGTTTGGTTTTAAAAACATCAACAGAAAGGAATATACGGGGATCAATTTGGACACCCTACAAGAACTTGCAGCTGCTAAAAAAATTACTGAGGAAGTTTCTATGGAAACAATCGTTAAGCTTCGTTTAGCGGGGAAAAATGACCTCGTTAAAATTTTAGGAAGAGGCACCTTGGAGGCTCCTTTAAAAGTATCTGCTCACAAATTTACGGCTACTGCAAAAGCAGCAATCGAAGCTGCTGGTGGAGAAGCAATAACCTTATAAATTCTTTTGATGAAAAAATTTATAGAAACCCTTTATAACATCTACAAAATCGATGATTTGAGAAATCGTATCATCTTAACGCTTTTGTTGCTGTTAGTTTACCGTATCGGAGCACAAATTGTGTTGCCGGGAATTGACCCTGTTCAATTAGCTGAACTTGGAAATAGAGCTGGTGGCGGTGGGCTTTTGGGAATCTTAAATGCTTTCACAGGGGGTGCATTTGCTAATGCCTCTGTTTTTGCATTGGGAATCATGCCATATATCTCCGCTTCCATTGTAGTACAATTAATGGGGATTGCAATTCCCTACCTTCAAAAACTTCAAAAAGAGGGGGAAAGTGGTCGAAAAAAAATCAACCAAATCACACGATGGTTGACCATCTTGATTTGTGTGGTTCAAGCGCCTGCCTACCTTTATGGGTTAAGTGCCCTAGGTGTTCCAGAAAGTGCTTTTATTTTTGGTAGAAGCCCTATCTTCATTGTTTCCTCAGTAATTATCTTGGTTACGGGAACTATTTTTGCGATGTGGTTAGGTGAAAAAATTACAGACAAAGGGATTGGAAATGGTATTTCTATCTTAATTATGGTTGGAATCATTGCCAACCTTCCACTTTCGTTTACTCAAGAATTCGTTTCTCGAGTAAGTGAAAACAATGGTGGCTTAATGATGGTTTTAATTGAATTGGTCTTATGGGTAGTCATTATTTTACTTTCCATACTACTGGTCATGGCTGTTCGTCAAATTCCCGTGCAATATGCACGTCGATCTGCAGGAGGAAGTACGAGTGAACGAAGCGTTTATGGTTCTCGTCAGTATATTCCCTTAAAGTTAAATGCTTCTGGTGTAATGCCGATCATCTTCGCTCAGGCGATTATGTTTGCACCCGCTTATATTGGTGGAGCACTAGGATCATCCTCAGCAGTAGGGCAGTGGATGCAAGCTAGTTTTTCCGATATCTTTGGTCTCTGGTACAACATATTGTTTGGTCTCTTGATCGTTATTTTTACGTTCTTTTACACGGCCATTACTGTACCTACCAATAAAATGTCAGACGATCTTAAACGCAGTGGTGGTTTCGTTCCCGGAATTCGTCCAGGTAAAGACACTTCCGAATTTTTAGATACGGTCATGTCACACATCACCTTTCCCGGATCCTTATTTTTAGCAGCTATTGCCGTTTTCCCTGCAATCGTTGTTAAGTTGATGGGAATGCAACAAGGTTGGGCCCTCTTTTATGGAGGAACTTCCCTACTCATTATGGTTGGTGTTGCCATAGATACGATACAACAAATCAATTCCTATTTATTAAACCGTCATTACGATGGATTAATGAAAACGGGCAAAACAAGACGTGGGGCGTAAATTATGGCAAAGCAAGCAGCAATACAACAAGAAGGTACGATCATTGAAGCATTATCAAATGCTATGTTCCGTGTTGAACTTGATAATGGGCACGTCGTTACTGCGCACATTTCGGGAAAGATGCGATTACATTATATCAAACTCCTTCCGGGCGATAAAGTCAAGTTAGAAATGAGTCCCTACGATTTAACAAAAGCAAGAATTACCTTCCGATTTTAATAAAGAAAAATAATGAAAACAAGAGCTTCTATTAAAAAACGCAGTGCCGAGTGCAAGATTGTACGTCGGAAAGGGCGTTTATATGTAATCAACAAAAAGAATCCTAGATTCAAACAAAGACAAGGATAAATTATGGCTAGAATATCAGGAGTAGACATTCCAAAACAAAAAAGAGGGGTAATCGCCCTTACCTATATTTTCGGTATCGGAAGAAGCCGTGCTAAGGAGATTTTGGAGCGTGCAAAAGTAAGTGAAGAAACCAA
Source organism: Flavobacteriaceae bacterium (assembly GCA_965662885.1). Taxonomy (GTDB): domain Bacteria; phylum Bacteroidota; class Bacteroidia; order Flavobacteriales; family Flavobacteriaceae; genus CBFIJI01. Next base: position 6,655 of record CBFIJI010000033.1, on the reverse strand, counting down.
AGTAATGGACTGGACCGATGACGAGACTGGTCGCATTCGTGAAGCCGTTTCTTCGTTTAAAATAGAAGGTGAATTACGTTCAGAAGTACAATTAAACATCAAACGATTGATGGACATCGGTTGTTATAGAGGTATTCGTCACAGAGCTGGACTGCCTTTAAGAGGACAACGTACAAAAAACAATTCTCGTACACGTAAAGGAAAACGCAAAACTGTTGCAAACAAAAAGAAAGCAACTAAATAATTTTTAAGCGATGGCTAAAACAGTAACAAGAAAGAGAAAAGTAGTTGTTGAAAGTATTGGTGAAGCACATGTCACAGCATCTTTTAACAACATAATTATATCGTTAACCAATCTCAAAGGAGAAGTGATCTCCTGGTCCTCAGCCGGTAAAATGGGCTTTAGAGGTTCCAAAAAGAACACCCCTTATGCTGCACAAACTGCTGCAGAAGATTGTGCTAAAGTCGCTCAAGAAGCTGGCTTAAGAAAAGTTAAGGTGTATGTGAAAGGTCCAGGAAATGGACGTGAATCAGCAATCCGTACTTTGCACAACAACGGTATTGAAGTAACAGAAATTGTCGATGTAACCCCATTACCACATAATGGTTGTCGACCACCGAAAAGAAGAAGAGTATAATTAATCGCAATGATCGATTTGACAACTATCGAAGGAAGTGACCTTAATTCATAGTTTTCGATCTTTAAATCCTATTTAAATGGCAAGATACACCGGTCCAAAAACTAAAATCGCACGTAAATTTGGTGCACCTATTTTCGGAGATGATAAATCTTTTGAAAAAAGAAATTTCCCTCCGGGACAACACGGAAACAACCGCCGTAGGGGTAAAAAATCTGAATATGCTGTTCAGCTTATGGAAAAGCAGAAAGCAAAATTCACTTATGGAATTTTAGAACGTCAATTTCGAAATCTTTTTGAAAAAGCGAGTAGAAGTAAAGGAGTAACGGGTGAAGTTCTACTTCAATTATGTGAAGCTAGATTGGACAATGCGGTTTACCGTTTTGGAATTTCTAATTCAAGAAGTGGTGCTCGTCAGTTAGTATCTCACAGACATATCACTGTCAACGGAAGCATTGTAAACATACCTTCCTACCACCTTAAGCCTGGTGATGTTGTTGGTGTTCGTGAAAAATCTAAGTCGCTACAAGTTATTATTAGTTCTCTTGATGCAAGTAGCGCAGTTTATGAGTGGCTAAGTTGGAATCGTGATACTTTGGAAGGCACTTTTGTAAGTACCCCACAAAGGCTTCAAATTCCAGAAAATATTAAAGAACAATTGATAGTTGAATTATATTCTAAATAATAGATCAGAAGTATTATAATTATGGCAATATTAAATTTTCAAAAACCAGATAAAGTAATCATGATCAATTCCTCTGAGTATGAGGGGAAATTTGAGTTCAGACCTCTAGAGCCCGGTTATGGTTTAACCGTAGGAAATGCTCTTAGACGCGTTCTACTATCTTCCTTAGAAGGTTTTGCAATTACCTCAGTTAAAATGGAAAATGTAGAACATGAGTTTTCTACCATTTCTGGGGTTGTTGAAGATGTGACGGAAATTATTTTAAATCTTAAACAAATCCGTTTCAAACGTCAAATTGAAGACATTGAAGATGAATCGGTTACCGTTTCAATAGGAGGACAAAATCAATTAAAAGCGGCTGACTTTCAGAAATTCATCTCTGGTTTTCAAGTGCTAAATCCCGATTTAGTGATCTGTAACCTTGAGAAAAGTGTCCATTTAAATTTGGAAATCACCATTGAAAAAGGCCGTGGATACGTTCCTGCTGAGGAAAATAAAAAGACCAATGCTCCTTTAGGGATGATTGCGATTGATTCTATTTTCACTCCCATCAAGAATGTGAAATACAGCATTGAAAACTACCGTGTAGAACAGAAAACGGATTATGAAAAGTTAGTTTTTGAAATTATCACGGACGGTTCAATTCATCCAAAAGAAGCACTAACAGAGGCAGCAAAAACACTAATTCACCACTTCTATTTGTTTTCTGACGAGCGTATTACGCTTGAAGCTGATGAAATCGCACAATCAGAAACCTATGATGAAGAGTCGCTTCATATGCGTCAGTTGTTAAAAACTAAATTAATCGATATGGATCTTTCCGTTCGTGCTTTGAATTGTTTAAAAGCAGCTGAAGTGGACACCCTTGGAGATTTGGTTTCTTTCAATAAAAACGATTTAATGAAGTTTAGAAATTTCGGAAAAAAATCTTTGACGGAATTGGAAGAACTTGTCGTTTTAAAGGGATTGACCTTTGGAATGGAATTAGCAAAATATAAACTGGACAAAGACTAACCAGTAGTACCCTTATAAAAGTAAAAAATGAGACACGGTAAAAAAGTAATGCACCTAGGGCGCAAGACGGCTCACAGAAAGTCAATGCTTGCCAATATGGCGTGTTCACTAATAGAACACAAACGCATCAATACAACAGTTACAAAAGCAAAAGCGCTTAAGCAATTTGTTGAGCCCATCATCACCAAGGCAAAACAAGACTCAACGCACAACCGAAGACTTGCATTCAGTAGCTTACGCGATAAATATGCTGTAGCGGAATTGTTTAGAGACATCGCTCAAAAAGTGGGTGATCGTCCAGGAGGTTATACCCGTATTATCAAATTAGGGAATCGTCTAGGAGATAATGCAGCAATGGCAATGATTGAATTGGTTGACTACAACACTGTTTATAGTGCGGCTCCAGAGGAGAAAAAGAAAACGACTCGACGAAGTCGTTCCAGAAAGGCGAATCCTGCACCACAAACAGAAGCTGCTGCTTCAACTGAGGAAACCCCTTCAACGGAAAGTCCTAAAGAAACAGACGATGCAACAGATGCTCAAGATGCATAACATCGATTTGCGGAAATATGCATCATAAATTCATTAAGGATAAACGTTTTAGTTTATCCTTTTTTTTTGTTTAATTTGTACTAAATCAAATGAACTATAGATCACGACAAAAAGCTGTAATTCTTCTAGAAGATGGAACCATTTTTCATGGTAAATCCATCGGAATTGCGGGTAGTGCTTTTGGAGAAATATGTTTCAATACCGGAATGACCGGTTATCAAGAAATTTTTACGGATCCGTCCTATTTCGGACAATTGATGGTCACAACCAATGCACACATTGGAAACTACGGTGTCAATAAAGACGATGCCCAATCGGATGAAGTGATGATTTCGGGTCTTATCTGTAAAAATTTCAGCTTTAATTATTCCCGTCCCAACAGTGACGAATCACTTTACGAATATCTCGAAAAACACCGTTTGGTCACCATTTCAGATGTGGATACCCGAGCATTAGTACGTTATATTCGAGAACATGGTGCCATGAATGCGGTAATCTCCACCGAGGTGTCGGATATGGAAGCGTTAAAAACACAATTGGCCAACACGCCACGTATGGATGGCCTTGAGTTGGCGTCCAAAGTTTCCACCAAATCTTCCTATTTTGTTGGAAATCCTGAGGCCTCTCTAAAGGTAGCAGCCATCGACTTAGGAGTTAAGAAAAACATATTAAAACACATGGCGTCTCGGGACATGTACATTCAAGTTTTCCCTTATGACACTCCTTTTGAAACACTTCAAGCATGGGAACCGGATGGTTATTTTATTTCCAATGGACCTGGTGACCCTCAGCCTTTAAAGCAAGTTCAACAAGTGGCCGCTAAAATTATTGAGCAGAATCTTCCTTTGTTTGGGATTTGTTTAGGACATCAAATTATTGGCTTAGCCAATGGAATTGCTACCTATAAAATGTTTAATGGTCACCGTGGAATCAATCACCCAGTAAAAAATTTAACCACAGGAAAAGGGGAAATCACCTCACAAAACCATGGTTTTGCCGTTGTTAAAGAAGAAGCCGAGCAACATCTCGACATGGAAATAACGCATCTGCATTTGAATGACCTCACTGTAGCAGGGCTCCGAATGAAAAGCAAAAATTGTTTTTCTGTACAATACCATCCTGAAGCTGGACCCGGACCTAATGATGCTACCTATCTCTTCGATCAATTTTACCAAAACATGAAGTAATAGCATTATAACAACCAATTTAATTTAAACACAAATGAGTATTATTATTAAAATTCATGCCCGTCAAATTTTTGACTCGAGGGGAAACCCTACCGTTGAAGTTGACGTCATTACTGAAAGCGGAATTCTTGGTCGAGCTGCTGTCCCTTCTGGAGCCTCAACTGGAGAGCATGAGGCGGTAGAACTTAGAGACGGAGGCAAAGCGTATATGGGGAAAGCGGTTTTAAAAGCCATTGCCAATGTCAATGAAACCATTGCAACCCATGTGGTAGGCAGTTCTGTTTTTGATCAAGAAAAAATCGATCAAATGATGATTGATTTGGATGGTACTCCCAACAAATCAAAACTAGGTGCTAATGCTATTTTAGGGGTTTCCCTCGCTACGGCAAAAGCCGCAGCAAACGAATTAGGATTACCCCTTTACCGTTATATAGGAGGAGTAAGTGCCAAAACACTCCCTGTTCCTATGATGAATATCATTAATGGAGGTTCCCATTCCGATGCCCCCATTGCTTTTCAAGAATTTATGGTCATGCCTGTAGGTGCAGCCTCTTTTACCCATGCCATGCAAATGGGATCGGAGATTTTCCATCATCTAAAAAAAGTACTTCACAGCAGAGGCTTAAGCACTGCCGTAGGAGATGAAGGAGGCTTTGCCCCCACATTGGATGGAACTGAGGATGCCTTGGAAACCATTTTACAAGCCATAGGAAATGCAGGATACAAAGCAGGCGATGAAGTCATGATTGCTTTGGATTGTGCCGCTGCTGAATTTTATAAAGACGGCGTTTATGATTATACCCTTTTTGAAGGCGATAAAGGAGTGAAAAGAAGCTCCGAAGAACAGGCGCAATATTTGGCTGATTTAAGTGCTAAATATCCAATCATTTCCATCGAAGATGGAATGGATGAAAACGACTGGGACGGATGGAAAGCCCTGACTGAAAAAGCAGGTGACCGCGTTCAATTGGTCGGTGATGATTTGTTTGTAACCAACGTAGAACGCCTAGGTAAAGGAATTGATCTTGGAATAGCCAATTCCATTCTCATCAAGGTGAATCAAATAGGAACATTGTCTGAAACCATTGCCGCTGTGGAAATGGCACACAGAGCGGGTTATACTTCAGTAATGTCCCACCGTTCTGGGGAAACAGAAGACAATACCATTGCCGATTTAGCTGTAGCGCTTAATACAGGGCAAATTAAAACGGGTTCTGCCTCACGTAGTGATCGTATGGCGAAATACAACCAATTGCTTCGTATTGAAGAGGAATTGGATGCTAAAGCCTATTTCCCGGGTAAAAAGGCGTTCAATAGCTAGCGTTTTATCCTACAAATTTAAAAACCACTTGTAAGGAATACTGCAAGTGGTTTTTTTTTGATTTAATTTAATGAATCAGAATAGCCTAGATCAATCTCCTTTCTAGCTGATTCATTCCCCTTCTACCACTACGAAACTCCCTTTAAACAAAATTGTAGTTTATTCCCCTGTTTTTTTAAATTATTTGATAATCCAGAATAAGTTAATATATTCGTGGCATCCTACCTCAAATTCTAGCTGTTAGAAATACCAGTTCTCCTTTTACAATATCTTAAGCCTGCTTATTATTAAGCAACTTTTTTTTTAAACCGAACACCGTTTCCCTTAAGGATACTGTAGTCTTATCTGACATCATTGAATGAAAAAAATGCTCCTCTTCACCTTTAGTTTGCTAATAATTGCCCAGCTATTGCAGGGTCAAGCATTGCATCCATCAGCAGCTTTTGAAATCAGTTCAACAACAAAAGGGTTTCTTCCCCCACGGTTGACGACCACTCAAAGAATCGCAATCCAAAACCCAGCGGTAGGATTGATTGTTTATAACACCGATGAACAAAGCATGGAAATACATATAGGTAGTGGGAAATGGGTCAAAGTATCCACCAACAGTGAAATCAAACTCGTTTCCAGCCTACTTGCAGACGCTAGTGAGGGAGATACCTTTTTTAACACCACGAGTACTACCCTTAATATATTTAGGGAGAAGGTTGGCTGGTATTCATTTAAGACTAACGCTGCCGGTTTCATTGGAGAGGAAATAGTACATAACAACTTGACCTATAAAACCATCTTGTCGGAAACAGGAAGGATTTGGTTGGACCGAAACATCGGAGCCACAGTGACACCGATAGCTATTGGCAGTAACGAAACCCAGTTTGGAGACTTTTATACTTTTGCTGATGCTATGGTAACCAATCGATGTCCTCCGGACTTTCGTGTGCCCACCAAATCGGAATGGGAGGCTGAGGAGGGTCATTTTGAAACTGCTGAGGAGGCGTTTGCTGCGTTAAGACTCACCCGTACGGGCTTTAACCCTAGTGGTTCCAATGTCGATGCGTCAAACAATATCGGTGATGTTGGCTACTATTGGTCCACTACGGATGATGGCAGTACTACCAATGCGTGGTTCTTGGGCTTCAGCAGGCTCAGTGCCTCCGTGGGCAACTTCCTAAAGTCGAACGGCTTTGCTGTACGTTGCATTAAAGATGATTAATCAGCCCGCCTGCGGCGGGTAAACCTACCCACTTACGGCGGGCGG
>CBFIJI010000032.1:0-19264 GCA_965662885.1 Flavobacteriaceae bacterium | reverse complement strand
ATAAAATGATATTTAGAAAAGCTACAGAAAAAGATGTCTTAGAGATCGTAAAAATGATTACAGATGACGAACTCGGAAAAAATGGTGGAATGGACAATTAGTCGAGCAAAGAAACGCAACGCTCATTTATTGCAGTTAACAACCGATAAGAAAAGACCAAAGGCGATTCATTTTTATGAAAATTTGGGGTTTAAGGCCTCGCACGAAGGAATGAAACTAAATTTTAATTCCTAGATTCAAAAGAAGGAACGTTAGAGGTAAATATCTCAACCGCATTTAATTTGTATCTTACTTTTTCGAAAAGGCTAGATGTATAAAAACCAAATAAAACTTTCCAAGAAGCAGTATTTAAAGGCGCGGGATTTTATCATGACCAATGCGCGAATGATCGAGAGGCGTTTGTTTCAATTTCATTTTGAAAACGATACTGCTGAAGGGGTATTTCACGCCGTTTATGCCTACAGAAATTCAGATGGTGGTTTTGGTCATGGGATGGAACCCGACACCGCTTCACCTGAAAGTCAACCGCTCTTTAGCATTATGGCTCTCGAAACCTTAGATGAAGTGGGTTACCTCACAAAAAATCAGCTCTTAAAGGATTTTATGCCCTATTTCGAAAGCATCACCACAGATAAAGGTGGGATTCCCTGGATGTTTCGCCCTAAAAGTAATTACCCCTGTGAAGAGCATTTTAAAACTGTTAAAGAATGGGCAGCCTTAAGTACTACTGCCCCTCTGTTGGGGATTCTTGAAAAATATAAAATAGACATTCCTTGGATGCGTAAAGCAGAAGAATTTGTGTGGGAGGAAATAGAACGTATAAAAGAGAAACACGTTTTTTGTTATCTCTGTATGCCCAGACGATTGCAGTTTTTACTTCATACAAAAAGCAGTGACAAAGCAGCAAAAGCATTGGATGATTTAAAAAAATGGATTCTGACCGATGGGGTACTTTGTACCGATAAAACCGACCAGGGTTGGGGACTTTATGGAAAACCCCACAGTTTGAATTATGCCCCTTCCCCTCATAGCATATTTTATCCTCTCTTTGCTAAAGAAATGATTGCTGCTGACCTAGAAGAATTAATCTTTCGTCAAAAAGACGACGGTCGGTGGGACACTTGGTATGGACTTAGTGATGGCATGAAATTAGAGTGGGCGGGAATTCAAACTTTATGGACCTTAAAAACATTAAACGATTACGACTGTATCGAATGGTAAAAAGAAACCTACATTACCAATAGTAAACACCTCTATTTCATCGTTTTTTTTTAATTTAGAAATAAATAAACCAAAAATGAAATCTAGAATTGCATTCATAATCGTTGTGCTTAGTACAGCTGCAAGTTGTTCAAATCCAACCAAAGAAGACACGACCCACCAAAGGCTGTATTATGGAGGAGACATTATTACGATGCAGGGAGAAACAGCAACCTATGTCGAGGCCTTGGTAAGTGATGGGAGCAACATCGTATTTACAGGAACACTTTCCGATGGAAAAAAACAATACCCAAGGGCGCAAGAGCGACCGCTAGAAGGTAAAACGTTACTTCCGGGATTTATTGACGGTCATTCCCATTTTGCAGGTTTTCCTGGTCAATCCATTGGAGCACAAATTTTACCCCCACCCGACGCGAAAGCCAATTCAATACCCCATTTAATTGATATCCTTAAAGAATGGGCCACCCCGGAAAATATCAGTATTACTGGATGGATTTTTGGCTTAGGATTTGATGATTCTGTACTGGAAGAAAAACGTTTTCCTACCAAATTTGATTTGGACAAGGTGTCAACTGAACACCCCATCATGTTGATTCATATCTCAGGGCATTTTGCTTCTGTGAACTCCAAAGGGTTAGAAATGATGAATATTAATGCAGAAACACCTGATCCCGATGGGGGAATCATCAGAAGAGTTACTGGAAGTAAGGAGCCCAATGGCGTATTGGAAGAATTAGCTGCTATTCCTTTTATGCCAAAAGTATTAAACCCAAAAAGTGCAGAAGGAGCAAATACTTTTTTAATGAGTGGACAAAAGATGGCCTTGTCGTATGGATATACGACCGTTCAAGAAGGAAGAGCCATGGAAAATTCCCATTTATTCTTAGAACAGGCCGCTCGTTCAGGAAAATTAAAATTGGATGTAATTAGTTATTTGGACTATTCCGCAGAGGAATATATGAATTCAGAATGGTATAGTTCTTCCTACATAAACAACTACCGAATTGGAGGTTTAAAACTCACTTTAGATGGATCACCACAAGGGAGAACAGCTTGGAGAACCCAACCGTATTTGATCCCCCCAGAGGGCGCTAGTATTGACTATCATGGTTATCCTGCTATTTCAGAGGACGCGGTAGTTCAGAAAATCTATGAAAAAGCTTTTAAAAATGACTGGCAAGTTTTAACACACGCAAATGGTGATGCCGCTATGGATCAAATGATTAGAACCTTAAAACCAGTTACCAAAAAATTTGAAGTAAAAGATCGCAGACATGTCATTATTCACGGGCAATACATTCGAGAAGATCAACTCGATGCCTTTAAAGAATTAGATGTCATCGCCTCCCTCTTCCCTTTGCATACTTTTTATTGGGGTGACTGGCACAAACAATTAATCGGAGATAGTTTAGGAAATAAGATCAGTCCAACACGTACTGCGCTCAATAAAGGTTTGAAATTAACGATTCATACGGATGCTCCAGTTGCCCTACCCAATCTGATGCGTGTCGTTTGGTCAGCTGTCAACAGAAGTTCCCGCTCTGGTCAAATCATTGGTGAAGCGGAACGCTTAACTCCTTATGAAGCTTTAAAATGTATTACTGACTGGTCGGCCTATCAACATTTTGAAGAAAAAAATAAAGGAACTTTAGTCGTTGGAAAATTAGCTGATTTAGTGGTTTTAGATAGAAATCCACTTAAAGTAACCCCCGATTCCATTAAGGATATCGTGGTGATGGAGACCATTAAAAATGGACAAACGGTCTATCAGCGACAACCATAATTTGTCTCTTAAAATTATTCTTCCTCTTTGGTTTATATTGATGATGTGTCGCTCTATAAATTATATGAAACAAGTGCTTTTGTGCTTGGAAGCTATGCCATTAAAATTTTAAATGAATTGAGGGTTATTTAATCTTAAAAAAACAGAGAAAAATGTTTCGATTTAAATATTTATATTTTTTGTAATTGGCATTTTATCTTGGTAACTGCTATTTTATTTACTTGCAAAGAAAAACTAATTAAGTAACTAGACTAACAATTAAAAGACTTTTAACTAAATTTGAATAAATTTGAAGATTTTACGCAATACTATAAAAATGTTTTTATTAAGAGAGCGTTTTATGGGCGTATATAAAATGACGTTTTGAGGGGGTTTGATTCCAAAAATATAAATATCGAGGTGCTTCGTAAAAGAGCTTACAATTTAAGATGGGCTGAATTACCAGAAGACGTTATTCCATTAACCGCTGCCGATCCTGACTTTCAGAGTGCTCCTGAAATTGCACAAGCAATAATTGACTACAGCAAAGAAGCTTATTTTTCTTATGGTCCTGCAGAAGGTTTGCCTGAACTAAAGAAAAGTGCTTCCCGTTTTTTTCAAACTAAAAGGAATGTAGTTGTCGATCCAGACTTTGTTCTGCCCGTGGACAGCGCAGCGTTTGGTATTTATTTAATCTGTAAAACCATCCTGAATCCTGGAGATGAAGCCATCATTTTTGATCCTGTTGATTTTTTATTTAAATATTCCATCGAACAAGTTGATGCAAAAGCTATTTCCTATGCCATCCCCCCTGGAGAAAAGGAAATTGACTTTGAGGGACTCGAACAATTAATCACGGATAGAACAAAATTAATTTGCCTTTGCAACCCGCTAAATCCAACTGGAAAAGTTTTTACTAAAAAAGAATTAAGTATTTTAGGCTCAATAGCTGTTCAAAACAATCTTACCGTACTTTCTGATGAAATTTGGAGTGATATCGTTTATCCCCCTTCAGAATTTGTCAGTATTGCTTCTATAAATGAAGCCATAAAAAAACAGACCATCACGGTTACTGGTTTTAGTAAATCGTATGGAATGGCAGGGCTTCGTATTGGACTTGTAATAGCTCATAATAAGGAGGACTACGAAAAACTTTTATCATGTTCCCTGCATAAATTTACGGTACACGGAGCAAACGTACTTTCCCAAATTGGAGCAATTGCTGCATTAGAGCAATGTGACTATTGGGTAAACGATTTTGTTGCACATACACACAAAATGAGAGATCTTTTGGTTAATGAAATGAATAGTATTCCAGGGTTTAGCTGTATTGCTCCCCAAGGGTGTTATGTCGCATTTATCAATATCAAAGGAACAAATAAATCAAGCCAAGAAGTCTATGAAATTTTATACCATCAAGCAAAAGTTGCAGTGGTTCCAGGACTAGAGAAATGGTTTGGCAAAGAAGCCGAAGGGTATATACGAATTTGTTTTTCGACATCAGAGGCAGTGCTAAAAGAAAGTATTAAGAGAATTAAAAATTACTTCAATTGAAAATAGTAATCATTGGCGGAGGAATAGCCGGTTTAATCTCAGCGATTACCCTTAAGAACAATGGGCATACCGTTGTGGTTAAAGAAAAATATGCCTTAAAATCAAGACCGGGATTGGCTTTTCTTATTCATTCGGAAACGCTTGATTTTATTCGCTCCATCAATACAAAAGGGCTCCATATTGAAAGTCAAAATATCGATCAATTTCAATTATTAAATCCAGGTGGAGAGCTTCAAATGGAAGTAGCGTTGGCGGGTTGGTCTTCGCTCAAAAGGGTTGATTTGATTACCTTTCTGATCGCGCAATTAACAGCTGAAGAATTTAAGGAATCCTCCATTTTTTCTCATTTTGAATATCGAGACAGTAAAGCTACTGCAGCTGTTTTTAAAGACGGTTCTAAGGAATATGGTGACCTATTTATAGGGTCAGATGGTATAAACTCTACTGTTCGCGAATCAGTTTGTAAAGCTTCTTTCTATCCCAATCAAATTAATGAAGTGGTTTGTATTATTAAAGGCTTCCCCAAAAATTCGAAAGTGGATACTTTTAAAAAATATCAAGCCTTAAGTTCAGGTATTGCTTTTGGCTTTATCCCATTGACCAACGACGATCATGTCTGGTTTTGTCAATACGACAGTACACAGTTTGCTCCCTTATACAAGCGTTATAAAGAAAATTTAAAAACCTTTATTTCGGAACTACTTAAAGAATTTCCAGCTGTGGTAAAAGAAATTGTCCTGCAGTCTGACTTTAATAATGCTTTCGAATGGATTAATAAAGAGTTACAACTCCCCGAGACTTATCATAAGGATAATATTTGTTTGATTGGAGATGCTGCACATGGAACAATCTCACTTACAAGTTCTGGTGTTTCCTCAGGGATTAATTCTGCAATAGAGCTTACAGAAGCTCTTCAAAGCGAAGGAAAACTAGAGGATGTTTTAAATGAGTACGAAGCAATAAGAAAGGAAAAACACAGCAAAAAAATTAAAATTGCGCAGTCTTTAAAAAAGCAATTCCTCAGTACGGATGGTGATAGTAAAAATTACATATTACCTTTGGTTAAGTAGTTATCCACTATATTATATTGCTGTTTTAAAACAATAAAAAATACCTACTCGTTATCGGTTAAAGTAAATAGTCGGTTGAAACAAAATTAGATTCTTTCGAATTCAAAAGAGCTTCCAAAATTTCATTATTATAAGGAGTATCCTTAGAAGCAACAAATGTTCTTATGGAGAACGAACGTAGTGCGTCATATACACTCAAAGTTCCCACAGCAGAATTCTTACGACCAGTAAAAGGATACACATCTGGACCACGCTGACATGCAGAATTCAAGTTTACGCGACATACCAAGTTAGCTAAAGTATCGATGAGTGGACCCAACTTTCGAATGTCTCTTCCAAATAAACTGACCTGTTGTCCATATTCGGATGCTGCCATAGCATTTAAGGGCTCATTAATATCTTTATAAGCAATTACCGGGACTACGGGTCCAAATTGTTCTTCATGATACACCTTCATCTTTTCATTGACAGGATACAATACGGCGGGATATGAATAATTATGAGATAACTCTCCCCCTTTTTTGTTCATCACAACAGCCCCATGAGATTTGGCATCTGCGATTAAATCTTGAATGTATGCAGGCTTATTAGGCTCTGGTAGAGGAGTTAAAAATGCTCCATCATCCCAAGGATTACCAAAAGTCAAAGCATCAACAGCTTCAGCAAATTTACGATTGAATTCGTCTACAATAGATTCATGAACATACAGTACTTTTAAAGCTGTACAACGTTGACCATTGTAAGAAAGGGTACCCGAAATACATTCTTTAATCGTATTATCCAAATCAGCATCTGGAAGAATAATGGCTGGATTTTTTGCTTCGAGTCCTAACACCAATCGTAAGCGATTTTTATTTGGATGCTCATCTTGAAGCGCAACTGCAGAATTACTATGACCGATTAACGCCAAAACGTCTATAACACCAGTACGCATGATAGGAGTCGCAATTTTACGTCCTCGACCAAACAATATATTAACCACTCCCGGAGGGAAACTTTCTTGAAAAGCTTCTAATAAAGGAGCAATCAATAAGACACCGTGTTTTGCCGGTTTAAAAATTGCAGTATTCCCCATGATGATTGCAGGAATCAATAAACAAAAAGTTTCGTTCAATGGGTAATTGTAAGGGCCAAGGCATAAAACAACTCCCAATGGACCGCGTCGAATGTGTGCATGAATTCCTCCATCTTTTTCAAAACGTGCTGCACTTCGATCTAATTTTTTATAAGCGTCTATAGTGTCAATGATGTAATCGACCGTACGATCAAATTCTTTGTAGGCATCATTTTTATTTTTACATATTTCCCACATCAACAATTTGACTACCACTTCTCTATGCGATTTCATTTTTGAGACAAACTTTTCTAAACAGGCTAAGCGTTCTCCAACTTTCATAGTAGGCCAGAGTCCTTGTCCACGATCAAAAGCAGTGTTTGCAGCTTCTAGGGCTTCCAAAGCAGGCGCTGTTTCCATATCTGGAATTGAGCCTAAAAGGGTTGGCCCAGACGCTCCATTTTTATCCGCTGTGTGGATTGTAGAATAAACTTCAGTTGTTTTACCATTCCATGTATGCAACTTTCCATTCACCAAATATTGGTCACAATGAAAAGGAGTAATTTTAAATTCCTCAGGAATTGGTTGATTGGTTGTATTCATATTGAAAAGTTTAAAAATGGAGGGAGTCAAAAAGAATTACTTCGATGATGATATTGATTGGATTTTTGTTAAGTTTATTTTTTGTAAAGTTAAACAAAATATGTGATTTATAAAAGAATGATCTTATTTTGTTAAACAATAATTTATAAAAATTAAGTTCATTAACTGTACAACTTAAATTCTACTCTCCAAAAAAGCAGCTTTCAAAAATATACTACTCGCAGTGGTATAATTTTTTATTAAATTTTTGTAAATACTCGTTTATATCAAAAATTGAAATAAATCAGGTTTATCATTTATATAGTCACCGTAAAACTTAAATTGCTTCATCCGCGCGATTAGGGGCTTAAGATCAGCAGCATTTTTAAGTTCAATTCCAACGACAGCTGGAGCTTTTTCACGAATACTTTTTTTGTTAAACTCGAAAAACGTGATGTCGTCATCTGGTCCTAAAATATCATTAACAAATTCTTTAAGCGCACCTGGACGTTGTGGAAAACGGATAACAAAGTAGTGTTTTAATTGTGCATAAAATAATGCGCGTTCTTTGATTTCGGCAGTCCGGGTAATATCATTATTCCCACCACAAAGAATCACACCAACTTGTTTGTTCTTTAAGTCAATATTGCAAATTTCTAATCCCGCAAGGGGAAGTGCACCAGCCGGTTCAGCCACTATGCCTTCTTTATTATATAACGCCAAAATGGATTGACAAATCTTACCCTCCGGGACGGTGATCACTTTTTTTAAGTGCGCATTACACACCCTAAAGGGGATGGCACCTACACATTTAACAGCAGCGCCATCAACAAAGCGATCAATTTGATCCAATACAACTCTATCCCCATGCTCCAAGGCTGCCTGCATGGAAGCTGCACCACTTGGCTCTACTCCAATGATTTGTGTTTTTGGGGATAAGTGTTTAAATACAGTAATAATCCCTGAAATTAAGCCCCCTCCTCCAATAGGGACAAAAACATAATCAAGCGGTTTTTGTGCTTGTTCAATCATTTCAACAGCAATTGTTGCTTGTCCTTCAATGACTTTTGGATCATCAAAAGGATGAATAAAGGTCATATTATTTTCAGCACAAAAGGATAAGGCAGTATGCTGGGAGTCATCATAAGTATCGCCAGTAAGAAGGATTTCAACATATCCTCCACCAAACATTTTTACTTGCGCAACTTTTTGTTTAGGGGTTGGGGCAGGCATAAAAACTTTACCCTTAATTTGAAGTGATTTACACGCATAAGCAAAGCCCTGAGCATGATTCCCTGCACTAGCACAAACAATACCTTGGTTTCTTTCATTCTCAGACAAAGAACAAATTTTATTGTAAGCCCCTCGAATCTTAAACGAACGAACCAATTGTAAGTCCTCTCGTTTTACATAAACATCAGCTTGAAGCTGGTCGGAAAGTCGTGTGTTTTTTTGAAATGCTGTCTTTAGTGCAATGCCATCCAATAAAGATACAGCTTGATGAACACCTTCTATAGAAGGTAACTCTTTCATTTAAACAATTTTTTGCATTGCGGTCATGGAAGCACGAAGCTCATAACCAATCATTTCAACAGGATGAAAGCGAATAATTTCATTAACAGCTATCAATTGTTTGTTGTCTACTCCACCATCGTGCTCGGCATTAAAAGCACTACCAATAACATCAGTATCTATAGATTTCATAAAATCGGTCAATAAAGGTTTGGCAGCATGATCAAATAAATAACATCCATACTCCGCAGTATCTGAAATAATTCGATTCATTTCAAATAATTTTTTACGGGCTATGGTATTGGCTATTAAGGGTGTTTCATGTAGCGATTCATAGTAGGCTGATTCTTCTTTGATTCCAGCAGCTACCATGGTATCAAAAGCTAATTCCACTCCTGCACGAACAAACGCAACCATTAAAATGCCATGGTCAAAAAACTCTTGTTCTGAAATTTCTTGGTCAGTGTTAGCTGTTTTTTCAAAGGCAGTCTCACCCGTAGCAGCCCGCCAAGTCAATAAATTTTTGTCATCATTCGCCCAATCTTCCATCATGGTTTTTGAAAAATGACCGGACATAATATCATCCATGTGCTTTTCAAATAGAGGTGTTAAAATTTCTTTTAATTGCTCTGAGAGTTCAAAAGCCTTAATCTTGGCTGGATTGGATAAACGATCCATCATATTGGTTATCCCTCCATGTTTAAGAGCCTCGGTAATGGTTTCCCAACCGTACTGTATTAATTTTGAAGCATAGCCAGCATCTATTCCTTTTTCAACCATTTTGTCAAAACATAGAATGGAACCTGTCTGCAACACCCCACAAAGGATTGTCTGCTCTCCCATTAAATCAGATTTTACCTCTGCAACAAAAGAAGATTCTAACACACCTGCACGGTGACCTCCTGTGGCAAAAGCATAAGCCTTTGCTTGTTCAAAACCGAGTCCCTGAGCGTCATTTTCAGGATGAACAGCAATAAGTGTTGGAACACCAAACCCTCTTTTGTATTCTTCTCTAACTTCAGATCCAGGACATTTTGGCGCCACCATAATCACCGTTAGGTCTTTTCTAATTTGCATTCCTTCTTCCACTACATTAAAACCATGGGAATAAGAAAGTGTAGCCCCTTCTTTCATAAGTGGCATCACGGCAGAAACTACTGAGGTATGATTTTTATCTGGTGTTAAATTAATTACCATATCTGCCGATGGAATTAAGGCTTCGTAAGTATCAACAGTAAAATTATTTTCTGTAGCATTTAAGTAAGAGGCTCTTTTTTGCTCAATAGCACCTTTACGTAAGGCATAAGAAATGTCAAGACCTGAATCTCTCATATTTAACCCTTGATTCAGTCCTTGAGCACCACAACCTACGATTACAATCTTTTTACCTTCCAAGGCACTAATGCCATCTTCAAATTCTGATTGATCCATAAACCGACACTGCGACAATTGGTGGAGTTGCTCTCTTAGTGATAGTTGATTAAAATAATTCGTCATGTTTTATTGTTTGTTGTTGTTAGCTTCAAAAGTATTTAATATTTCAGATATCCCCATGGGGGCTTTGGTTACAGAAATTCGTCCAGATCGAACAAATTGAAGTAAACCATATGGCTTTAAGTCATTGTATAATTTTTCAGTTTCGGTACGAAACCCTGTTTTTTCAATGACAAAAAAATCAGGAGAAACCGTTACTATGTTTGCGTGACTTTCTTTAATGATGTTTTGGATATGACGTTCCTCAAATAAAGCACTTGATTTCACTTTATATAAAGCTGATTCAGAAAAAATGGTTTCTTCGTCACTGTGATAATAGGCTTTGATTACATCGACCTGTTTTTCAATTTGTTGAACAATTTTAGGAATTCGATCGGGTTCAACACGAACCACAATCACAAAACGAAATACATCTTTAATTTCTGATTGTGAAGTTGAAAAACTTTCAAAGTTGATGTGCCGTTTTAAAAAGATCGCAGAAATACGATTCAGCAAACCAATATTATTTTCGGAATAAACCGATATGGTGTATAACTTTATGGCCATATTATTCGAGTCTTATATCTGAAACACTTGCCCCAGTTGGAATCATGGGAAATACATTATCTTCTTTTTCAACACAAACTTCCAAGAAAAAGGGTTTTGGAGAAGCAATCATAGCCGCCACGGCAGCATCTAAATCTTCTCTCTTTTTAACACTTACAGCTTCAATATGATATCCCTTAGCAATGGCAACAAAATCGGGGTTTACCATTTCTGTAGAGGCGTATCGTTTATCGAAAAACAACTGTTGCCACTGACGTACCATACCTAGAAAATCATTATTCAAGACAACAATTTTGACAGCTGTTTGTGTCTGAAAAATAGTACCTAATTCCTGAATGGTCATTTGATATCCACCATCACCAATCACTGCAACAACCTCACGTTCAGGCGCCCCCATTTTTGCTCCAATCGCAGCCGGTAAGGCAAAGCCCATTGTCCCTAAACCTCCAGAGGTTACATTACTTTTGGATTGATTGAATTTGGCATAACGACATGCCACCATTTGGTGTTGCCCTACATCTGTCACAATAATGGCATCACCCTTGGAATGTTTGTTTATGGCTGCAATAGCCTCCCCCATCGTTAAGCCTTCTTTTTTTGGAAAAAGGTCGTGTTGAATAACTTTATCATATTCAATAGCACTCAAACTTTTAAAACGTGCAATCCAGTCAGTATAAGGTTTTGATTTGATTTTAGAAGTAAGCGCTTGCAGACTCTCTTTACAATCGGCTAAAAGAGCCACATCAGCATTTACATTTTTATTAATTTCAGCAGGATCAATTTCTAAATGGATGACTTTAGCCTGTTTGGCGTAGGTGGTTAAATCTCCAGTCACACGGTCATCAAAACGCATCCCGATAGCAATCAGAACATCGCATTCATTTGTCAATAAATTGGGTGCATAATTCCCATGCATTCCTACCATTCCCATATTTAAGGGATGATCAGTTGACAGGCCTGAAAGTCCTAAAATTGTCCACACTGCTGGAATTCCAGAAGTCTCCACAAAGTTTTTAAAAGCGGCTTCTGCTTCCCCTATAATCACTCCTTGCCCCCAAACAATCATGGGTTTTTTTGCTGCATTGATTATTTCAGCTGCAGCATCAACGGCTTCCATATCAAGTATTGGAACGGGTTTATAGCTCCGAACACCAATACATTTTTTATACTTAAAGTCAAAAAGTTCAAATTGAGCATCTTTGGTAATATCGATCAAAACAGGTCCGGGACGTCCCGAAGAGGCAATATAAAATGCTTTCGCCATAATTTCAGGAATCTCACTCGCTTTGGTGATTTGATAATTCCATTTAGTAACTGGCGTTGAGATCCCGATGATATCCGTTTCTTGAAAAGCATCAGACCCCAATAAATGAGAAGCTACTTGACCAGTAATACATACCATGGGTGTCGAATCAATTTGAGCATCAGCGATACCTGTGACTAAGTTTGTTGCTCCTGGTCCAGAAGTCGCAATAGCGACTCCCACCTTTCCAGAGGTACGTGCAAAACCTTGCGCTGCATGCGTAGCACCCTGCTCATGACGTGTTAAAATATGACTCAGTTGATCTTGAAATTTGTACAGTTCATCGTAAATGGGCATAATTGCTCCTCCAGGATAACCGTAAATAAGATCAACATCCTCTGCTAAAAGACAATGAATCACTGCTTCTGCACCAGAGATATGAAGCGTCTCTGATGGTTTTAATGGTTTTGTTGTTGCTGTATTCGTTTTCATTTTTATTCGGCATCGGTAACACATCCTTCAGAGGCGGTGCTCACACATTTTATGTATTTATACAATACTCCTTGTTTAAATTTATAGGGAGGTTGTTCCCATACTTTTTTTCGGGCATCAATTTCTCCTGCAGTTAAATCAACAGTAATGCTATTGGATTCTGCATCAATGGTGATTATATCACCGTCTTGAACCAATGCAATAGTTCCCCCCTCTTGTGCTTCAGGTACTATATGTCCTACAACAAACCCGTGAGTTCCCCCAGAAAATCTTCCATCTGTGATTAATGCCACATTTTTCCCTAATCCTGCACCCATAATGGCAGCAGTGGGTTTTAGCATTTCAGGCATCCCAGGACCTCCTTTTGGACCTTCGTAGCGAATAACCACAACATCACCCGATTTTACTTTTCCATTTTTAATACCATCATTAGCGGCATATTCACCATCAAAAACACAGGCGGGCCCCTTAAACAATAGACCTTCTTTTCCAGTAATTTTTGCTACTGAACCCCCTTCTGCAAGATTTCCTTTTAAAATACGTATGTGTCCCGTTGGTTTAATAGGTTGATCCAAGGGACGAATAACTTTTTGACCTGTTTTCAATGGGGCGACAGTTGCTAAATTTTCAGCCAGCGTTTTCCCTGTGACTGTCAAGCAATCTCCATGAAGCATATTATTTTCCAACATATATTTTAAAACAGCAGGAACACCTCCAATTTGATGAAGATCTTTCATCAAAAATTGACCACTTGGTTTTAGGTCTGCAAGAAAAGGAGTAGTGTCGCTTATTTTTTGAAAATCATCAATAGTCAAGTCAATTTTTGCGGCTTTAGCAATGGCTAAAAAGTGAAGCACTGCATTGGTTGACCCCCCGAGAACAGCAACCACACGTAGTGCATTTTCCAAGGATTTTTTAGTGACAATATCACTAGGCTTGATGTCTTTTTCCAATAAAACTTTTAAATGGGCACCTAGGGCTTTACACTCCGCTATTTTATCTTGGCTTACAGCAGGATTGGAGGAATTATAGGGAATGGCCATGCCGAGGGCTTCAATGGCAGAAGCCATTGTATTGGCCGTATACATTCCACCACAAGCACCGGCACCAGGACAAGCATTTTTGATCACATTCTTATACTCTTTTTCATCAATAATACCGGCCACTTTTTCTCCCCAAGCCTCAAAAGCGGATACAACATCTAACTCTTTATCTTTATGGCATCCTGGCGCAATTGTTCCTCCATAAACTAATATTGAGGGACGGTCTAGACGTAACATCGCCATCAATGCTCCGGGCATATTCTTATCACAGCCTACCACAGTGACAACCCCATCATAGGACATGGCTTGCACCACCGTTTCTACCGAATCAGCAATCACATCACGAGAGGGCAGGGAAAAACGCATTCCCGGGGTTCCCATTGAGATCCCATCACTAACACCAATCGTATTAAAAATCAACCCCAACATATCATGTTCTTGAATCCCAGTTTTAACTTGAACAGCTAAATCATTAAGATGCATATTACAGGGATTCCCTTCATAGCCTGTACTAGCAACACCAATCATTGGTTTCTTAAAATCTTCATCAGTAAGTCCAATGGCATGAAGCATGGCTTGCGCCGCAGGTTGTGTTGGGTCTTGTGTTACTTGACGACTATATTTGTTTAGTTCCATTAATAAATTTTCTACTTAATCGTTGGAAATTATGATATTTTAACCTCGTTTTTGTTTATTTATTCCAAAGATAACTTATATCTTTTTTAATTTTCAGTTTATCATTTAAACGAATGTATTAGGAAAATCACATTCCATAGATGAAATTGATGCTCACGTATTATATTCAAATGGAAAACAAGAGGTTTATACTATTGATTATCAATTGTTTAAGTTTTACTTTCTAAGACATTCAAGACCTTCAAATTAGTAATGAATTCAATTATCACTATATTTAAAAACAAATAAAAAACCAATGTTAGATCTTCACAACTTCACGCTTGTTACTAAAAAGCAAACTACTTTTTTTAAAAGTAATTACACAAAAGTTCTAACCAATCGTATTCATGTTTTAAAACAACTTTTAAATGTCATCGAAGCAAAAGAAAAAGAAATTCATAAAGCGTTATATCTTGATTTAAAGAAACCGGAGTTTGAAGCCTTAACAAGTGAAACCTTGTTTGTCATAAAAGAAATCAAGTTGATGATTAAAAAATTACGGAAGTGGTCAAAGCCGAGAAAGGTTCATAGTAGCTTAATTAATTTTCCGTCTAAAGATTACATCATTCCAGAACCTTATGGAAAGGTGTTGATTATTTCTCCTTGGAATTACCCGTTTCAATTGGCTATAACTCCTCTTATTGGTGCTATTGCAGCTGGAAATACAGTGGTTTTAAAACCTTCTGAATCAAGCCCACATACCTCAAAAATTATTATTGAAATCCTTACAGAAGTATTTCCTGAAACATGGGTAGCAGTCATTGAAGGAGATGCAACTGTGGCTAAAGCCTTATTAGAACTGCAATGGGATTATATTTTTTTTACGGGAAGTACGGAAGTAGGGAAAAGTATTGCTAAAGCCGCTGCAAAAAATCTTACGCCAATAACCCTTGAACTTGGAGGTAAAAGTCCATGTGTTGTTGACCAAAGTGTTCCTATTCAAATAACTGCAAAACGAATTGTTTGGGGTAAATTCATCAACTGTGGGCAAACCTGTATCGCCCCTGATTATGTATTGGTTCATCATACAATAAAGCAAGCACTTGTTGAAGCTATGGTCAAAGAAATTGAAAGTGCTTTTGGAAAAAATGTTGAGGAATCTCCCGATTACGGCCGTATTATTCATAAAAGTCATTATGATAAATTAATGGATTCTCTTGCTGAACAAAAGCTAATTTACACTGGAAAATCGAATGAAAAATCATTGTTTTTTCATCCCACCTTGGTGGATGAGCCTCCATTAGATAGTGCGTTGATGAAGGAAGAAATTTTTGGTCCTATTCTACCCATACTTTCCTACAGCAACGAAACGGATATTGCCAATACTGTTTTGAATTTTGATAAGCCTTTGGCCTTTTATATTTTTAGTAGAAGAAAAAAATTCATCAAACAATTACATGCGGAGTATTCATTTGGTGGTGGGGTTGTTAACGATACCCTATTACAATTTGCCAATCAAAATCTACCTTTCGGTGGCGTAGGGTCTAGTGGTGTTGGTGCCTATCATGGGAGATTTAGTTTTGAATTATTTTCTCACTTAAAAGCTGTAGTAAAACGCAGTTTTCGATTTGACCTTCCTCAACGCTATGCACCTTATCCAAAATCACTAAATTTGCTGAAGTCTATTTTAAAAAAATTATGAAAGAAAAAACTGTGGGTGATGCCCTAAGGTACCGACGTTCCGTAAGAATATATGATGAAGATAAGCCCATAGATACTAAAATTGTAAAGCAATGTATTGAGCAAGCTGTTTTAGCACCTACGAGCAGTAATATGCAATTGTGGGAATTTTATCATATCACGAGTGCCGAAAAAAAAACCACATTAGCCAAAGCCTGTTTTAATCAACCAGCAGCACGAACAGCTCAACAATTGGTGGTTGCTGTGGTTCGAAAAGACCTTTGGTCCAAACGTATTCAATCCAATGTAGACCACTTAATGGCTGGATTTTCCAAACAGAAAAACCGCAACCCAAAAAAAGAAAAAGGCACTTTAAATTATTACAATAAAACAGTAGCATCGGTTTACCAAGGACGTCTAGGACTCGTTGACCGCTACCATTCTTTGATGGCTCAATTTAAAGGAAGAAATAAACCAACCTATCGAGAAACTCGTAAAACAGATGTTCGAGTTATTGCTCATAAAAGTGTTGCTTTAGCCGCACAAAGTTTTATGTTGAGTATGGCGGGATTTTCCTATGATACTTGCCCTATGGAAGGCTTTGATTCCACACGAGTTAAAAAAATATTGGAGCTCCCCAAAAATGCCGAAATCAGTATGATTATTGGCTGTGGAATACGAAAGGCAGAGGGCGTTTACGGCGATCGATTTCGGGTGCCTTTCGAAGAAGTTTATTTTGAAAAATAATCGCTTTACAAAATAAATTTTAACTGTATTTTTTCACCGACACGCTTTTGAGCTAAAACCGCTAGTGACTTTGATTTAAGGACTAAAACGCGAGGGTATCCTCCAGTAGTTTGTGCATCTGCCATAGTGACTAATAAGGTGCCATTTGGTGTCAGTTGAAAAACACCGGGAACTACACAGCTACTGGGAAGCTGAAAATTATTTTTAGGTAATTTTCCTAAAAGATGATAGCCCATCCTGTCGTTTGTTCCCACATTAAAAGTTTCCTTTAAAATCAATCGTTGCACTTGTTTGGATAAGATCTTCCATTCTGGTCCTGGGCTGACCTCCAAAATGGAATTGGAATCGGTTGCTTTTAAGGGGTTCTTATTTAAAGTTTCAACCTGTTCCAAAGAGGTTTCTAAAAAAGAAATTTTATCGCCTTTGTTGACTTTAAATTGAGGTGTAATCGGATAATAATAAGAACGACTCCCCATAAAGGAAGGGGTTTGTAAGCCCCCTTTAAATGCAATATAATTACGCATCCCTTCTTCACAATTCCCCAGCTGTAGCAAGTCGCCTAAGTCACATTGAAAAATCTGATTCATAGGAATTTCTTTATCATTGAGTAAAATGCTTGTCGGAGCTCCTGTTATGGCAAGACACGCTTTTCCAGAGAAGAGTATTTTAGGCCCATTTAATGTACATTCCAACAGTGCTTCATCACCTAAGTTTCCAACCAATTGCTGTGCTAATTTAAATGACAAATGATCCATGGGACCAGATATGGGAACACCTAACGAGCGATGCCCAAAACGTCCCATATCCTGAACTGTGGAATAAAAACCTGGATCAATAATACTAAGGTTGGGCATAAGCTAGGGTCTTTTTTGGATGTATGTTGTTTATTTTATTGGCTGCTATAAGTTTTAAATATTCCTTTTTAGTAATTGATTCAAAAACAAAACTATCGCCTGGGTTGGCAAAAGTTGGAGTGGCTAATAGAGGATTAAACATATCTAGGGGAGTTCTCCCGATCAAATGCCAGCCACCTGGACTTTCTTGTGGGTAAATTCCAGCGTAGGTTCCCCCAACTGCAAGAGTACCAGAAGGAACTTTTAAAAGAGGTAGTTCTTTTCGTGGTAACTGTAACTCTTTTGGTAATCCACTTAAATAACAGAATCCGGGTAAAAAGCCGTAGTGATGAACGATAAGCTCCTGCTCTAAAAAAGAAGTAATATATTCCGCTACTTTGGAGGAATCACCGTTAAAATAATCGCTTAGATCTGAAGTGAACTCCTGATCAAAACAAACAGGGATTTGCCATTTTGTATATGTTAAAGACTGATGTTTTTCCGAATACAAATGCAGCCATTTTTGAATTTTTTCTCGGATTTGATTGAGGTCTTTTATGGGAGCTTTGAAAAATAAGGTCAACGCATTGGATGTTAATACAATCTCATCTATTTGGTCACTTAAATATTCTTGTAATGCCAGTTTAAACAGCCATTGCTTTTGAATATTCCGATGAGTAATCCGATCATTTGAATAATCGACAATGATGGTTTTAGCATCTAAAGGTTGAATATTTTTTTGGATCATTATTCGTTATTTAACAGTAAATCATGAAGTCGCTGAACAAAGATTGGCGCGTTTAGCGTGTCTGAATGAATACAAACGGTACCCACCTGAAGAGGAATTTTATGACCTGAGAGCGGTTGAACAAATCCTGACTTCAACTGCTTTACTTGTTTTTCGACCTGATCTAATGTTGTATAAACTGCCTGCGAGGAATTTCTAGAAACCAGCCTTCCATGTTCATTATATGCACGATCACCAAAAGCTTCTTCAACAGCTATCAAATCCATGTTAGTTACCCAAGAAACTATGGGCTGTGCAGCCATACAATAGATTTTTTTTACTTCGGGAAATTCCAAAACGACTTCCAAAAACTGCTGAGCTAACCCATAATCGGTAGCAAGATCATTATAAAGTGCCCCATGCGGTTTAATGTGATTCCAAGGAAGAGAAAACGAATCCAGTACATCCTTAAACAATTGCAATTGTTTCCGAATTGAAGATTGAAATAACGATTTTGAAAGTACCATGGTTTTACGACCAAAACTAAAAGGGTCAGGATAGGAAGGATGAGCACCTACCTTCACCCCATGCTTTACAGCCTCTTTAATGGCCGTATTGATACTTTTTACATCACCAACATGCCCTCCACAGGCAATAGAACAGGAAGAAATATAAGGGAAAAGTAAGGTGTCGTTTCCCGTTTTTTCACCGAGATCACAATTTAAATCCATTGAGTCTAATTTATGATAGGTTGTGTCACGAATGTACAAAAAGCGATATGATTTAAACGAACATTCCTAAGGTCTTCATAGCGAGAAGAATAAAAAAACAGATAATCAAAAACAAACCGATACGAATCCATATCGGGTTTCGATAATTCATTTTTATGTTTTTTTGAGTGACTATCCAAAATAAAAATACTCCTACAACGGGAAGTAACAAGCCGTTTGCCAATTGTGCTATTTGAATGATTTCAATCGGTTTGATGTTTAGCGAGGCAAAGAGCACCCCAATGACCAAAACCAATAAAGCGACTCGTTTGGAACGCTTATTTCCTTGACTGCCTTTCCAACCAAAACATTCCGAAAC
>CBFIJI010000031.1:0-19299 GCA_965662885.1 Flavobacteriaceae bacterium | reverse complement strand
ATCAACGGGGATGTAGAAGAAGTCGCTGTGGAAAGAGAGCTAATGCGAGATAAAAGCTAAGAATGGTCGTAAAAAATGTTTACTTTTGCGCTATGGCATCGTGGCCGAGTGGCTAGGCAGAGCTCTGCAAAAGCTTGTACAGCGGTTCGAATCCGCTCGATGCCTCAACAAGACCCATCTTCGGATGGGTTTTTTATTAATCCATAAATAGGATTTTTCCTGATAAAACTTTTTTTGTAATTCGCTTTGATGGATTTCCATATACACGAATAATTCCTCCTGCAGTCACGGAAGCATTGAGCAAACCATTGGTATGTACATAAGCTCGGCCACCTCCAAGTACTTTAATCTTCGTTTGTTCCGTGATTAATTTTTCAGCTTCACACGAACCACCTGTATTGATTGTTAGTTCTGAAATTGATGCTTTTCCTTCTAAGTAGAGATCTGAACCAGTAGAAACCTTAGCTTCTAAACGTGACACATTTATTTTAGCCCTTAATGTAGCTTCTTCATTAACCTTGATTTCTAAGTATGTTTGCTCAAGTATTTGATCTGTTTCTAATGAAGAACCTTGATTAATATCAATAAGATCTAATGATTCTGTATAATATAATTCTACGTGATTGTAACCCAAATTGAAAATAGACTGTATTTTAAGTTTTATGCGTAATGTTCCTTTTTTGCTCGATAATACAATGTCATCTGAGTTATCACCATAGACCAGTGCTTTATTTACGTCTGAAGGTATGAGTTTGATATCAATTCCAGTGTACACTCTTAAGTTGGTAAAAGGAGGAAGTTCAAATTCCTTGGCTTCAAGCTCCTTACTGTTTTCGTCCTGAGCAGATAAAAAAAGAGGGAAACATATAAGTAAGAGGAATACTTTTTGAAAGAGCTGCATAAATGAAGTTTATATTTTAAAAATACTAAATATTTAAACAAGACTAAAATCAAGATGCCGTTTGATAATATTCGCTTTTTTTACAATGACGTCAACTGTATCCCCAAGCTGATAAATTGTTTTTGTTCGCTTGCCGACAATGGTATAATTACGTTCATTGAAAACAAAATAATCCGTAGTAATATCACTGAGTCGGATCATACCTTCACATTTATTTTCAATAAGTTCCACATAAATACTTCTTTCCGTGACCCCTGAAATCACACCTTTAAATGTTTTACCCACCTTATCTTGCATAAAAACGATTTGCATGTATTTAGTAGAGTCGCGTTCCGCTTTTGTAGCCAAGAGTTCACGATCAGAAGAATGACGACAAGCTTCTTCCAGAGGCAGCTTAGCTGACGAACTGATCCCTTCAAGTTGATTATGTAACAGACGATGAACCAAGACGTCGGGATAGCGTCGAATGGGAGAAGTAAAATGAGTATAGAATTCAAAAGCTAAACCATAATGTCCGATGTTATTGGTAGAATAAGCCGCTTTACTCATACAACGAAGAGTTAAAGTGTCGATAAGGTTTTGCTCTTTAGAACCAGAACAATCTTTTAAGAGTTTATTTAAGGAATGATTAATGTTCTTTGATTGCAAATTTAATTGATAACCAAATGCATCGATAGTGGATTGTAAGCGATATAACTTTTCCGTATCTGGAACATCGTGGATACGATATACAAAAGGAACCTCAGGTTTAATCTTGGCAATATATTCAGCTACTTTACGATTGGCTAAAAGCATAAATTCTTCGACAAGTTTATGCGCATCTTTTGATGTTTTAAAATAGACACTTTCCGGTTTGTTTTCTTCATCTAAATGGAAGTTAACTTCTACACGATCAAAAGAAATAGCACCATTTTTCATCCGATATCCACGAATGGTCTTGGCAAGTTCATTTAACGTATTTAAAGCTGTAAAAGTGGGTTGATCTACTGTATATGATTGTCCGGTTAAAGAAACCGTCTCAGAAACCTCTTGGGTTTCCGAAGAAAAAATTTCTTGAACTTCTTCATAAGAAAAACGGTGGTTAGAATTAATAACTGTTTTTCCAAACCATTGATCCTTTACATGTGCCTGCTTATCAATTGTAAAAACAGCTGAGAAGGTGTACTTCTCTTCCCGAGGGCGAAGGGAACAGACGCCATTAGATAAGACTTCTGGTAACATGGGTACCACACGATCCACTAAGTAGACAGAAGTAGCTCTATTGTAAGCTTCTTCATCTAATAGGGTGTCTTTGGTAACATAATGAGAAACATCAGCAATATGAATACCTATTTCATAAAGATCATTATCTAAAACTTTAAAGGACAGAGCATCATCAAAATCTTTGGCAGTAATTGGATCGATAGTAAACGTCAAGGTGTCCCGAAAGTCCCTTCTTTTTTTAATTTCCTTTTTTTCAATGGACCTATTAATCTTGTTTGCAGCGGTTTCTACTTCCGGTGTAAATTCATAGGGTAAATTATAGTCATGAAGTATGGCATGAATTTCAGTTTCTGGTTCACCAGGTTTCCCTAAACTTTTAATAATAGTCCCTATAGGAGAAGCTGAACCCACTGACCACTCTTTTAATGTAGCAACAACTTTGTCACCATTGTTGTAACCTTTTAAATCTTCTTTTTCAATAAAAAAATCGGTGTAAACACGATTGTGTTGGAAAGTAACAAAACCAAAATCACCTTGAGTGTCTAGAACACCAACATATTGGTGCTTAGCGCGTTTAAGAATGGAAACAATTTCACCGTATTGTTCATCAACGCCTTTCTTTCTTGGTAGTGAATGAACGACAACACGGTCACCGTGAAGGGCACGACCAAATTTTGATTTAGAAATCAGTAACTCTTTTTCTGAATCGTCAATAAGAACAAGGCCTTTACCAGAAGGTAAATATTGAAAAGTTCCGTGAATGGGTTGAGAATTGACTTGATTTAAATAAAATTGATGGGCATTAGTTTGATGAAGATAAGAGGAAGCCTTTAATTTGTTTAGTGCACGAATTATCGTATTTCTTCCTTGCGTATCATTAACGTTCAACAATGAGGCGAGCTGCTTGTAGTTGAACTTTTTTTTGGGATTTTGAGTGAAAATGGAAATTAGCTTTGCTTCTATCCGTTTACCTTGCTTCTTTTTCTTAGACATCTATTCTTTAAGCGTTAATGCAAAGGTACAATTTTGAATGTTAAATCATTTTTGTTAACGTTTAATACATTATTATTATTTTTTTTAGAAATTATTTTAAAAAATGATGTGTTATATAGGGTGTTGATAAGGAGGATAAAAAAAAGGCAACCTTCTTTGTAATTTAATGAACGGGTAACAATTAACGGTTTATTCACTTATAATTTTATTTTATTATCTTCATTAATAGGCTTTTAAAGGAACTACTAACAACGGTTAATAAGTGGTTTCTGTTAATTATATTTACTAAAATTTACTAAAAGTACTGTTGATATACCGACTTGTTCTGTCAATCTTATGTGGGAATAAAAAGGTATCTTTTTTTGTCTTTCATTTAAAAAATTCTCATTGCACGCAGCAAAAAAAAAAGCAAACGATAACTCTTGAAGTTATTAACAAAATATGATAAAACTGATGAACAAAATAAAGAGGTTATAAACAGAGTTTCTTAAATTTACTACTTACGATAGAAATATGAAAATTAGTATAGGAAATGATCACGCAGGTGTTGAATACAAAGAAACTCTTGTTAAACATCTTACATCTTTAGGCCATACCATTATAAACCACGGTACCAACACTGAATCGAGTGTAGATTATCCTGATTTCATTCATCCCGTAGCAAAAGATGTTTCTTCCAATACTGTGGAATTCGGAATAATCATATGTGGGAGTGGTAATGGTGCAGCCATGACTGCAAACAAGCATCAAAAAATTCGTGCCGCATTATGTTGGAACAAAGAAATTGTTGCTTTAGCACGGCAACACAACAACGCTAATATATTGAGTTTACCAGCTCGCTATATTTCTCAAGCGCAAGCAGTTGAAATGGTGGATGTATTTTTAATGACCACTTTTGAAGGGGGACGGCATGAAAATAGAGTTAACAAAATAGCATGTCAGTAAGTATCAATTGGATTGTTAAATCTTTCGACCAGTTATTGACCAGTGAACTATATGCGATTTTAAAACTACGTTCAGAAGTTTTTGTAGTAGAACAAAACTGTGTATATCTAGATGCTGATGGAAAGGATGCAGCAGCACTCCATCTTTTTTCTATGGAAGGTGACCGCTGTATTGCTTATTTACGAATTATGGGTCAAGGGAACTATTATAAAGAGTATAGTTCTATTGGTAGGGTAGTGGTTCACCCAGACTCTAGAGGGCAGCGGTTGGCTTATGGTTTGATTGAACAAAGTTTAATTCAATGCAAGAACAACTTTCCCACTTCACCAATAAAAATATCTGCACAAAAATATTTACAGCATTTCTATGAAAAATGTGGTTTTGCCTATCAAGGTGAAGATTATTTAGAAGATGGCATTCCCCATTGCGCCATGTATTATCTTGACATCGAAAAGTAGGCGTCTAAAAGGGTATGAACATTATGATGAATATTTTCACTTTTATCAGGTACACGTCCGTTAAAAAAGAACATAAGCAATCCCTTTTTGTTGGCTTTTTTATTCCAATTGGAGTAGGAGTAAACCGCTTCTCTAAGTTGTCTTTTTAGACGGTTTCGATCAACAGCTAAAGGGATGTTTCTTTTGGGAACTCCTACTGTAAAAAAAACGGTGTTTTCCTCAGGCGACTCCTGAAGAAAAAGCAAAGTAATGTTTTTAACACGTTTTTTCTTACCTAGATCGAAAAGACGTGCCATCTCATTTTTTCCCTTAAGTTTCTTTAAACTAATTGTTGACAGTTTTAGTCTTCAGTGTTTGCGTAGCTATTGTTTTGTTTGTCAATATCAGCCATTTGACCCGTAGGATCAATGACAATCATTTCAATTTCTTCCTTTGACACAGGAACAGAAAAATCATAATTAGGATATGCCCAAGGCCAATCTTTGATAATTGTCCACGGAAGATCGTAAGGGCTTTTCTTTTCACCACGCATTAATGGAAGGGGTATATAGAACAATTCCTGTTCTCCATTTTTATAGCGGACTAAAATATCCAACGGCATGGGCATACTGCCAATACGTTCTAAGGTAATTTTTGTAGTGTTAGAATCAGCGTCAACGGCTTTAATTCCATAGTCAATAACGTTAGTCGTTTGTGTCCAATCGGTCAAATACCAACGGAGTTGGATTCCAGAAACACGTTCTGCAACACGACGAAAGTCATTGGGAGTAGGATGCTTAAATTTAAAAGCATCAAAATAAGCTTTTAATGTTTCGGAGAGTTTATCTTGCCCAATAATATAGCCCAGTTGTTCCAAAAACACGGCTCCTTTGCTGTAGGCTGTTCTCTCATAGGCGGAATTATAGTCATAACGGTTAGCATTGGTCATTTGAGGCTGTTCCGTACCTGAAGTTGCCAAACCAAAATAACTACGGTAAGAGCGTTCCATCGGAAAGGGACGGTTTTGTCCCAGAATTTGATTGACAGCATGGGTAGAAATATAGGAAGTAAAGCCTTCATCCATCCATTCGTGTTTCATTTCATTGGTTGCTAGGACATGTTGAAACCAAGAGTGGGCTAATTCGTGAGCAGTCACACCAACTAAACTTCCAAATTTTCGCTCCCCTGTTATAAAGGTGAGCATGGCATATTCCATTCCACCATCACCTCCTTGAACCACAGTGTATTGATCATAAGGATATTCCCCAATTGTATCATTAAAAAAGCGCATCAGTTCTGCTGTTTTAGGCTGAAGGTTTTTCCAATTCTCCAAAATATCGGGATTGTTTTTATAGAAAAAATGTAATGTAACATTATTGGGCCCAGGGTAGGTATCGTGAATATAGTCAGGGTCTGCGCCCCAAGTAAAATCATGAACATTCGGGGCAATAAAATGCCACGTTAGTTTTCCTTTTTTTGGTTTTGGCTTTGCTTTTTCAGCATACCCGTGTCCAATTTCTTCAGGATTTTGCAAGTAACCACTTGCTGCTACAGTATAGTCTTTATCTATAGCGATTTTTACATCAAAATTTCCCCACACACCGTGAAACTCTCTTCCTAGGTAGGGTTCAGCATTCCATCCTTCATAGTCGTATTCGGCCATTTTAGGAAACCATTGCGCCATGGACAAAGCGACACCCTCTTTAGAATTTTTACCAGCACGACGAATGAGCAAGGGCACTTGACCTTTAAATCCTAAACTTAAGGTTGTTGTTGATCCCGGGAGGAGCGGTTGTGCAAGGGGTACTTCCAAAATTGTTCCAGACATTTTTGGTTCGATGACCACACCGTCTTGTCTTAAATCAAAAACGGTGAGACGTCCGTAATCTTCTTTTTGAAGAGAATCAATATCAATTTTAAAGCGTCCGTTGGGATCTTTTCCACTTTTGATCCGAGCAGCCATTTCACTTCCTGGCTGAAAGGCATTATAAAAAAGGTGATAAAACACTTTGTGAAGTATGTCTGGAGAGTTGTTGGTGTATTTTAAGGTTTGTGTTCCTTCATATTGATAGGTGGAAACATCCATTTCCACGTCCATTTTATAATCAACCGCTTGTTGCCAATAACTTTGGCTAAAAAGGGGGGCGGTTCCCATTAAGCAGATAAAAACAAAGTGAAGTACGTTTTTCATAAATTATTTTTTTGAAGATGCGTATAATAATGCGTTGTACAAATTAACCATTTTCCCCGATTTAGCGAGGTTTTTTCCATTAACAAGCTCTTCTGTTTCTGGGTTGATTACTGGGTTGTGAATTGGAACCCCTGAATTTACAAGGATTGCCTTTATTCTACTCGCAGAATATTTGGGAAAAAAAGAACGAAGAACAGCAGCGACACCAGTCACATTTGGAGCAGCCATCGAAGTTCCATCAAAAGCTTCATAGCCATTAAAAGGGACCGTTGAGTAAATGGCTTCCCCAGGAGCAAAAACATCAACATTTTTCATTCCAATATTAGAAAAATCAGCGACTTGTTCTGAATTAAAGTTTTTGGTTGATGCTCCTACAGTAATAAAATTAGTTACAACTTCTTGTCCATCAACAGTATCCGTCATAAATGTTGGACTGTCTTCGGCATCAATATTTTTACCGTCATTTCCTGCAGCATTAACAATTAAGACATCATGGGTTTCTGCATGCTGTAATGCTTCTGTGATCCATTCTTGATGGGGGGAGTAGCCTTTTCCAAAACTACTGTTGATGATCTGTGCCCCATTATCCACAGCATAGCGAATCGCCAAGGCGATATCTTTGTCATACTCATCACCGTCTGGAACCGCACGGAGCACCATAATTTTAACATTTTTTGCAACACCCAAACTTGCATTTTCATTGGTTGCTTGCGCCGCAACCAAACCGGAAACATGAGTCCCATGATCTGCCCCCTCTTTGTTTGGACCAATCACATTTCCATTCCCATAATTGCGATCGTTGATATCGTCTGGGTCATCTCCTACCAACTCACGACCATTGAAGTTGGTGTTGTAATAGGCGTCTAATTCTGTTTGGGTTGCTTTTTTGTAGGACTGTAGCTTTTTTTCGTCAAGCTCGTTTTCGGTGAGAAAGGTATAGAAACTTAACGCTTGAACAATTTTCATGGATTTGTAACCCAGCGCATCCACATCAGCTATTGTAAAGTCCTCTTTTCCTGTAGCTGCTTGTAAAATACTGTCCATTTTTGGAATACGCTCTAGGAGTAAATTAATCTGTTTTAATTCTCCTTTTGCATTGCGAAAGTCTTTTTGTCGTTTTGCTTCATATTCTTCGTACAACGGACTTCCCTTTTTTTCTTTTTTTAACAAGCGAACATATTCTAAGTTTTCACGATCACTTTCGCCAAGGAAGTTCCATCCGTGAATATCATCTACATAACCATTATTGTCATCATCGATATTATTGCCTGGTATTTCTTTTGGATTTGTCCATAAGATATTTTGCAATGCGGTATGCTCAATATCAACTCCAGAATCAATGATCGCAACAATGACTGTTGTTCCTTTTTTGTCTTGGATAAGCTCGTTATAGGCACGTTCAACACTCATACCTGGAATACTGTCCTTTTCCAAATCAAGAAGATGCCATTTTTGTTTTTGCTCTGTCGTAAGCGGTTCTTTTTTAAAAATGTTTTGATTTATCTCACGAATCGGCAACCCAGAAAAGGAAATGGAAGCACAGGAAGTGAAAAGAAAAAAAAGGATGATAAAAAAAGTGCGATATAAGCGTATCATAGAGGGAGCTTAAAAAAAGGAATTAAAAGTATGACTGTTTTCTAACCGTACACCACGTTCGGTATTTTTTAATGTAACGACTTCATTGTGTGGGTCGTGTTCAAGAAAGAGGGCGTAGTTCTTTTCTTCTGCTTCCTTAAGAAAAAGAGCTTTTTCTTGCATGGTTAACAGGGGTCGTGTATCATAACTCATCACATACGGCAAGGGGAGGTGGCCAACGGTAGGAATTAAGTCTCCTGCAAAAACAACAGTATGCCCCTTGTAGTTGAGCATGGGTAGCATTTGTTTTTCCGTATGTCCGTTCATCAATAAAATATCGAAGCCAAGGGGGCTATTTTCGATTTTTGTTCCTTTACCACGGACAAACTTTAATTGTCCACTTTCTTGGATCGGTAAAATGTTTTCTGGAAGAAAGGACGCTTTTTCTCTTGGGTTTGGGTTGACCGCCCAATCCCAGTGTTCCTCATGAACCCAGAAATGGGCATTTTTAAAAGCTGGTTGCAATTGATTTTTTGGGTTGCGTTCAATGGCTCCACCACAATGGTCAAAATGGAGGTGGGTAAAAAAAACATCAGTAATGTCGTTGCGATGAAAGCCTACCTTTTCTAAAGAGTGGTCCAAGGAATGGTTTCCCCAAAGGTTATAATGACTAAAAAACTTTTCATTTTGTTTATTGCCTAAGCCGGTATCGATCAAGATTAACCGGTTTCCGTCCTCAATGAGAAGGGAGCGGGCGGCCATTTCAATTCTATTGGATGCATCTGCTGGATTGGTGCGTTCCCACAAGGGTTTTGGTACAACACCAAACATAGCGCCTCCATCAAGCTTAAAGTTTCCCGTTTCTATGGGGTATAAATTCATTTCAGCTGGATTCGTTTTAGTTGGTTATGTGAGGTCATATAGAGGTACTTTTCAGCTGTGTCAAAAGCACAATTAGCTGTTAATGCATTGGTTCGAATGGTACCCAAATGCTTGGCATTAGCATCAATAAGTAGGATTCCTCCTGGACCACTTGCGAAAAGAACCCCAGAGGAATGTACTTTGAGACCATCAAAATTCCCAGGGTCTTTTTGGGCCAAGGTGTTACCATCAAAAAATATACGTTGGTTGGTTACCCCATTTTCTGTAATGTCAAAGGCGTAAATAACGGCTTTTTTCGGGTCAGAATTAGCGACATATAGGGTTTTTTCATCTCGCGATAAGGCAATTCCGTTAGGTCGGGTCAATTCTGAAGTTATCAATTGAATTCCTTCTTTTGGTGTAAATTGAAAAACGCCATTAAAAGGAAGCTCTTTTAAAGCGTCTTGATCCTGATCTTTTAAACCATAAGGAGGATCTGTAAAATAAAGGATTCCCTTTTTGGAGAGAACAAGGTCATTAGGGCTGTTAAACAGTTGTCCCTCATATTGGTCAACAATGGTTTCAAAAGCTGGTGTAGTGAATGTCCAATTTTTAAGCCGAGCCACTCGACGGTCTCCGACCTGACAAAGGATGAGGTTTCCTTGCGCATCAAGTGTAAGTCCATTGGCTCCTTTTGATTGAGAAGAAATGGCATAACCTGTATTCCCACTAGGGTCTAAAAAAAGCTGAAGGCCATCTTCTTCAGTCCATAGATATGCTTTGTTATTGGGTACGTCTGTAAACAAGAGGCCGTTTAAACGGGGAACCCAAAGAGGGCCTTCGGCCCAAGTAAAGCCTTTTGCTAGGTTTTCAACAGGGGTGCTTGATGTGAAAAAAAGAGTAAAGCGTTCCTCCATTTGGTCATGACCTCCCAATTTTGTCTCGTTTATTGTTATAGGGGTTTGCCCCTTGACGGACAAGGTGTACAGGAACACCAAAAAGAGAAAGGGGAGTCGTTTCATGGCCAATTATTTTTCTGAGCAGTCTAAAATACAACTTTCTATAAAAAAGGTGCCGTTATAAAAACCCTTATTTGGAAAGGGGTTATTTGACTTTTAGTTCATTTAGGATTTTAAGAAACTCATTGGAAAAAGCAAGCATGTTTTTAATTTCTTGGATACTAGAGAGGCGGTCTTTGTCTTTAATAAGCAAGGTGTCGCCATTGGATTCAATATGATAATACGGATGACTTTCAAAGAAAAAGATTAATTCATCGGTAAACAGTTCATAGATTGCCTTTCGGTTTTCCCCATTCAGGAAAAAGTTCTTTGAGAAGTCAGGATGTTCTTTAAAGTCAATATCGTTGAGCCCCGCAAAATGATAGATGGTGTGGCGTAAGTTTTCTTTGTCCATAACAAAAACAGGGAGTTGAATCGGACTTTTGGCCAATAAAAAGGTCGATTTGAGGTCTTCTTTAGCAATGAAAGCTCCTTCGGTATATGACAGGTCAAATAATTTAAACGCTTTGTCATCACTTTGTAGGGTGTTGTATTGATAGTTGATGACTCTGGAGTTAAAAAATAGAAATTGAAAAAGGGATTTTTCGGGTTGTGCGACCAAATCGGGTAGATAGTCCCATTGGAGTTGTTTTGCCAGTTTCTCAAGTCGCAATTGTCGTTTGGTCAATCGGGATTTAAAATTTAAAAACTCATTGATGGGCAATGATTTCCTCACCGCAAAAGGGTGTTGTGTATCAGCACTATGAATATCCAAGCCAATCACTTCAAAACTCCCTCCTTTTAAGGCAAAACTTCTTTGATAGTCGTTGAGTCCTTCCATTACAGTGTGATCAACAAAGTCACAGAGTGAAAAATCAATGATTGCATTTTGATCTTCAGGAATTTGATCGATTTTTGTTTTAAGTTTAAAAAAGTTGAGAAAGCTGCAAAAGTTTTTGACACTCACATAATAGTTGCCCTTTTCTTCTTCCTTATACATCAGTACATTAGGCTTAAAGACGCTTCTCGTAAAAAGGGAAACACTTTTATTTAGGAGGACATGGACAAAAAAGGTAAATAGAATTCCAAGAGTAATCCCAGTGATTAGGTTGGTAAGTAGGGTCACCAAGAGGGTCACTAAAAAAATGGCGGCTTGTTCCCGACCTATTTTATAAATACTGAATAAGTTTTCAGGAGAGGCCAGTTTATACCCAGTATAAACCAGGATAGCAGCCAAAGCGGTTAATGGAATTAATTGAATTTGTGCCGTAAAAATCAACAAAAACAGTAAGAGGAAAATGGCATGGAAAAAGTTGGCAGAACGGTTGGTTCCCCCATTATTTGCATTTACAGAACTTCGTGCAATTACGGTTACAACATTGAGCCCACCTAAAAAGCCACTAATAACACTTGCAATTCCAAGGGCACGAAGATCTTTATTGACATTAGATCGTCTTTTTTGAGGGTCTAATTTGTCTACAGCCTTAATACTTAATAAGGACTCAATACTTGCGATTAAAGTAATGGAAAGCACGGTCCCAATAAAGCTCGGGTCAACAATTTTTTCAAAGTTGGGATAAGGAAGGGAGGCAATGATATTGTCGGGGAGTTGAATTAACAAATCAGGATCAATGGGTGTTGGCTTCCCAAGGATTAATAAGTAATAGTAGCCAATTCCAATACTGACGACAACAACCCACATGGGAGCTGGAATCAAATGGAAGTTAGGACTTCGAATCCGGCTGTATAGAAATAAAAAAATCAAACTTCCCACACCAATACTTCCTGCAAGGGCATTGCTAAAGGAAACGTTCTGAAAGACATAAACGATAGAGGTAGGAATTTGAAGGAGTTGACCGATGGTGTCACCACTAACTCCAGTAATTCCAAGCATGACATGAAATTGTTTTGCCAAAATTCCCAATCCAATTGCCGCTAACATGCCTTGAAGTGCAGAAGCTGGAAAGAATTCACTTAGCGCCCCTAATCGAAGTAAACCAAAAAGAAAGAGGAAAACACCAGAAAGGACAATCGCCGCTAAAGTAAAGAGGTATCCTTGATAGAGGTCACCCTCTCCAAGGGTTGTAATGGCTCCTAAAAGGACAATAACAAGTCCATTTCCAGGCCCCGTGATGGTCAAGTTGGACCCTCCTAAAAGTGCTACAACAACTCCTCCTACGACCGCAGCAACTATTCCAGCAAGGGGAGGAGCTTCTGAGGCTAAGGCAAGTCCTAAGCCTAATGGCAGGGCGATAAGGGAGACCACAAAGCCAGAAAAAAGGTTAACGGGTAATTGTTTCAAAAATGATGTTGTCGATTTTTTAGCCATCTTTTGTTGTATTTACGATAAGCACATTGGTGGGCAGTTCCATAAGGATGTGTTCGAGGTCTTTTGGGAAAAAACGCTGTAAAAAGGACTTTTCTTCTTGGGCATTCATAATTAATAAGTCGGCGCGTACAACGCGGGCATAATGCCCTATGGAATACCCTCTACGACCAAAAATACTTTGAGCATTCCAATTGATGGCTTTCTTTTGTTCCTCAGGGATTTCTTTAACGATGTCGTGAACTCGTATTTTTTCTTCACGGTTTATTTTTTCTTTTCTCAAGGTTGCTTTCCTTAAGGAGCGATCATCATTTACGGCAACTGCAATTCTTGATTCACTAATTTCTTCAACGATTGTTAGCTTTGGGGTTTTCAGGGATTGCGCTATTTTAAAGGCAGTTATGATGGTGTCTTTTGTCTGTGGACTGTCAAAAC
Source organism: Flavobacteriaceae bacterium (assembly GCA_965662885.1). GTDB lineage: Bacteria > Bacteroidota > Bacteroidia > Flavobacteriales > Flavobacteriaceae > CBFIJI01. The sequence goes on along the minus strand of CBFIJI010000031.1, from coordinate 6,434 downwards.
CGTTAACTACGATATGTTGACAAGGAATTCGTTCTACCGAGGGGTAGAGCAATAACATAACGGAACACTTTGCTTTACGCGTGAGTTGTCTTGCAATGGAGCCAAGATAGAATTTTAAAACATTTTCTCTTTTTAAGGCGCCAAGAAGCAGTAAATCTACCTTAAATTCTTCACAGGCTTTTAGAAGGGTGTTTACGGCATTTCCTGTTTTCCAATGAACTTCAACGTGTTTAGGTTTTAAATCACTATTTTCCAACAACTCTTGGAACAGGGCTTCTTTTTGCTTCTTTTTTTCACCGACATGAACAAAAACCAAACGTGCATTTAGAAAGTAAGCTAAACGCATGGCTTCATAAACATTTGCTTTTAAGGAGGGAGAAAAAGCAAACCCAAACAGTAAGGTTTTAAATGGTTGAACTTTCATTGTATATAAATATATAAATTATTGATTTTAAACAAGCTCAATTTTTAAAAGGTCTTTATGCCGACCTGTTTTTTCAAAGATACGGATTGCCAACTTTTTATTCCAAAGAAACAGCAATACGCTCTAAGCAGTCTTTTTGAACATATAGTACTCGGATATTGTTGAAATGCTTTGCTAAGATTGAAATAAGTGTCTTAGTGGCTTTACCAGATTTAGCGTCCTTTGAGCCACACCTTTAGTTGGGTCTTTTGAACCACGACCCTTTCAATTTTGGCATTGGGTATAACCCAAACATTAAGGGTTTTATTCGAAGCCATGGAAATGACTTAGCCTTTTTTTATGGAAATTAACTGACCTAAAACACGAACAAAGAATAGCGCAGAGAGGCTTATAATGAACAACTCCAAGCTCGTTTTACTTATTTTTTCAAGAACAAAAACAGATGAAGAAGTCAACAGCTGGCCTTCAACAAAAAGAAAGGAGCTGCTTAATATTATAAGGAGGAGAAGGATGCCACTATCTTTATACGAATCAATTGGGATAAAAGGAATACGTTCTTTGGTTTGTTCTAGGTTGCGCAACTCTTGGAGAATGTTTTTTTTCATCTCCTTCGGTGCTTTAGGGTTCACATCTTTTTTTAAAAGACTCATCAGTTCATTTTTTTCCATTGCTGTCTTCTTTAATTAAAGGAATAGTTAAGGTTCTTTTTAAGTTTATTTTTTGCTCGATGGATTTTAACTTTTACACTGCTTAAGGGGATGTTTGTGATCTGAACAATTTCTTTATAGGAGAGCTCTTCCATGTAGAAAAGGTTTAATAACAAACGCTCTTCAGGTTTTAAATAGTCCAAGAGGTTTTTCACAACGTCCTCCCGATCTTTTTGGATCAAATTCCCTTCCACCTCGGGAGCATGCCCCTGCTGCTGATATTCTTTTTCAAAATAACCATAAACCCAACGTTTTTTCTTTTTTAAAAACGTTAAACTTTCGTTGTAGGTAATGGCGTATAACCAAACAGAAAATTTAGCATTAAAGGCATAGCTTTTAATATTTTGATAGCATTTGATAAAAGCAATTTGTGTAACCTCTTGAGCATCAACACTGTTTTTAGTCATTTTAAAAGCCAGCGCATACATTCGGTCTTGATAGCAATCAATCAACAATTCAAAAGCATCAAGATTGCCCTGTTGAATTGTTTTTAATTCGGATTGCGACAGTTCCATATTCGTTATTGTGTTTGTTTTTAGACAATGGAAACCATAAAAAAGTTACATAAAAATAAAAAAACAGAAAAAGAGTAACTTTTTTTCTTTTTAAGACTCTAAAGAAGGATAACAATAAAAACTTAAAATTATGTTTGATTATGCTTTATTAATACCCATTTTTGGAATCATTGCTGGAGGAAGTATTGCTATTATTGCCATTATTACCCAGTTTAAAATCAAAAAAGACATGATTGCTAAAGGGCTTGAAATTCCATTAAAACAACCCACACCTTATGGTGGTTTAAAATCAGGATCTTTATTTATAGGAGCGGCAATCGGTTTGTTGTTGGGAGGTTTTTTAGACAACATGAATATTTTTGAAGATGCACAAGTTGGTTATTTTGCCAGTATTTTTCTTTTTGGTGGTTTAGGACTATTGATTTCTTCGTGGTATATCCAGCGTGAAATGGACAAAAACAAATAATTTTAGTGAAGTCATTTCGGTGGGCTATGAATTTCGCTCTTAGTGGGTTTTGGAGAGACTATTAAAACAAGAGTTGATCAGTATTGTTCTAATAAATACTTGATTAAATCGGAAGTTGTAAGAATTCCAACTAATTGCCCATCGTCAACAATTGGAAGCGCATGAAATTCATTGTTTAAAAAAATCTCAGCAGCGTCTTTAATTAAGGTGTCTGAAGGAATACAGGTTGGGTTTCGAACCATAATTTGTTCAAGCGTAAACATAGAGTAAACAGAAGTGTCCACTCGAAATTCTTCAGGTTTGTAGCTATCTACAAAACTGATCCGTGCCAAATCGGTCATACTTAGAATACCTACAATTGCTTTTCCTGAAACAACAGGAAGGTGACGTACTCGATGGTCCTTGAATATGGTTTCAGCCTTGGTTAAACCATCATTGGTATTAATTACGATGGGGTCGGTGGTCATGATATGCCGAACGGGCTCTCGTTTTTTCATGGTTCTAGTATTTAGGGTTACTTCAATATACAAAAAAATCAAAACTTATATGTCTTAAAATCATTAAAACAGACATCAATTTCCTCTTGTGCTTCTTTTAATATTTCTAAAAACTGGGTTTTGAGCTGCTGAACCACCCCCAAGGTATGGAAGACTTTTTCTTCTTGACGACTGATCATTGCGTCCAGCAGTTTGTCTTGCTGTACCACAAATCGTTTTTGCATGTCATAGATATAAACTAGGCCTTGAAGACATTCATAGTCTATTTCTATAGCGGATTTACGCAGTAAAGCAGTTTGCCAAGCAATGTCTGAGACTTGTATTAAGCTAATGTGATAGTTGAAATTTAATTCATAAGTAAAAGCGCCACCTTTAGCTGCTTTTTTGTTTTTTATTTCGAAAAACACCTCATGTTTTTTTTGAAAGTGCATCATAGAGTCTTGGTGAATAGTAATTGTTTTTGAAAACACATCATTTTGCTTGAGGAGGTCTTTGAAAAAAGCCATCAAGCTGTCATTGTTTTTTTCGGTTTCGACACTTTCGATATTATCTATGATTTCTTGTTTGATGTTTTGGATGGAAATTTGTTTATTACTTTTAAGGTTAAATTCTTGAATCATATTTTCAAAGAATAGTGCCAATAAAACTCCTATCATGGTTACAAGAAGAGGGGAAAACCAAGAGGCTTTAAACCACTTTAGTATTTGGCGAACTCCAATCATCATTAAAACATCGGGGTTTGTTTATTTTGGGTTTAGTTATGCTGCATTTGACACCGTGGACATTCCATTCCATTTATATCTTTTTTTAAGCGAATTTCTTTTAAGTGACGTTTAAAATAGTGCTGAAAAAAGGAGTAAGTTTTAGTGGCGTTATTTTTTTCAATTTTTAGGTCTTTATATAGCTGTCTAATTTGTTGGTCGTAGTTCTGCATACTCCAACAATGTGGGCAAATTCCTTTTGGAACTCGGAGGGTTGTTTTCGCTTTTGGGTTTTTAAAAAAAGCCAATAATTGTTCTGTCATGGTATTGATTTTAGGGGATTCCTTATAAGCAGTAGGAACTGATTATTTAATAAAGATAACAAGAATTATAAAACATAAAAAAAACCCCATATTTAGCGATCATTTTGAATAAAGACATAATCAAAGAAGCTTACATTCACGCTAAAACAAGGGTTAAACCACAACCTAAAAGACGGAATTCATCGTAGCGGTTTTTATTCAGTAAATTTATGTTTGGAATTAAAATGCCAATTTCAAACCACTCAAGATGGTTAATGGCTATTTTTTTAAAAGTGTGGAACCTATGGGTATATCTAAGTTCTAGATTCAAATAGTTTAACCCATCGGTGTGTTTAAAGCTTAAAAAATCAGTACGAATAGTGATGTCGTTATCTAAATAGCTCCCACTATATGAGGAACTGGAGGTGTTAATTTCCCTACATATTTTAACTGTTTGATGGTTTTTAATCACATTTTTATATGATCCAAACCAATAGCGACCTCCCAGTTGTTTTTAAAAAAATAACCAATTCTGAGGTTATATTGTGGGATTGTTATTCTTTTTGTGTTTAAGTATTCTTCCAAAGAGAATGTTGATTGTCTGTCCACTGCTTGAACATTTTTAAGTGTAAAGTCATAATTCTTTCCACTAAAGGTCAGGGCTGAGGTGTTATACCATCCTCTATTCCATCCCCAATAAAAATAAAAGCCTCGCTTTTGATCTTTTGAAGCGATTATCTTGTCTTGTTGACCATAAAAAAGCGTTGATATTGATAACAAAAGGAGTGTTGGCAAAATCTTATCATTCGACATTCAGGGCTTTAGTGAGTTACATGAACAACAAAACTCAAGAAATAGAGGGTTACTTTTCAAAAGGAGACCTTTTAAAATTCCTTAAAAAAAGCTGTTTTTTTTATGATGCTTTTAAATTTCGGGATCATTTATCCCTTTGAAAAAAGACAAGAGTAAATCGGATTAATCCTCGGGAATAAGCCTAAAGGTTATATCATGTTATCTTAATACAACCCATGATTTTTCTGCAAGAAATTTCTTGCCTATTTTTTTAAATAGGTTGAAAACATCCACACCCATTTTTCCTGCTTTTGAATATAACTACTAATAAGTGAATAAGTTCCTTCATCTTTTATGCCACTAGAAAAGATAAGAATTTGACGTTCTTTATCGAGTAAAACCTTAAGGCCTTCCAGAGTTTCGTTTACCGCTTTTAAGCCATCGGTAACATTATTACTTTCTTCTATATTGGATCGTTTTAGATAATTGATGAATTTGTGTTCGGGGATATGCCCTAGTGTTAGGATTCGTTCTGCGATTTCATCAACATTGTTAATAAACATCGTATAGAGTTCCTCAAATTTAAGATGCAATTCAAAGAATTTATCTCCTTGGACATTCCAATGATATCCTCTTATATTTTGGTTAAAAACAGAATAATTGGAGAGTAGATCATCCAATAAGTTAGCCAGATTATGGCTCTTTTCGAGGTCAAGGCCTATATTACTTAGGTTTTTCATTTAGTTTTCGGAGATTAGGGGAGTTAAAGCCGCTCAAATAACGGTTATAAGAATTGATTTAATTGAAAGTGATAGGCAGTTTTAGGGTTTTGTGAATAAACGATTAAAGCTAATAATCATACGGAAAATTAATTAAAAAAAGAGAGAACACAAAAAGCCTTATTCATTGAGCTTTAAAACGGCCATAAATGCTTGTTGTGGTATTTCTACATTTCCAACTTGGCGCATTTTCTTTTTCCCCTTTTTTTGCTTTTCGAGCAACTTCCTTTTTCGGGATATATCTCCCCCATAACACTTAGCGGTAACGTCTTTTCGTAACGCTTTGATGGTTTCTCGGGAAATTATTTTGGCTCCAATTGCGGCTTGAATAGGAATGTCGAATTGTTGACGTGGAATGAGTTGTCTAAGCTTTTCACACATCTTTTTTCCGATAGTATATGCATTGTCGGCATGGATTAATGCAGAAAGAGCATCTACTGGATTGGCGTTTAAAAGGATATCCACTTTTACTAATTTGGAAGAACGCATTCCGATTGGCGAATAGTCAAAGGATGCATAGCCTTTGGAAACAGTTTTTAATCGGTCGTAAAAATCAAACACAATTTCTGCCAAAGGCATATCGAAAGACAGTTCAACCCGTTCAGTGGTTAAATAGGTTTGATTGGTGATTTGCCCTCGTTTTTCAATACATAGACTCATCACATTTCCAACAAAGTCGGACTTTGTAATAATGGTTGCTTTGATATAAGGTTCTTCCACACGATCCATAAAAGAAGGGTCGGGAAGGTCGGAGGGGTTGTTTACCATAAGGATCGTATCGGGATCTTTTTTGGTAAATGCATGATAGGAGACATTAGGAACGGTAGTAATTACCGTCATGTTAAACTCTCTTTCAAGACGTTCTTGAATGATTTCCAAATGGAGCATTCCTAGAAAACCGCAACGAAAACCAAAACCTAAAGCGGCAGAACTTTCCGCAGAAAACACTAGAGAAGCATCGTTCAATTGGAGTTTTTCCATACTTGCGCGCAACTCTTCATAGTCTTCTGTGTCCACAGGATATATCCCCGCAAAAACCATGGGTTTTACTTCTTCAAAACCGTCAATGGCATTTTTTGTGGGTCGCTCAGGGTGCGTGATGGTATCTCCTACCTTTACTTCTTTAGCTTCTTTGATTCCAGTGATAAGGTAGCCAACATCACCAGCGCTAATTTCTTTTTTAGGTTCTTGTTTCAATTTGAGCGTACCAATTTCATCGGCGAAATAGTTTTTTTGTGTTGCTACAAATTG
>CBFIJI010000030.1:0-19671 GCA_965662885.1 Flavobacteriaceae bacterium | reverse complement strand
TTGTCCTTGTGGATAGTTATAGGTAGCTACGTCCATATTGTTAATTTCTACATCAACATCATCATAAACACCGTCACCATCTGTATCGGGGTTTGAATTGTAGCCAGGGGAACAGGTAGAAGCATCCACCGAGGCCGAACAGTCCGCAATAACATGTCCATTCCCCATATTTGCAGTATAACTAGGGGAGCAGACATAAAGATTCCCTCTTAACCGGTTGTTGCTAGAATAGAAATTCATCGTACCGGTCACTTCAAGAAGGGAATAGTTGGTGTTGGTCCTAAAAGTTATATTGGTGCCTGAGGTTAAATTCTTCGTCTGTATCAAGTGGTTTCCTGTACCATTTGCCGCCTTTAGGTTTCCACTGTTGATTTTATAATCATTGGCAACATTAATATAAGCCCCTTCTTCTCCTGCTAAGTTAACACTAGCATTTGATGTAAAGTTATATGCAGAGATGGAACATTCATTGTAAATTGCCGCATTGTTCGTAAGATAATCCGTTACATTGAGTTGACTATTGGCATAATTCCTGAAGTTACTATTGAAAATAGCATAACTCCCAACGTTTACAACAGCTCCAGATCCAGCAGAACCATCATTATCGAAGTGAGCACCACCACCATTGGTAACAAAATATCCATTGGTGGTAATGGTCCCTTCATAATTTCTAAAAGATCCTTGTGAATTAAGATTATTAAAATCCATTGTACCCCAGTTATAAACTTTGGATCCATTTATTGGGGTAAATGTCCCGTTGGACTTTATTACAGTTCCTTCGTTTTCAAGAATCGAAGCAAATGTGTAGTTGTATGGAATATCAGATAAATCCAAGGTGCCCCCGGATAAAACCACAATTTTAAATCTATGGTCGGAAATATTTATTCTAGAGGGCTTCCATGTAGCACCACTACAAATGTATAAAGTTGCAATTTCCGAAGAATTAATTCTACCGCGAAAGATACCTGAACCTGTTACTTTCCATGTTTCTCGAGAATATAGAGTGTAGGTTCCTGTATCGCTACTGGTAAAACTACCTGTAACGCTACTTGGACAGGTGTTATTAGGTGCGATTACACCAACCCCAGATTTATAGTCGTCGTCATCTTTGGAATTAGCAGGTTTCACCGCTGTCGAATTTCTTAGTGCTGTTGGATTGGTGAAATTGTCAAAGTCGAGAGAAAAATTCCCCAACTCCTCTTTTGAAAGTTCCGTTGCATAGGTCTTGTTCCCATACGATGCTTCGATCTTGACGCGTTGAACGTGATTGGGAAATGAATACGATTGGTCCAAAGCTTCGTTTGCTTTAACAAATCCTTTGTGGATAAGCGTCGCTGTAGTGTCGACCACCTGATAAAGGCTAAAGCTAATTTGTGCATCTGCAGGAAATTTGTTTCCTGTAATTTGAATACTCTGATCTTGTGTTGAGGAAAAATCAAACCCTTCCGGTATGGTTAGTTGATCGTCTCCTAAAACAGCATCAGCTAATGCAATGGGTGCTTCTTCGACATAATACGTTTTTTCACAACTGATGAAGGCTGTAAAAAGAATTAAAAATAAAATTTTAAATGATTTCACGATGATTAATAATTAATTATAGTTTCTTTAGTTGTATGGTTACTTCAAAAATAATATTATTTATGTGTTTATTAAAATAATACTAAAAAAAAATTTTAATTATATATAAATATTTGATTATTAGTATTTTATACTGATAAAATAAATTGCATTTTGCAAGTAATATGCGTTTTAAAGATGATTTTCAAGGGGGAAAAATAAAAATAATCGCTACAGTGGTTACACGTTTCAGTAACGATGGTTCAATGAGAAATAAGTGAATGCTTTTTAAAGACATAAGAAATTGAGCAGGATGATTGGGACTGCTTAATTTTTTTCACGTACCTTAATAAAGTTAAGCTAAATGAATAAAAGAAACAACGGGGACTAGATCAACCAATGACTTAAATCACGATCAATGAGTTTAGCGAATTTATTGATTTCATCACCGTAAATTTCATCATTAAGCCTTTTTTTGATTTCAGGGCTTAATTGGGATCGTTTTAAGTTTTTGTTTCTGAGTTTGTAAACCCATTTTAAGAGGGTATCGTTTTGTCGGGACCACTCTACAAAAGATGGAGAAATTTTTTCAATACTTTTTCGTATGAGACTTTGTTCACCAATAAATTTATCTTTGAATTTATTTTTTATTTCTCCTCCTACATTTAATTGCATGGAGAAATCAGGAGTAAAGGTGTTGTCGATTTCTAAATAATCAAATATTTCTTTCATAAAAGCCGTCGGATCGTTTCTGAAGTCATCATAAAGCATGATTTTTATTTTGGAGGAATCAAAATGGTCAAAATAATACTTCATGTGGGTATAGTAAAACCCTTCTTGAATTAAGTCATTTCTTTGCCACCACAAGTTCCCTTTGGTAAAACAATCGGTAAAGTTTGGGGTTGGAGAAAGGTTTTGGCGCACTAAGTGTTGATGTCTTGAAAAAAGACGCTCTGATGGATTTCTAAAAATACCAAGAAGCTTGGCTTCGGGGATGTATTTTTTTATGTTATCAGCAGCTTTAGTTTTATACTGGTACATATTGGAGCAGTCGCCGATAATTTTTTCGTTTTCCACTTCCTTAAAAAGGGCTTTGTAGTCTTCCAAATTGGTTACCGATTGTGGATAATTATAAAATCCATATGGGTCGTCTTTATCGTATCCAGTGATTTTTGTTTCTCCTTCTAAAGCAAAGAAATTAGGCTCTTTTACGGGAGACATATATACATCGTGGTGCTGGTTTATTAAATAATTAATAATAGTAGTTCCGCTTTTTCCTGCGCCTAAGATGATGAAATTTGGAAGATGCATGGGTTTAACTGTTTTCGTCTTTAATGGTATGAATGAAATTTTTGCGTGCCAGCCTTAAGCGAAATAAACTGAGTAGGGTGTACAGGGTTGCTTTTGGAATGGATAATAATGCTACAACTAATTTAGCGTTGAATAAGGCTTTGGGGATAGAAATAAAATTGGCTGTTATATTCAATAGAAAACCTACTAACCACAACCACAGAACATCCGTAAAGAAGAAAAAATGAAAGAGCATTCCAAGACCCAAAAAAACCATTAATAGTAATCTGGGTGGCAAAGCCAATTGAAGTGTTTTATTGAAAAAATCGAAATTTTTTAAAAAAAGTTGTTGGAACGTCTGCTTATAAAACATTCTAAAAATATGGTATTGTGCACTAATCCAACGTGAACGTTGATTTTTAAAAGCTTTAGCGTTATTGGTCTTGGCATCAAGGAGTTCTATGTCAGCTGCATAAAAGATGAATTTATTCTTTTTAATGAGTTCCATCTCCAAAAATTTATCTTCGGCACCCAGTAAACCAGTGATTTCTTTTACCTGAAGCATTATTTCCATAAACAGATTAAATTCAATCAACATCCCAGAACCTACGATTCGGGAGGATAAACCCAAATTATTACACCCTTGGTTATAAATCGAATTATTGATTTCCTCACTTAGCGAGTCAAGTATAGCAAAATTTGTGTTTTTATTTTTTGAAACCCTCTTAGCCTGCACAGCATCATATCCACGGTTAAAGTGCCTATTCATTTGCTCCAAAAAATCAGAGGCAACAAGGTTATCCGCATCCAAGACCAAGCAAGCATCCGTAGGGGTAATTTTTGTTAAAGCGTATTGAATGGATTTGGTTTTGGAACTGTTTTCAAAAGATACTTCATAAAGTTCGATGGGGAGTTTACGTAATAGCTTTAAGGTATCTTCTTGAAAGGAATCGGCAATCACAACTAGTGTAAAAGCAGTATAGGATTGATCTAAGACATTATTTATTGTTTGTACAATGAGTTCGTCCTCTTTAAAGGAGGGAACTAGTAGGGTAATGTGGTTTCTTTTATCTGTAATCGTTTTAGGTGTTTTCTTAGGTAGTAAACGTGCCCCTAGAGCAAAAATGAAAAGATACAGAGAGGACAAAGACAAATAGCCCCCAATGCACAATAATAGTATTTCAATAAGTAACATAGTTGCTTGATTATTCGGCTGTAAAGTTAAGTCGTTTTATGAAATGGATATCTATAATAACTTGTTTATCATCATGAAATACTTAAAAAAAGATTTCGTTAAAACTTTTTAAAATTTGTTGTGCCGTACTCTTCCATGAAAAGCTTTTAACTCTTTCATTCCCTAAGGCTATTATTTTTTGGAGCTGTTGTGGATTGTCCTCAAGGGCGATGATTGTATTTGCAAGTGCATGAACATCATAGGGGTCCACATAAATTGGGGCTTCTTGTCCTACTTCTTTAATGGCAGGAATATTGGAGGCAACTACTGGAGTTCCTGAGGCCATAGCTTCCAAAATGGGAAGTCCAAAACTTTCACGTATGGAGGGATATAAAAAGAGAAAGGCATTGAAATAAATTTGGGGTAAAAGGTAATTTTCTATATACCCAGGAAGATATATTTTATCCAGTAATTTTATTGCCCCTTCTTTTTTTAGTTGTTTCCGAATTGTTTTACTATTTGTTTCTAAAATAACCAAATCCATTGGGTTAGTGGCTTTTTGACAGTATAAGATATACGCTTTTATAACCCGATTCATGTTCTTTTTCGGTACTTCATTACCGAGAAACAAGAGGTACTTTTCAGGAAACTTAAATTGTTTTTTTATTTTCTTTACTATTCCTTTTTCAAAGGGTTTAAAAAAATTAGGTGTTATTCCATTATAAACAACTTCCAACTGTTCCTTATTGTTAAAATGCGTTTCAATGATCCCTGCTTCATGCTTTGAAACGGTATAAATTTTTTTTGCTTTTTGAATGATTTTGGGCACCAACCATTTTCTGTAAAAATAGCCCAAGCGTTGGTAATAGGTCCCACCAATAAACTTGCTGTCTAAAAAGATCACGTCGTGAAGGGTTATTAGAAGGGGCACAGGACAATACAAAGGTGCTGTATTACTGGTGCACAGTAAAAAGTCTAAATTGTAAGAGTGTATTTTGTAGGGTAGTAGTATTTGTTCCCAATCAACATAAAAAAAGGAATCAAAAACAATGATTTTAAAATTGGCCGTTTCTTTAAGGCAAACATCAACATCTTTTTTTACAAAAATGAAATAATCATTGGTCGTGTCACACAACTGCAGGTGTCGGATTAACTGCAAGGCATAAATGTCCATACCATGTTTTTTCACTCTAAAAACCCGTTGTGCTTCAATCCCTATTCTCATCTATTTTTTAACGTTTTAATAAGTTATTAATTCCACGATAAAAAAAGCGGGTATTAGAAATTGCTGAGGGCAGAAGACGTAGCGCTTTCCTTTTATTTAGTAAAGCAATTTGAGGAAAGTAAACTACATTTAATCTTTTTAAGGCTTTTTTATAAATAGCTTCGCTATGATATTGATCAATAATTTTTCTCATTTCATCATAAATCAATTCCGACTTTTTGATGGTGTTGTCTTCATGAATTCTGTAAAAACCAAGTTTATTGTTAAGCAAATGGAGTTGATAGCCTGCATGACTTATTTTTAGCCACATAAAGTAATCCTCGATTTTTAGGGCGGGATCGTATCCCCCAACTTCATCCAAAACAGATTTTCGAATCATCGATAAGGTACTTGAAAATGGAAAGTCTCTCATCATCACCTCTTCAAATCCATAAGTTCTTTCTGGAGCTTGTTTTTGTTCTTTTTCAGGTAATGGTTCCCCTTGACTATCAATTTTTATAAAATTTCCTGAACAAACAGCTATAAGAGGATTCGTTTCCATAAAGCGGACTTGAAGCGCAAGTTTATCTAAAGACCAATAGTCATCAGATCCTGTGATACAAACAAACTCCCCTTTTACCAAGGTCAAGCAATGGTTAATATTTTTACAAATTCCGCTATTAGTCGTATTAATGATGAACTGAAAATCGTACATTTTTTGTAATTCCTGAACAATTTCCACACTATTGTCCGTTGAACAATCGTCAATGACAATGAGCTGAATGTTTTCCAAACCATAGGTTTGATTCACAATAGATTCGATATTCTCCTTTATATATTCTGAATGATTATACAATGGAATGATTACGGAAATCAAAGGTTTTTTCATTGGGTTACAGTTTCATGATTATTAAATAAAAGCTTCCGGAATAAGACGATCATCATTATTAAATAAATTCCATAATTAATAGCATAGGCATAGGTCATCCCTATTAGACCATAATTGTTTAAAAAATAGAGTGATAATACTAAAAAAATACTGATTGAAATAACCTCAGTAATAATAAAGGCTTTGGTCATGGCTTTGGCTACCATCAAAAAACTGATTAACCAAGAGGCAATTTTCAATACATCACCAATAAGTTGGTATAAAAACAACTCACTAACAGGAGCAAAATCTTTTGAAAATAGGATAAGAATGATTAGATCTCTAAAGAGATACATCAGTACTGAGAGAACAAAAACAACGGGAAGTAGGAATTTATATCCATTAAAAATTTCGTTTTTTAAGGCTAGCTTGTCGTGTATGGAAGACAGTTTTGGCAAATAATAAATAGAGAGCGAAAAAGTAATAATGGTAAGGTAGATTTCAGAAATTTTCCAAATGGCTTGCCAATGTCCAGCAGCATCGGCTGAAAGGTTTTCAATAACATAATCTCTTAAAAAAATCTGACGAACATTGAGTAATATGACGGAGACAAAGGTCATTAGGGAATATTTAAAAAGACGTTGTAATGTGGCTTTATCAAAACCGTTAAAAAACATTTCTTTATTAAACCAAGGGCTTTTTAAACTGAAATAAATCAATACAGCAAAGCCAATAATCTGACTAATAATGAGGGCTAATAGAGCTCCTTCCACCCCAGCAATATAGACTAATATTAAGGTGGACATTAAGCCCAAAAGGCTTATGGTTATTTTCGCTGCAATTAATTTTTTAATTTCTTGAAATCCATTGAGGGCCTGGATTAGAATTTGTTGGACGGCGTAAAAACTTAGTCCTAAGGCTAGGATAATAATAACTATGTCATAGTCGTGTGTTTTAAAGAGATAGAAACCAATGGTTTTATAAAGAAATAAAATCAGTATTGAAATGAGCACACTACTAACTACAGTCACAAAAAAAGAAGAAGAAAGAATCTGTTGGTGTTTTTGATGATCGTTCCTATCCTCAGCTAAATATTTGATGGTTCCTTGTCCCATTCCCATGTTGGCTCCAGTATTGGTGATCAGAATAAAACTTTGCAATTGTCCAATAAAAGCGACTCCAGAAGGTCCAACAATATAGGCCACAAATTTGACAGAAATGATTCCAGCCAACATGCGTACAACCGTGGATACTGCGGACCAAAAAGTGGTGCTTTTTAAGTCCAAGGAGTAAATGAATTGAGAGTTTCAATGACATAGGTCACCTCCTCTTCTTGAAGTACAGGACTCATAGGAAGACTTAAAATTTGATTTTGCATGGTAGAAGTGGCTTCGCAATGCTGTTCCTTTAGGTCTGAAAAAACGGCCTGATCACTCATTGCAACGGGATAATGAATTTGGGTTTGTATTCCCTTGGCGGTTAAATAGTCTTGTAATTGTTCCTTGTGAGGGCTTCGAATAACAAAAAGGTGCCAAACATGCGTACAATCTTGCTGAATGCTAGGTAATTGAATGTGTGGATTCTTGATCCCATTAATATATTGGAGTGCAACGGTGTTTCGATGTTGATTATCTACATCAATTCCTTTTAGTTTTACATTTAAAACTGCCGCTTGAATTTCATCCAATCTAGAATTGACCCCTTGGTAATCATGAAAGTATTTTTTTTCTGAACCGTAATTGGATAGAATTCGAACAATCTTGGCAAGTTCGTTATCAGAAGTAACCACTGCTCCCCCATCGCCCAGTGCACCCAAATTTTTACTGGGATAAAAACTGACCCCGGCAGCATGGCCAAGGGCTCCCGTTTTTTTTGATTTATAGGTGGCTCCAACGGCTTGTGCATTGTCCTCAATGACAATTAATTGATGTTTTTTTATAACTTGCTCTAAAGTGGCATTATAGGCGGGCATTCCATAGAGATGCACAGGCATAATGGCGGTTGTATTGTCCTGAATATAGGCTTCTATTTTTAAGGGATCAATATTGTATGTAGTCTCACTTGGTGGAACCAAAATAGGATGTAAACCTTCTTCCTTTATGGCCAACACAGAAGCGATAAAAGTATTGTTAGGAACCAAAATACTGTCCCCTTTCTTAAGTTTCCCCAAAATTATATAACCTCTAATGATTAGTCGAAGGGCATCCAAACCATTACCAACACCAATTGCATGTTGGGTTCCCATATAGGCAGCAAAATTTTCTTCAAAAAGAGTGGTTTGACTTCCTCGAATAAAATATCCAGAATCTACCACATTGTGTAAGGCGTCTAAGAGTTCTTTTTCGTATTTTCTATTGACTTCTTTTAAGCTTAAAAATGCAACTTCTTTTTGTTTTTCTGACTTCATCGTTTTATCGCTTCTATTATTTACATTCAAAACATTGGTGGGGACTTAATTCATTTTCACATTGACAAATCGTGCGTTTAAATTCCGCAGGACTACCATACCAAACAGTAAATTCAGGAATGTTTTTTGTCACTAAACTACCTGCACCTACCAAGGCGTATTGTCCAATTGTTATCCCTGCTAAGAGTGTGCTGTTTGCCCCTATTGCTGCACCCTTACTAACTGTGGTAGTTAATAATTTAAAAGAGGTGTTTTTCGATTTTGGATATAGGTCATTAGTGAAGGTGACATTGGGCCCAATAAAAGCATAATCTTCAACCCTACAGCCATCCCAAAGTTGTACCCCGGATTTGATGGTTACATGGTCACCAACAACTACATCATTTTCAATAAAACAATGCGAGCAAATATTTGTATTTTTTCCAATAGCTGCTTGTTCTAAAACTACGGTGAACTGCCAGATATTAGTTTCTACTCCTATTGATGTGCTTTGTACCTCAGCTGTTGGATGAATCATCTTTATTGGCTTTTTTATTTGCTTCCTCTAAAAATTTGTTATAATCCCTGATATAATCTAACTCGCTATAGTTCATCGAGGCGATGACCATACAGATGGCATTTTCAGAAAAATTCTTTAACTCTCTCCAAATCATTTTAGGAAGGACTAAAAAACTGTTCGGACTATCTAGATGGTAGGTCTTTTTACTTTTACCATCGTCCAAAACAATATCAAAACTCCCGTTTAAAGCAAAAATGACTTGCTCCAATTCGTAATGGGCATGTTTTCCACGATCCTGGTCTTTTGGAACATCGTAAAGATAGTACACCCTCTTAATATCAAAAGGAATATGTGTTTTATTTTCTAAAAACCCCAACTTACCTCTTCCATCACTAATGGTAGGGGTCTTAATATGCTTTACATCGGATAGTCCCATGGTTTTAAAATTTAATTAAGGTTATTTTAATTAATGGATGTTGATTTTTTTCAGCTGTCATGTGGTGTATGAATAAATTCTTTATTGGCTTTTTTAAGCGATAATAAACTGAGAAAAGTCATCACAACAGCTTTTGGTATGGAAAACAGCGCCAATAGCATTTTTTTATTGTACATTTCTCCGGGAATTGACATAAAATTTGCACTCAAATTTAGAAGCAGACCGACCGTCCACAATGGAAGTAAATTTCTCATAAAGAAAAGATGTACAACACTTCCAACAGCCAACATAAAAGGAATTAAAACACGTGGTGGTAATGCCATTTGAATCATTTTATTAAAAAAGTCAACATTCCCCTTAAGCAAGAGTGCTTTTAAGGCATTCATCCCGTATTTTTTCAAAAAGAAAAACTGAGAAGCAATCCAACGGGTACGTTGTTTTTTAAAGACCTTTCCAGAATGCACTTTTTCGTCCCATAAGCGTATATGGTGGGCATAGTGAATATAAACCCCCTCTTTAAGTAGTTTAATTTCCAGTTCTTTATCAAATCCTCCCACGGCCTCGGCCTCTTCCATCATTGACTTTAATAAATTATAAGTGAATAACATTCCAGATCCAACCAATCGAGAGGAGAGTTGCAATCGAATGGTCCCAACGTTGTATATATTGTTATTTATTGCTTCACTTATTCCATCTAAAACAGCAAAGTTAGAGTTGGTGTTTTTAGCCATTCGACATCCCTGAATTACAGGGTAGCCTTTGTTGTATTCTTTATTGATTTGATCGAGAAAGCCCTGTTCCATGATATTATCAGCATCTAAAATTAATGCTGTATCAAACGAATCAAGTTGTTGCATGGCAAAATTTAAGGCTTTGGCCTTGGTGCTTTTTTCAAAAGTAACTTCAATAAGTGTAATGGGAAGTTTAGCCAGACGATGAAGTGTCTCTTTTTGAAAAGAATCTGCAATGATCACAACCGTATAGTTTGGATAGTCTTGTTCTAAGGCCGATTTAGCTACTGCCTCAATGACCGTATCTTCTTTGTAAGCAGGAATTAAAACAGCAATGGAATTGATTTTTGAATCTACTTTAGGAGACTTTTTTTTGGAAGCTGGTAATTTAGCTGCACAAGCAAAAATAAACATATACAAGGAGCTTAATCCAAGGTAGGCAGCTATGATGATAGAAAAAACTTCCATTTTATTGGGAAATTAGTGTTTTTTGATTGAATTTGTTATTTGCTAGTAAATAAATAACCGCCAAATTCGTCGGTAATAGAACACTGCTAGGTAGTTGGGTGGATAGATCGTTGGTGAAATCGGCAACAACAAACCCACAATAAGCACAGAAAAAAGCAACAGCAAAACTTCGGTAACTGGAGTACTCCATTTTAAAAATCAAGCGTCCTAGATATAAAATAATTATTGATATAACTAGAATTTTAAAACTCAAGCCTAAAATCCCTGTTTGCATCCATATACTGGTATAAAAACCATCGGTATATTTAAGGATTTGAGGGCCATTGGGATAAAAACGTTTGGCCCAGCTCCCAGCAGTTCCAATACCATACCCCAAAGGTTTATCAGCCATAAAACTTTTGAGTTGATTAATTCTATTAATCCGAATCATAAAGGAGGGATCATCAAAATTTAAGGCTGTTCTCATGCGATTAATTTGATAGACCGACTGCCCGATATAGGAAAACTTTAAGAAAATAAAGGTGATCAATAATATCGATGCCCCTGTAATAATGACCTTTAAATTTTTTGATAAAATAAGGAACACTACCATCCCCACGGCAACTATGGCCAATACTGCACGTGTTCCTGAAATGATAACTCCATAAAGGCCAAACAAGGCTATGGTAATGTAAATTAATTTTTTAACCAGATTCTTTTCGGCAAAACTAATGATCCCAAAGACCAAAGCGGCGTGAGCTTGGCTCGCTCCAAATTGTGCTGCATCAGTATAAAAGGAGAATACCCTTAGTTTTCCAAACAAAACATGTGTTTTAGCAGCTCCTCCATCTAGCCAGGCTTCTTCAAAACCATCAAGTCCAAAAAACAACTGTTTTATTCCCCACAAAGAACCGAATAGTGACATTAGACCCCAAACCAATAAATAGCTCTCCAGATTTTTTTTGTCTTTAAAAAAGTGAAGGGAAAAGATAATAATCAACAAGGGATAGATACTAAAAGCACGGTTCGCATAAAACCAAGCGATCTTATTTGAAGCTAAAGGATTGACTAAAAGAATTACCGTAATTAAAAACCAAAGTAGTAAGGACAGCGTCATTGGATTAAAAAAAGCAATCTTTTGCAATTTGGTATTTTTATTAATTAAGAGTCCGAGTCCCATATAAAGCAGTAGGAAATCGATAGAAAGTCCAAAGGGAACATTATTAACAAGTCGACCCAAAAAGGAAACCAAAAAGGCCGATACCATAATGATGTGAAGGTTAAAGTAGTGATTCTTTATTCTTGCAATCAGAAGTACAATTAGTGGAGGCAAAATCACCACTATTAAACTTTTTTGTTCGTTAAGTTGGGCGATTAGATAAGAGCATATCAAAACCAGCATAAGTGCAGAACCAAACAGCAATACATTGATTTTTTTTTCTCTTAACATAAGCCAAAAAATAGTTTTATTCTAGAGACGACATCCAGGAGTTGTTTTTCAAATACCACTTAGCAAACAGCACAGAAATCGCTACAAAAACCCCAAAAATAAAGCCTACAAAAGAGAGAAACACTTTAGATGTTGCATCTTTAATTGTGGTGTATTCCGAAGAATCAATCAATAATAGATTATTCGCACTCCTTTCATTTTCTTGCTTTAAAACACTTCGTTGGTAAGCCCTCAAGACTTCAATGTATTGTGACTCCTTAAGTTCGATTTCACGCATCAGTTTTTTTAGATAGGTCTCAAGTGGTGAAAAGTCTTTTATTTCTTGATTTAATTTTTCCAAGTTTTCTTGAAGGTTTTTATAATACACCTGCTGTGAATTGAAGATAATAAAACGCTCCAACCAACTAGCCAATAAAACATCTGTACTGATTCCTTCTTCACTATTTTCGGCACGATAGGTAGCTGTCATTGCGCTTTGAATTTTTCCTTTTAAAGACACAATTTGTGATTGCTTTTCCACTATATTATCATTTGCTAGGGTCATTGTATCTTTTGCTATCGCTTTGATAAGACTGGCCAATGCTTCTTTACTTTCTATTAACGTAGCATTGGTTGTAAAAAAGTTATTATTTTTATTGAGTTTTAACTCAATCTCCACTAAATTCTTCTCTGCTGCGAGCATATTCATCTTTGCTAACTCTACTTCACCAAAAGCCGTTTGCCGATCATATACAAGAATCTTTGTTTGCTCTTCAAAATTGATGATTTGGTATCGGTTCTTAAAATTTATCAGCAAATTTTCAGTTATATTAAGTTCCTCTTCAACCTCCTTTAATTTTTGCCTGAAATATTCTACAACACTGTCATTTTCACTTGAAGTGATCAGCTCGAATTTATTTTCTAGAACCACCATGGATTGTTCCAAAATTTGTTGGCAGAAAAGGTCATTGGTGGAGGTAAACGTAATGTTTAAGATATCACTTGAACTCCCTCTTCTGATTTTTAACTCATCCATCTGACCAATAAAATAGGGACTTGACTTGTCGAAAATTAAATTTTTTAAAATACTGTCCTTTTTTACAATTGCCTTACGGAGTTTATTGTAAATCGAGTCATATCCTTTAGGGTGAAAAAATCGCTCATGTTGTTTTTTTACAAAAAATTCTTCCATACCATCAAAATGGGATTCTGGGATTTTTTGACCATCTGAATGATGATCGTAAATATGAATTGCAAGAACACGAAGTAAAATATCTTCTTTACTGGGCCCAGATTGTAAAAGTGTAATGACATTTTCGATATCATTATTGACCTGAGGGAAATTAATTATTCCACTTTCTACGTTGCTATTGGAGGTGGTTAAACCCGTGTAAATAACTACATTGGAAGTGTACTTTTCTGGTTGAAATGTGGCAAAAATATACACCAATACAGCCGAAATAATAGGAATAGTTATGATCAAAAACTTATTTTCCCACAATAATTTTTGTATTTCTTTTAAATCCATGACTATATCTTACCTATCATTAATTGATAATCACTTTTAGCTTTCAAATAACGGTATTTGATTTGTAAAAATTCTTTTTTTATTTGATCGTTACGACTTTCAACATTACGAAGTTCTGAATACAAAACATTCCCGCTTTTAAAACGAGCTTTCATCAAGCTTAAAAACTGATCACTTTCATTAATTAATTTCAGCTGTAATAAAATATCTTCGATAAGGAGTTGTTGCTCATAAAGCGAGTTGATCAGTATTTTCTTAAGGGTTACTTTGTACTCCTCCTTTATGAAAAAGGTTTGTTGTTTAAGATTTTCCAATTTTCTTCCTTTACTCTTACTCAAAAAAATCTTTTCAGGATTAATGGAAACACTAAAGCTAAATCGGGGCTCCGTTTTTTCAACAAATCCACCAACAATAGGTGTAAGCTCGGTTAGAAATCCCACCCCTGTACCAATGCCTAAACCATTAATTAGTATCTTTTTATTTTGAAATATATCCTCATCAAATGCATACATTTGTTGGTCAAAAGATTTTAAATTATTAGAGTTCCAATACACAAGATTGACTATAGAATCTAATTGGATTGGGTTATTTAGTATGCTGTTAATCGTATTCATTTGCTGTGACAAAACAACCTCATCCAATTCTTGCTGTGCGTAAACAAATGAACTGCAACAAAGAAATAAAACCTTAAGATAAATACTAATTTTCTTCATTTTACTGTTAGTTGTTTACTAGATTTTCTTTCAGATAGCCAATATCAAAACTTTGGACACCGTTTACAAGGTGCCATTTGAAGGCTTTATAAAAAGGTTGAATGTTATGTGTCTCTCCATTGATGACGCATCTAAATATATGTGTAGGTGTGGATACCGTTATAAAAAACAATATAAATAGTAGAAATTCAATCCTATTATAATTACGTCTCATAAATAGAATTCTATTTCGTGTTAAGAAATACGTTTTCAATCCTGAAATTTTTCCCGTAGCCATAGATTCTTTATGAAAAATTCGACTCTTGTGATCAACCAAAATTTGATGCCCCTTATTTTTAATTTGAAATGCCCAATCAAGTTCTTCAAAATATAAAAAATAGTTTTCAGGCATTAAACCAACCTCGTCAATAATTCTTTTTTTAAGCATCATTGCAGCTCCATGAGGAAAGGCAGTCAATACCGTTTTGTTTGAAACGGATAACTTCTGTCTAAAATGGGTTGTTTTGTTTCTGCCAGTTATAGGATTGTGAGCCGTATAGCCTGCATACTGAAGTGTCTCTGGTTGCTCATAATAATAAATCAAAGGTGAAACAACACCTGCGTTTGGATTGTTTTGTAAAACATCTCTTAACCTAAAAATAGTTTCCGTTTTCTCCTTAAAAATAGTATCATTATTGATGAAAAACAAATAATCACCTTTTGATTGTTTGATTCCTAAATTATTACCTCCAGCAAATCCCAAATTTTGGTCGCTTTTGATAATTTTAATTTCTGGTCGGAATACATTTAATTTATGGGTTTCATCAATTTTAGAGCCATTGTCCACCACAATAATCTCTAAGGAACTTGGGTCATAGTCACCTATAGACTTGATCAGTTCCACAGTGAGATCCATTTCGTTGAAGTTTACTGTTATTAGGCTTATCATTGATTAAATGCTATACAATTAAAAAGACTTTTGAAAAATCATTAATTTTTTAATTTAAACTACATTCATTTTCCCTTACTCTCTTCTTTTTGCTTTATCCCACGAAACATTATAGTTGCCCGAAAGTAACTTAAATAACCCAATAAAAACACTTAAATTCATAAATGTGAAATAAAAGGGAATAAAAGCAATTTTGAATTTTATTTTATTCTTTTTAAAAAAATAGCCCAATACCGAAAGGCTATAGAATAAAAGTTGTCCTGCAAACAATAGAATATATATTGGGTGCTCGTTTTGTAGCAAAAATAAATTAGTAATAAAAACAACTACCAGAGCCAAAGGGGCTAATGTCCAGCGAAAAACCCTATGGGAAATATATTGAAAACTAAGAATTCCATATCGAAAGGGGTTCATCAAGGCCCTTAGGTGAACCACCGCTTGTAACCCTCCTGCACTTATTCTTATCTTCCGTTTGTTTTCATCCTCGATACTGGCAGAAGATTTTTCAGCAGCTACAGCATCGGGAGCGTAAGCCACACGGAATCCTTTTTTGGCAATGGTCATTGAGGTAATAAAATCCTCAATCAAGAGATTCCCGTTGGGTTTTTCATAAAGAGCTGTTCGTATGGCAAACAATTCCCCTGCAGCCCCTACAACAGAATATAAATGATAGTCTAATTTTTTTAACCATGACTCGTATTTCCAATACAGTCCTTCCCCTGCTGCTGCTGCATCGTCTTTATTTTCAGAAAGTACCTTTTTTTCTCCGGCTACTGCTCCTACTGTTAAATCTTGAAAATGAAGCGCCATGTTCAATAGCGCATCTTTGTTTAAGAATGCATTTGCGTCTGAAAAAACAATAACGTCAGTTTCCACCTCTTTTATGACACGGTTCACCGCTGCAAGTTTTCCTGCACGCTGATCCGAATGATAATGAACCAATCGTTTGTTTGAAGCGACCATTGAAGCGGAATTGTCAGTGGAACCATCGGTTACAAAAACAGTAGTTAACCGGTCTGTAGGGTAATTTAGAGCAATGGAATTCTCTATTTTTTCTAGTAGAATATCTTCTTCGTTATAACACGCAACGATATGGGTAATTGTTGGAAGTTCAGATGAATCTTGAGGTATTAGTTTAGGTTTTTTTATGAATATAGTGACTAATTTTACTAACAATCCATAACCCAAGTAGGTATAGATTAGAATTAGCAATGAAAATATAAATAAAAACGTCATTATATGAAAGCAAATTTGGTTGCCCCTCCCCTTTAGTTCTTATTTAAGCGATGATTTTAGCGCATAGCCTAAACATCTTCTTCTTGAAACATTGCTTTGGGTGTCATAGCGAGAATTTTCAAGTCCATCCATAAGCTATTTTTTTTGGCATATTCAATGTCAAGTGCTCGCCTTGAATCAGAAGTTGTTGTCTTTTTACCCCTTTCAGTGACTTGCCAAAGACCTGTAATTCCAGCAGGTGCTAAAAAGCGTTCAGAAAATTGATCATTGGTCAATGTCTCTGCTTCATAAAGTGGTAGCGGACGGTTCCCAACAATTGAGATATCTCCCAAAATAACATTAAAAAGTTGTGGCAATTCGTCTAAGCTTGATTTTCTGATCCAATGCCCCACTTTAGTTATCCGAGGATCTTTATCAAACTTTAGAAAGGAAGCAGCATTTTTCTTTTTGTTGCTGATAATCAATTCTTCTTCGTCAATTTCGTTATCGTCTTCAATAAGAAGTAAATTATTAGTTAATGAATTTTTTGTGACCTCCACCTGAACCGTTTCTTGATTTGCGTAGTGACCTGATTTTGCAAGTTTATCGATCATTTTATCTGCATTGAGATACATGGAACGGAATTTATAAAACTTAAAAATCTTATATCCAGATCCTACTCTTTGCTGACTGTAAATCAACGGTCCCTTGGACTCTAATTTTATTAAAACAAATATTAAAAAAAATAAGGGTGACAGAAGAATTACAAGAGGAATGGCAATGACCAAATCAAAAATTCGTTTCTCTATTTTTACTTTGTAAGGAGTGAATTTTTGATTTAAAAAACTTTTAGAAAATGATTTTAATGCTTTTTCTATATGTATAAATAAAACATCGTTGGGTTGTTTAATATCTACGCAATCAACAACACCCAATTGTTTATACTGCTTTAATTTTATTAATGAAGGTTTCTTTTCAAGAATAATAATAGGAAAATTATAATTCAATTGCTTTAAATCGATGATCAACGCTTCAATTTCTGATAATGATGCTGAATTACCATTTAAAATAATCAAAGAAGAAGATAAGGTGTTTTGTTCTGCTCTTAGATGAAAATCTTCTGATAAATCTTTTACAGAGTTACAATTTGTGATGAGTAATCCTTTATTAAGAAGAAAATTGGTCTTTTCATCTAAATCAATTAAAGTAATTTCATTAAATGCTTTCATAAATTAATTAAATTTTTGATTCTCAGTTGTAACTCAATAGGATTAAAAGGTTTTGTTAGGAAATCTTTTGCTCCAGCTTCAAGACAATTAATGCGAATTTCACTTTTTTGTTTTCCTGATAAAATCAAAACAGGAATATGCTTATAAAATTCAGAGGTGGAAAGATATTGTAAGAAATTTATACAATTTCCCATATCCAATAAATAATCTAAAAGGATTAAATGAGGTGGATTATCGCCTTCAATAACCTCCAAAGCTTCGTTAGCACTTGAGCAGGTGGTTACATCATAATCTTTTGATAGCAAATTTTTTAAAAATTCGCACATCATTGAGTTGTCGTCAACAACTAAAACTGAGTTCATGGTTATATAAATATATTTTCAAAAAAAATATGATCAAATATACACATTTAAATTTAGTTAATAATTAAGGCAAAAGTACTATAACTTTTTCATACTTTGACACTAAATTTGATATGATGTTAAATTCTTCCAATAAATCAATAATTTCTGAACTACAAAACAAGATTTTACTCCTAGAAAAGAAATTAGAAAAGGAAAGTTCCCAAAGAGAAAATTCAGAACAAAAAAATAAGTTTATCTGTAAAGGAATCTTAAACTTTACCCAACAACTTCAAGTTGCTGATAATATTGATCATTTATTAACTATTATTCATAGTTGGTTAAACACTAACTTTTCAATCATTGAATTGAAAATATACACGCATGATACCACGGAGTATTTTATGCTAAAGGAATTTTACCCTGAAAGTAATGCCGCAAATAAACGAATACACAAAAAAACACTCCAAAAAGAAAAGGAAATAATTAAACTCCTTTTTAAAAATAAAAAACCCCATATCACTCCTCTTCCTAATGACTCAAAATTAACCGCTAAAAATAAAGATACATCAACCCAATTCCATGTCGCCGTCCCCATACTCATTGAAGGTGAATTAATGTGTATTATCGATTCACAGGTTAATGAAGTGAACTTAGTGGAACAGGAAATACTTTCCTTATTCTCCATCATTACAGATTATACTGCAATTACTTTCAAAAATCTTCTTGTTAAAAAACAAAACCAATCGGCATTTAACAAAATGATTCAAAACGAAGATGCTTTAATCTACAATACTGAAAAGTTTCAATCAGGTATTGCTATGAGTAATAAAAAAGGGCAAATCACCTGGATGAATGATCCTCTTAAAAATTTTATGAGTTCATACAATCTTGAAACTGTTGGAGTGGGTGAGGATAATTTTAAGCTCTTGGATAGTATTAAACATGCTTTTAAGGAACCTGAAAAGTTTCAGTCAATGATTAAGGAATATATCCTGAAAAATAAAAAGGGGAGTAAAATGGAGTTTATACTCAACAATGGTGATTCTTTTTTCGTTGAACTCATCCCCCTAATGGAAGAGGACAAATATAATGGACTCATTTTTGTGGTTAATAATACTAAACTCCAAAATGAAACTATCAACATAATAAAGTCGTCTGAAAGGAAGTACCGAGGAATAATCGAAAACATGGACTTAGGGCTTTTAGAAATCGGAATGAACAACAAGATTTTAAGGGTCTATGAACAGTTGTGCCATATGACCAATTATAAGGAAAGTGAACTAATTGGTGAAGACTTTTCAACGCTTTTTAAAGAAGATTTTAAAGTCAAAGATTTTAAAAATGAACAACAAAACACTTCCGAACAGTATTATCCTGAAGTTCGATTAACTAAAAAAGACGGGAGTTTCAGCTGGGTATTAATAACACAAACTCCCATTTTTGGGCCTAAAGGTGATCAAACAGCAACCATGGTGGGTGTTTTAAATATCGATACCCAAAAAGCCCTAGAAAATGACTTAAAAAATTCAAAACTTCAATTAGAAAGTGTCCGAGAAGCAGAGAAGAATTTTTTAGCTACCATTAGCCATGAGATTAGAAACCCATTGAACGCAATCATTGGAATAGCCAACCTGCTGTATGACACTGATCTTAATAAACAGCAAACATTACA
>CBFIJI010000029.1:0-20303 GCA_965662885.1 Flavobacteriaceae bacterium | reverse complement strand
ACTGTTTTCATTAAAATCAATAAGGGAAAACATTGCCAAAATGAAGGGACTGCTTGTAGGTGAATTGCGTGTTGCATCTGGCAAAAGTCTTCCAAATACAACTGGAGCCTATAATTTAAAAATTGCTTTAAAAAGTGGTACAAAAACACTTACAGTCAAGGATATAACCATTAATGTGGTTGATAAAACAGTATGGAAACATCTGTGGGAAGATTATGCTCCAAAAACAATTGTAAACGGTCTTCTTTATGGTAGAACTAAACTAACCGATGACAAGATTACCAATTTAATTAATGATGCCAACGCCAATAAGGGTCAACTTCTCAGTCTTACTTATGATGAAATATATACAGATTCACCACTAAATATCAGCAAATTGAAATCAAAATTATTAGACTTGGGGAAGCAAATTGGAGCTATGGGATATGCCTATGCCGATTCAAAATCCATTCATTATCAATCGACTGAACTAAGGAAAGCCATTTATAAAGCTGCAACCGCCTATATGAATAGAGTGCCCGTATTTCACGATGATTACACTCCCACAAACGGAGATAAAATTGGTGATGGCTTTCAAGGCTTGTACCTAATAAATAAAAATATAAGCCATGGAGATGTAACACACCAGTGGGTGTTTACAGATTTTCTCAATGCTCCATTGGTTATTATTATGCCCCACTTGGTTGAAGATATTAAAAATGGTGACCCTGAAGCAATTCAATTAAGAGAAGCTACCTATCGCTTTTTTCAACTGTTTTTCTCCATCGTAACCTCTAGGCGGGATATGAATAATAGTAATCAACGTTGGAAAAATATTTCAGATACCAACTACTCAGAGGGAGCTTGGTCCGATGCCAATATCGGACACAGAATGCGCTCCATACTAGGAATGGGAGTATTGTGGGAAGATTATAATCGTCCTATAACCTATGTTCCCTATTGGTACGATGATTTTTATAATGGAACCGAATTTGAAGGAAAATTATTTGCCAAAGGTTGGAGTCCTCGTGGAATACTGTATGATATAAGGCATTGGAATAATAGACTTTCATCACCCTCTCATATGTATAACCAATCTGGTTTTTTCCCAGATGGAACAGCAACACATCACTCAGGTCATGGAGCTTCTGATGTTGCTCTAAAGGCTTATGGCTACGAGTGGCTAGTCACCGCAATAGAAGGAATAGAATATTTTAAAAATTCCCCACTACCCTTTGAAGATTCAGGTTATCAGTTTGTCACAGACAGAATCAATTACACCTATAGAAGAATTATCTATAAACAATATTTAGATTACGTTCTTACTGGTCGAAGCTTCTATAGTGATTTAAAAAAGTTCACAATTAGAGATATCAAAAATGATGTAAATAAACTCATTCATGGAAAATCCGCTACAACTAAAATCAATAATGAAGCGGAATTAACTTCATTCAACAAAAATAACGAGGACAATACACATAAGCATAGTGAAACAGTAGCATTTTGGAATGCAGATTATCTTTTACATCGCCGTGAAAACAATGAAGGTAATTTTTTCTTTTCAGTCAAGCAAAAATCTAAAAGAACTGCAGGTGCTGAAGATTTTGGTAGCACTCGAAAATCTTGGCATGCTGGAAGTGGGGTTTTTCAATTAAAAGTGGGTGGAGATGAATACAGTCAAAGTGTTTTGAAACAATACGATTGGAATGCACTCCCGGGTGTTACAGAAGAATGGAGAACAGATGCCCAGCCTTCAGGTGGAGCTGCAGATGCTGGACCTGGTTTGAATAAATTTTCAGGAATATTATCCGATGGAAACTTTGGGGCCTCTGCCTTTTTCTATGATCCTACTCCTTCAACAGACACAAATGATCCACACAGACTAGATCGACTTCCAACCCATGCCGTTGCAACCGCCTATAAGTCCTATCATTTGATTGGTAAAAATGGTACTGCCTTGGGTTCTAAAATAAAAAGAAAATTTGAAGGTGAAAACAAAAATATCATTACCACCATAGACCAATCCAATCACGACCAACCTTTGTATTATTCCATCAATGGTGGAACCATGCAAACGCTTCAAAATAATACAAGTCATGATAAGACTTTTACGCTAACAACAAACCCCACTTGGATCACCCATGACAACAAAGGCTATATCATTTTTCCTAAACCCAATCAACAATTATTCATCAAAACAGGTAGCAATATTAATGTTACAGATCCAAATATTAAAGTTAGTTCCAATTACATCATTGCATTAGACCACGGTATAAATCCTGATAATACCGCTTTGGATGGCTATCATTATGTTTTGGTTGCCAATGTTACCCACAGTGATATGCCAAATATTGTAAAACAATACCAAGAAAATAACCAATTTTTGGTCGATGAAGAAAATTATCACGCTATTTATAACAAACCGAAAAAACTGTTGCAAGCAGCTTTTTATAAAGCAGGTACAGTTTCTTTTAGCACAACAAGTACGGACTGGATCCAAGTAAATAAGCCAGCAGTTGTTATGCGAGAAGTATTGGAAAATGATGTTAAACTAACTGTTACAGATGCGTTGCATGACCTCACTTCTGTCTCCATTGAAATAAAAATTCCACAAAAACTTAAACCTGGAAACTATTCCTATCAATTTAAAGGAATAAAAACTACTGATGGCGAATCAGCAACTGTATCCACAACAAAAGACGGTAGTACAATAACCATTGATTTGCCAGACAATACTGATGGGGTAAAATACAACTATCAGGAAGAAATGTTTGCAGGGGCTCCAATTATTCTAAATATCCCGATAAACCCTGATCTTGAAATCAGCTATACACCCAGTACTACCACAATTGGTCTTTCAGAATCAGGAAATTCGGTACCCCCTACCATTGAATGGCATGGTATAAAAGGGACATTTAGTATTAGCCCAACTACACAAAATTTATCAATTCATCCTACATCAGGAGTTATTAGTTGGACAGGTAATCTTAAGGCAGGTACACATTCATTGACTGTAACAGCCTCAAATACAGTTGGAATAGTTACCACTACCTATATCATTATTAAAGAAGGTACTGCAAGCCCTACCAATTTAAGTTATACACCGAGTAGCACTACAGCAGCTTATAAAAAAGCTGGCACATCCGTTAAGCCAACAATTGAATGGAACGGCGAAGACGGTACTTTTAAGATCAGACCAACTACACAAAATTTATCAATTCATCCTACATCGGGAGTTATTAGTTGGACAGCTAATCTTCAAACAGGCACACATTCATTGACCGTAACCGCCTCAAATACAGTTGGAATAGTTACCACTACCTATATCATTATTAAACAGGAAACCACAAGTCCAACCAATTTGAGTTATTCTGAAAACACCATAACAACTCCGCTTAGAAGTCATGGAATCTCTGTTAAACCAACAGTTAATTGGAATAACGATAAGGGTACTTTTAGGGTCAGTCCTTCAACAGCAGAAATTTTCATCAACGAAAAAACAGGGGTTCTTTCATGGACTAGTGATCTTGCTTCAAAAACCCATACGCTTACCGTTACCGCTTCCAATACTATGGGAATAGTTAACACCACTTATACCATCATTAAACAGGGAACCGCAAGTCCTACCGATTTAAGTTATTCAACCAATTCTATTACTATACAAAATGGAACTACAGGAACATCTGTTTCACCAACGGTAAACTGGAACAATAAAGTTGGTGAGTATAAACTCTCCCCAACCCTGCCCAATATCAGTATTGATCAATCTACAGGAATTATTAAATGGATGGCTGGATTGACTACTGGAACTTACGACCTTACGGTAACGGCTTCCAATAGCCTTGGAACAACAACAACTTCATTTACACTAATTAGTAAAGACCCTGAAAAACCTTCTGATTTTTATTACTCCCCTGCCCTTGTCTCCTCGCTTAATCAACGTGCAGGTAGTTCTAACCCTCCTGAAATTAATTGGAACTTTGATGAGGGTACTTTTGAAATTGAAAACAACCCAGATTCCAATATTTCTATCGATGAAAATTCTGGGGTAATTAAATGGAATATAGAACTTAAAGAAGGTAACTACAGTTTAAACATCATTGCTAAAAACAGTTTAGGAACTGCTACAGGAACTTTTATCATCAATAGAACTAAAGAAAATCAATTCTTTCCTCCTTCAGAATTTTATTATCAACCCGATCAACAAATCGGAAACGACCTTTATCCTGGGAAATCTTCCCTCCCTAAAATCAAATGGAATAATAATAAAGGAGATTTTAGTATTGAAAATAACCCCTCTGAAAAAATTACCATCAATAAAGAGTCTGGTGAAATTCAATGGGAAAGTGGTCTAACCTCAGGAACCTATGAGCTTATTGTTGTTGCTCAAAACGCTCTGGGTAGTGTTTCCACTACATTTACTTTAAATCAAAAAGCAGGTGTTTTACCTCCCTCTAATTTCTTTTATCAGCCCAACACCTTGGATGTTGATTTCGGGGAATCTGGGAATACCTCGCCTCCTCAAATCAAGTGGAATAATGAAAATGGAACATTTGCAATCAATAGTGCTTCCATTGAAGGAATAGAAATCGATCCAAAAACAGGGGTAATTCAATGGGATACGCTTTCCAAAGAAGGAAGTCATACTTTAACAATCAGCGCCTCAAACAGTGCTGGAAGTACAACAACTTCTTTTACACTTATTGTTGAAAAGAATGAAGAAGAGGAGGAAGATGAAAACAACAATAACTTACAGCCAACAAACTTTAAATATACCCCTGACACCTTTAATATTCCATTCGAAACCAGTGGAGAATCCTACCCTCCAAAAATCAACTGGAACAATCATGTGGGTGTGTTTAAGCTTGTTAATCCAACCGAGCCTGAAATTTCTATTGATCCTATTACTGGAGTAGTTTCTTGGAACACCTCTTTGGAGGAAGGGGAACACCGTATTGAAATTCAAGCCAGCAACGCTTTTGGAAGTGTCGATGTTGAAATGCTTCTTATCAAAGAGGGACCACCAATTTATAAACCCTCCGAGTTTTCTTATTCTCCAGACACCATAGAATCCCTTGTCAATAATGCAGGAGAATCAGTAGTACCCAACATCAATTGGAATGGACAAAAAGGAGTGTTTTCCTTTGAAGAAGATCCCATCACTGGAATTTCTATTGACCCTGAAAATGGTAGAATTCAATGGGAAGAAACAGTGGAGATTGACACCTATAAGCTTCCGATCAGTGCAAGTAATAGCAAAGGAAAAACTACAACTAATTTTACACTAATCATTAATGGTCCTCAAAAAGAACTGTTGAAAAACTATAAGTTATTTCAAAACTACCCCAATCCAAGTGAGGAAATAACCTATTTCACCTATCGCTTATCCGTGAGTGCCAAAATAACGATAAGCATCAATGCTATAGACGGTAGAATGATCAGTGTTCCTGTTTTAAATCAAAGTAAACCAGCAGGGGTACACACCTTTAAAATGAATGTTTCCCATT
The DNA here is from genome assembly GCA_965662885.1 of Flavobacteriaceae bacterium. Taxonomy (GTDB): domain Bacteria; phylum Bacteroidota; class Bacteroidia; order Flavobacteriales; family Flavobacteriaceae; genus CBFIJI01. The sequence continues at coordinate 14,817 of CBFIJI010000029.1, read as the reverse complement.
TAAATGCAGGGGTCTACATCTTACGACTAAAATCCACCAACGAAGGAGACAAAACAAGAATGTTTGTGGTGAAATAAAAAGTAAAAACGTTATTAAACGAGCTAAAGCAAAAAAAGTTAATATGTAAACAATGGGCGCGAGGACATCAACTGATGAACTTCAGCAGCCACCGATGAAAGGTTTTGCTCATCTTCTGCAGCTTGAAGTACACGATCAATAAGAATAACAATTTTTTCCATGTCAACCTCTTTTAGCCCACGAGTAGTAATAGCAGCAGTACCTACACGAATCCCCGAAGTTACAAAGGGTGATTTATCGTCAAATGGGACCATGTTTTTATTTGCAGTAATTTCTGCTTTAACTAACGCGAGCTCAGCGGCTTTACCAGTAATATTTTTATTGCGTAAATCAATCAACATCATATGATTGTCAGTTCCTCCTGAAATGATATGATAGTCTCTTTGTACAAAAGCTTCTGCCATGGCTTTAGCATTTTTTTGAACTTGTATCATATATTTTTTGAATTCTGGTTGAATAGCTTCCCGAAAGGCAACTGCTTTGGCTGCAATAACATGTTCCAATGGTCCTCCCTGGTTTCCTGGGAAAACAGCCATATTCAATAAATGTGACATTTTACGGAGAGTCCCATTTTTTAAGGCTACCCCAAAAGGATTGTCAAAATCGTTCCCCATCAAAATCAATCCACCACGGGGACCTCGAAGGGTTTTATGCGTAGTGGTTGTAACCACATGACAATGTGGTAATGGATTATTCAATAAACCTTTAGCAATCATTCCTGAAGGATGTGAAATATCGGCCAATAAAAAAGCGCCAACTTCATCGGCTATAGCTCTAAAAGCTTTAAAGTCAATATCACGTGAATAAGCAGACGCCCCAGCAATAATCATTTGTGGTTGCACCTCTTTGGCTATGGATAAAATAGTATCATAATTCAAGAGGCCAGTTTCTTTTTCAACACCATAAAAGTGTGCTTTATATAAACGGCCAGAAAAATTAACCGGTGAACCGTGGGTCAAATGTCCACCATGAGCGAGATCAAACCCTAAAATTTTATCCCCTGGTTGTAAAAATGCGTGAAATACAGCGGTATTGGCTTGTGAGCCAGAGTGGGGTTGAACGTTGGCATATTCGGCACCAAATAGTTCTTTGGCTCGATCAATCGCTAATTGTTCAATTTGATCAACTACCTCACAACCGCCATAATAGCGCTTTCCAGGATAACCTTCCGCATATTTATTAGTTAAAACAGAGCCTGTCGCTTCCATTACAGCAGGGCTTGTAAAGTTTTCAGAGGCAATTAATTCAATCCCATTGAGTTGTCTTTGTTCTTCTTGATTGATTAAGTCAAAAATTACCGTGTCTCGTTCGATCATCACTTTAAATTTAAGGCACAAAAATACAGATTAAATAGGAGTCGCTATTTATAAAAAATAGATTTTAACTGAATATTTTAAACAATTAATTAACAGTAAATTTTTAAATTGCTCATAGGATATATCGTTTACAAAACCATGAAAATTCTTACTAGTTCCCAAATACAAGCCGCCGATCATTTCACTATTAAAAATGAACCCATTTCATCGATAGATCTAATGGAACGTGCAGCAACAAAATGTTTCCAATGGATCAAAACAAGATACCCTATTAAAAAACCCTTCTATGTTTTTTGTGGAACAGGAAACAATGGTGGAGATGGGTTGGCTTTGGCACGCTTACTTTATCAAGAAGGTTATTCCATTTCTTGTTTTGAAGTTTGTTTATCAAAAAACAGTACTGATTATGAGAACAACAAAAAGCGTTTACCCATTTCAATTACTTCTATAAAAACACAAAAAGATTTTCCAAAATGGGATAAAAAATTTCCTCCTATTATTATTGATGCCTTACTAGGAACAGGATTAAGCAAACCTACAACAGGAATCTTATTAAAACTGATCCAAGAAATAAATCAAAGCGATTTGGATGTAATTAGCATTGATATTCCTTCAGGAATTTTTTCAGAATTTAACGACCAAAATTCATTGGAAGGGAGTATTAAAGCCACTTATACGCTAACCTTTCAATTTCCAAAATTAGCATTTCTACTTCCAGAATTCGGAAATCAAATCGGATCCTTTTATATTTTAGATATTAAGCTTCACAAAAAATTTATAGAACAACTTCCTACCCCCTATTTCTTCACCGAACCAAAAGATATTATTGCTTTAATTAAGCCTCCAAAAAAATTTGATCATAAAGGATCTTTTGGACATCTCCTTCTCGTTGCTGGAAGTGAAGGGAAAATGGGAGCAGCAATCCTCGCTGCAAAGGGAGCTTTACATTCAGGTATTGGAAAACTATCTATCGTAAGTCCAAGGTGTGGGCTAAACCTTTTGCAATCCAATGTTGTTGAAGCCATGGTTGAAGTAAATAGTGGACAAAAAGCACTCGAGGGATACTATCAGCTCGCTTATACAAATATTGCTATTGGTCCAGGGATTGGAACAGCAACTCAAACCGCCTTATTCTTGATGTCGATCCTAATGCAAACTAAACATCCAATGATACTCGATGCAGATGCACTGAATATATTGGCTGAAAATTTAGAATATTGGAAATTACTTCCAAAAAATTCAATACTCACTCCACATCCCAAAGAATTTGAACGTTTGGTTGGGATGTGGAAATCCGAAAAAGAAAAATTAGAAAAACTTATCGCTTTGTGTAAAACACACCATTGCATATGTATTTTAAAAGGAGCATATACAGCAATTGGTTTACCCGATGGAAAAATATTTTTTAACAGTAGTGGAAACCCTGGAATGGCCACAGCAGGAAGTGGTGATGTATTGACTGGAATTCTAGGGAGTCTTCTTGCACAAGGTTATAGTCCAGAAAATACAGCTCGAATTGGAGTATATCTGCATGGTTTAGCTGGTGATATCGCAATGAAAAAATGGGGATATCAAGCAATGACTGCTTCCAATATTCAACAAATGATCTCCAAAGCGTTTAATGAAATTTTGTCCTAATAGTTGCCATTTTGTCTTTAATTATTGAAAAAAATACGACAATTAGTCAGTTGAAAATCAATGGAATAGCTTTTGATTAAGCTTTAAAAAAATAAGCTATGAATTTAAATAAATTTACCCTTAAAGCACAAGAGGTTGTACAAAAAGCGCAACAAATAGCGCAGGGCTTGTCCCATCAACAAATTGAAAATGAGCATTTATTTAAAGCTTTACTTGAGGTTGACGACAATGTACTCCCTTTTATTTTTAAACAATTACAGGTTAATTCTAACCTATTAAAACAACTTATTGACAGCAGTTTAAAAAGTTTTCCAAACGTTAGCGGAGGGGAACAGATGGTGTCGCAATCGTGTTCTCAAACCTTAATGAATGCCATGAATATGGCACAAAAAAAACAAGATGAATTTGTTGCCACGGAACATCTACTGATGGCTCTTTTTGAGTCCAAAAGCACCGTAGGGAAAATCCTCAAGGATCAGGGCATTCGTAAAAAAGAATTAGAGGAAGCTATTGAACTCCTGCGTAAAGGTGAAAAAATTACTTCCGCTTCCGCTGAAGATTCTTATAATTCATTAGAAAAATATGCAAATAATCTAAACCAGATGGCCCGTGATGGGAAATTAGACCCAGTCATTGGTCGCGAAGAGGAGATTCGGCGATTATTACAAATCCTTTCAAGACGAACTAAAAACAATCCCATTTTGGTGGGGGAACCTGGTACGGGGAAAACAGCCATAGCCGAGGGACTTGCTCATCGGATCATTGATGGAGATGTTCCTGAAAACTTAAAAGAAAAGTTAATTTTTGCGTTGGATATGGGCGCCTTGATTGCAGGAGCCAAATACAAAGGAGAGTTTGAAGAACGCCTAAAAAGTGTTATCAAAGAAGTCACCCAAAGTGATGGAGACATTGTTTTATTTATCGACGAAATCCATACCTTGGTTGGGGCTGGAGGTGGCGAAGGTGCAATGGATGCCGCCAATATATTAAAGCCAGCCTTAGCCCGTGGAGAACTTCGTGCTATTGGTGCAACCACCTTGGATGAATATCAAAAATACTTTGAAAAAGATAAAGCTTTAGAACGTCGTTTTCAAAAAGTTGCTGTGGAAGAACCTGATGTCGAAAGTGCTATTTCCATCCTCAGGGGAATTAAAGAAAAATACGAAAGTCATCATAAGGTTCGTATTAAAGACGAGGCTATTATTGGTGCAGTCTCCTTATCGGATCGATACATTACTAACCGCTTTTTACCCGATAAAGCTATCGACTTAATGGATGAAGCCGCCTCAAAACTTCGAATGGAAATCAATTCTAAGCCAGAAGAACTGGATACACTTGATCGAAAAATTCGGCAAATAGAGATTGAATTGGTTGCAATAAAAAGGGAAAAAGACCAAAAAAAGATTGAACAACTCAACAAGGAATTGGCTGATTTAAAAGAAGAGCGTCAAACACTTTTTGCACAATGGAGTCAAGAAAAAAATGTAGTGGATTCCGTTCAACATACCAAATTGGAAATTGAAAATTTAAAAACCCAAGCCGACCGAGCAGAACGGGAAGGGGATTATGGTACTGTTGCTGAAATTCGCTACGGAAAATTACAAGATGCAGAATCAAAAATAGCCGCTTTACATAAAGAGTTGTCCAATCTCCAAAAGGGTTCCCAATTAATTAAGGAAGAAGTAGAATACGATGATATTGCGGAAGTCGTTGCTAAATGGACGGGGATTCCTGTGAGTAAAATGCTTCAAACAGATAAAGAAAAACTCTTACATCTTGAAGAATCACTCCACCAACGTTTAGTAGGACAAGAGGCAGCAGTTATGGCGGTTAGCGATGCCATACGAAGAAGTCGTGCGGGTTTACAAGATAAAAATCGACCTATCGGAAGTTTTTTATTTTTAGGAACTACTGGAGTTGGTAAAACAGAATTAGCAAAAGCACTTGCCAACGTTCTTTTTGATGATGAAAATAATATTACACGTATTGATATGAGTGAATATCAAGAACGCCATGCCGTAAGCCGATTGGTTGGTGCTCCTCCTGGCTATGTTGGCTATGAAGAGGGAGGCCAATTAACAGAAGCGGTTCGGCGTAAACCCTACTCTGTTATCTTATTGGATGAAATTGAAAAAGCACATCCCGACACCTTTAATATTTTACTTCAAGTATTAGATGAAGGAAGATTAACGGATAATAAAGGGAGACTGGCAGATTTTAAAAACAGTATCATCATCATGACCAGTAATATAGGAAGTCGGGAAATTCAAACAGCCTTTGAGGAGAACACTCATTTTGAAACAGCGGAACAAAAAGCAAAAGATGCAGTCATGGAGCAACTTCGACAATTGGTACGCCCAGAATTTCTAAATCGTATTGATGATATTGTCCTTTTTTCGCCACTCACCAAAAAAGAAATTGAACAAATTGTTGAACTCCAATTTAATCGTATTGTAAATCGGTTAGCAAAACAACACATACAATTATCCTATACAAAAGAAGCTGTTAAAGCCATTGCTGAATTGGGTTTTGACCCCCAATATGGAGGGCGACCTGTAAAACGTGTACTTCAAAAAATGGTTTTAAACAGTCTCAGTAAATCGCTATTGGAAGGCAGTATTTCGGAAAAGAAAAAAGTTATAGTCGATTTTATTGAAGGAAAAATGGTGTTTCACAACAGCCAAGACGACAGTGGTGTCGGGGAATAAGTTGTACCTTTGACACGTGCAAAAGAAAATTAACATACAAAATAAACGTGCCCGATTTGAATACGAACTCTTGGATCAATTCACTGCTGGAATTGTTTTAACAGGAACAGAAATTAAATCGATTCGGAACAGTAAAGCCTCCATTGCAGAAAGTTTTTGTGAATTTAATGAACGAGGAGAATTATTTGCTGTCAATATGATGATTGAAGAATATGCATTTGGCACCCATTTTAATCATCGCCCTAGAGGAAGTCGAAAATTATTATTGAATAAAAAAGAGTTAAGTAAATTACTTAAACAGGTAAAAAACTCAGGGCTTACCATTGTCCCGCTTCGACTTTTTATAAACGACAAGGGATTTGCTAAAATAATTATTGCTCTTGCCAAAGGGAAAAAGCTATACGACAAAAGAGATACGATTAAAGACCGAGATAATAAAAGAAACCTTGACCGTATCAAAAAAGAATTCAAAAAATAGCCGTATTCAATTCTTTGTTTAATTGTTTTTGATTTGGTTATACTTGATTTAAATAATTGGCCTTGCTTTTTGTTGTGTAAACAAAACTGCTAACTTTATGTTATGAAAAAACGATTCTTACTTATTGTACTGTTTCCCTTTGCTTTTTGGGGACAATCAGCTTTGGAGCAACTCGAACAGTCACCACGGCATCATGAATGGGTAACTGTTGAAGCCAAGAACAATTCTTTAAAAGGGTTTTTGGCCTATCCAGAAGTAGCTGAAAATGTTCCTGTTATTCTGCTTATTCACGAAAATAGGGGACTCAATGATTGGGCAAGAAGTATGGCCGATCAAATAGCAGCAGCAGGCTATATTGTTTTTGCTCCTGATTTATTATCCGGTTCAGGTCCTAAAGGAGGAGGAACAGCTAGTTTTGAAAATTCTGATAAAGCACGAACTGGAATTTACAACCTAGATCCAGATCAAGTGACCCAACATTTAAACGCAAGTGTCGCCTATGCTAAGACCATTCCGTCTGGGAACGGAAAAGTAGCTGTAATTGGATTTTGCTGGGGAGGTAGTCAATCGTTTCGCTTTGCATCCAATAACAATGAAATAGAGACAGCCATTGTTTGTTACGGATCTGGACCAAAAGACACTGAAGCTTATAAAAATATCCAAACACCGGTATATGGTTTTTATGGTGGCAACGACAATCGGGTAAATGCTACGATTGAAAATAGCCAACGTTTGATGGAATCAAATGGCAATTTTTACGAGGTAGAAATTTACAAAGACGCCGGTCATGGTTTTTTTCGTTCAGGTGAAGACCCGAACGCAAGTGAAGCCAATAAAAATGCTCGAAATGATGCTTGGATTCGTTTAAAATCAATTCTTGCTAAAATTTAGACTTTTAAGTTACTAATTCTAGTGAACTAGATTCCAATTACAACAGCCTTAAATACGAGGAATATTTTGGCTTAATTTTTATTTTCTAACAAGGGAACAAAACGAAAATCGCCAAAAGTTTCTTTATCAAAATGACGTTCTGAAGTCCGTGTAAAACGGGTCATAGTTTGATCTTTTTGTCCTATGGGTATGACCAACTTCCCTCCTATTGCCAATTGTTCCAATAGTGCTTTAGGAACTTCAGGAGCCCCTGCGGTAACTAAAACAGCATCATAAGGGGCTTTTTCAGGAAAGCCTTTGTAACCATCCCCAAAAATTGTTTTTTTAGGTCGGTAACCCAATTTTTGAAACAAGCGGACCGTTTTTTTATACAGCTCTGATTGTCGTTCTATCGTATATACCTGAAAACCAAGTTGAAGTAAAACAGCCGTTTGATAGCCAGAACCTGTCCCAATTTCTAAGACTTTTTGACCAGGTAGTAATGCCAATAATTGTGTCTGAAAAGCAACCGTATAAGGTTGGGAAATTGTTTGATCGGCAGCAATGGGGTACGCCTTATCTTCATAAGCAAAATTTTCTAAACCCAAATCCATAAAAAGGTGTCTAGGAATTGAATTCATTGCTTCTAAAACAGCGTTATCAGTGATCCCTTTTTGTTTTAAAAGAGCTATCAATTGACGACGTAATCCTTGGTGTTTAGCTTTATCTTGCATGAAGCACAAAAGTAACAGAGATTCCTTAAAAATCCATAGGAAGATTGTATTTTTGGTTCGCTATTATTCATATATATCAATTTAAAACATGTTAAAAATAGGAGTCTTTGGGGCAGGGCATTTAGGAAGAATACATATTCGGTTACTTGCTGCATCAGAAAAATTTGATTTGGTAGGGTATTTTGATCCTGACAAAAATACAATTGGAGCTGTTCAAGAAATTACCAATTGTACCTATTATGATTCGGCAGAAGCCTTAATTGCGGCAGTAGATGTTATCGATATAGTAACGCCAACCTATTTACATCACAAAATGGCTCTGAAAGTTTTGGAAGCAAAAAAACATGTTTTCATTGAAAAGCCCATCGCTAAAACAGATCAAGAAGCAAAAGAAATTGTTGCTTTAGCAAAAAAAAATGGGGTTTTGGGACAAGTCGGGCATGTGGAACGCTTCAACCCAGCGTTTAAAGCTGTAAAAGATTTTATTACTAACCCAAAATTCATTGAAACCCACCGATTGGCAGAATTTAATCCGCGTGGAACTGATGTTTCTGTGGTTTTGGATCTTATGATTCATGATATTGATATTATTTTAAGTGTCGTAAAATCGCCTATAAAATCTATTGCTGCCTCAGGAGTAGCTGTTATTAGTGAAACACCTGATATCAGCAATGCACGCATTGAATTTGAAAATGGTTGTGTTGCCAATTTGACTGCAAGCCGCATTTCACTTAAAAAAATGAGAAAATCTCGTTTTTTTCAAAAAGATGCTTACATCGCTGTTGACTTCTTAACCAAACAAGTAGAAGTAGTTAAAATGAAAGAAGCGGCAAAAGATTCTGATGATTTTGCCTTGATTTTAGAAAACGCTGAGGGAATGAAAAAACAAATTTATTTTGAAAATCCAGAAATAAAAACAACCAATGCCATTCAAGAAGAATTGGAGTTTTTTGCAGCGAGTATAGAACAAAAAGAAACCCCCGTCGTTTCCTTAAGTGATGGTGCAAATGCCTTAACTGTTGCTCATTCAATTATTGCTTGTATCGAAAATGGTTAACTGACACATTCGTTTAGTAAACATCCATGCCGAAAATTATAGCTGCTCTTTTTCACCTTCCAAAAGACCCCGTTAATCAGGTGATTAAAAATATTGACACCTACAGTTCAAAAGAAAAATCCGATTTACTTGAGCGACATAAAAACACGTTCTTACATGTCCTTTCAGCTGGAAATTCGCTTCCAACACCAAAACGTTATTTATCGATTAGAAATAAATGGTTGGATTTCCTAAAATCAGGACACTATATCACTAAGGAAAGTTCGAGTATCTTTTATTATTCCATTACTTCCCAAACAACGGTTTTTAGTGGTTTTTTATGTGGAATTGCTTTGGAAAGTTTTCAAAATAATCAGATCACCAAGCATGAAAACACTATTGGATCTCGAGTTAATTTAATGTCTACCTATCTGGAAACAGTCAAAATTCAAGCAGAACCTGTTATGGTAATTCATGAAGATAATCAAGAAATTTTAGCCATTGAAGAGGAAATCCCCAGCAACAACAAAGCCTCATTTTCTTTTTCATTGAATGAAGAAGAACACACCCTATGGAAGTTAACAGACAAGCAAGAGCAACAACTTGTCACAGTTTCCAATGGAATTCCTTACTTCCATTTGGCTGATGGACACCATCGTTCTGCCTGCGTTGAAAATCTACAAAAAAGAGCAGATAAAAAAAGTTCTTTAAGCGTTTATTCATTTTTAATTGCTAAAAAAAGGATTCTTAATCATAGTTTTTTTTGGTTCTTAAAAACATGGCCTAAAAACCTTAGTATTCAAAAAACAATAAACAGCGTTAAACGACTGCAAGGAAAGAAAGTAACAAGCGACACGAAACCCTCAGAAGAATATCCGCTGCTTATTTGCGTAAACCATCAAGTTTATGCCTTACCAAAAAAAGCTATTTCCACAGAAATAATTCCTGATTTTATCAAAAAAGAATTTTTTGATAATGATCATAAAAATATAGGAACACTGTCTTTTTGGCCAGATATTGACAATCGTTCCTTTGAAGATTTACATCACTTTTCGTCAAATAAATTAGCTTTTAATATGTCTCCCATTCCTTTAGATACCTTATTCGAATGGGCATTGAAAAACAATAAGTTGCCTCCAAAGTCCACATATTTGTTACCCAAACTACTTACAGGACTCGCCATCGCTTCTCTTGAGCTTAATGACTAATTTAATCGAACATAAAATAATTTCCAGACTTCCGCTTAAAGAGTATATTTGTACACATGCATCAAATTGAAAACAATATTAAAAAACTACTGGAAGACATTCCCGCATCAGTTGATTTGGTGGCTGTTTCAAAAACAAAACCATTAGAAGAACTTGAAGTTGCCTATCAATCAGGACAAAGAATTTTTGGGGAAAATAAGATTCAGGAAATGACTCAAAAATGGGAAAAGCTTCCTAAAGATATTGAATGGCATATGATCGGCCATGTTCAAACCAATAAAGTTAAATATATGGCACCGTATGTCAGTTTGATTCACGGTGTTGAGAGTCTCAAATTAATCAAAGAAATTCATAAGCAAGGCTTAAAAAATGACCGAGTGATCTCCTGCCTTTTACAGGTTCATATTGCAACGGAAACCACAAAATTTGGTCTCTTACCTGTTGAAGTTGCTTCGCTAATGAAGGAAAGCCTTGAATTTGACCATGTTCGTGTTGTTGGATTAATGGGAATGGCTTCATTTACTGAAAACAAGGAGCAAATCCGTGAAGAATTTAAGGGATTAAAGGAGTTGTTTGATGAATTACAAATCAGTAATGACAACATGAAAATTTTATCAATGGGAATGAGTAATGACTATCCAACGGCTATTGAAATGGGGAGTTCAATGATACGTGTTGGAAGTTTAATTTTTGGAGAACGCAATTACTAGATATGTATGTAATTCTTGATATCGAATCCTCCGGAGGTCAATATGATGAGGAAGGAATTACAGAAATTGCCATTTATCAACACGACGGACATCAGGTTACCGATCAGTTTATTAGCCTAGTTAATCCCCTTCGTCCAATTGATCCTTTTGTCGAGAAACTTACTGGCATCAATATCAAGATGCTTAAAAATGCTCCAAAATTTCATGAGGTGGCCAAACGGATTATAGAAATTACAGAAGACTGCGTTTTGGTGGCGCATAATGCGGAGTTTGATTACCGAATTTTACAAACCGAATTTCGGCGTCTCGGCTATGATTTTCAAAGAAAGACACTTTGTACTGTTAATCTTTCAAAAGTTTTATTACCGGAACAAGAAGCATATAGTCTGGGTAAGCTTGTTCGAAATTTAGGAATCCCTATAAGCGATCAGCACCGTGCCTACGGAGATGCAAAGGCTACCGTAAAATTATTTGAATTACTTTTAGAAAAAGATGTCCAAAAAGATATTTTAAAAGAACATATTGAAACAAAAAATCCTAACCGTGTTCCCACAAAATATTTATCTATTTTAGATAAAATCCCTACCAAGAAAGGGGTGTTTTATGTTCACGATCAGCAAGGCCAAATCATCTTTATTGAAAGTAGTAGAAATATTAAAAAAAAGGTCCTTTACCATTTAACTGGAAAACAGCCGAAGAATATTAGTATTCAGAAGAAATTGAAAACAGTCACGTTTTCCTTAACAGGGAATTCATTAATTGCTTTGTTAAAGGAACAACTTGAAATAAAAAAAAATCAACCTGAATTAAATCAAAGTAAAAAAGAGTTCTTTTTCCCTTTTGGAATTACCACCAAAAAAATAGATCACTACGAACATTTATTTATGGAAAAGCGCAAAGCAGGAAAGACCTACTTTGAAGTTTTTAGAACAAAAAAACAGACGCGGCAAACATTAATTGAATGGTCCAATGAGTTTGGTTTATGTTTAAAAAAAACAAATCATTTTTTAGGAGGGGTTCACAATGAATTACATGCAGCATCGAATTGTAATGGGGCCTGTGAAGGTAAAGAAAGTCCTGAAGACTATAATCGTCGTTTAGATGCGTTACAGGAGGGTTTAAAATACCCCATAGAAAATGGGTTAGTGATTATGAAAGGACGACTCTCAGGAGAGTATTCTTTTGTTTTCATTGAAGATAATGTTTTTAAAGGCTATGGGTATTACGAATTAAACCACCAAATAAAAAACAAACTACAAATCAGGAGTCGACTTATTGAAATGGATGAAAACTTTGACACAAGATGCATAATTCGATCCTATTTATTAGAAAAAAGATATCTAAAGTTAATATATTTGGAAAAAGAATAATTACTTAAAGTTTAAAAGTCTTTTTGCCTTAAATTTACTAAGTCAAAACACTTTTTGTCGTTTTATGTTAAAAGAAAAAACAAAGGTTATTAAATGAAAAAGTGGCAATATCGTTTGCACGAAGTAATTTATGAAGCAGATACAAAAGCGGGTCGTCTTTTTGACATTATACTTTTGGTGCTTATATTAACTAGTGTTTTATTAGTAGCTCTTGAAAGTGTTGCATGGTTTGATTTAGAATTTCATTCCATTTTAAACGTTGCTGAATGGGTTATCACTTTCTTGTTTACCATCGAATATTTTCTTCGTATAATTTGCGTTAATCGTCCTTGGAAGTACATTTTCAGTTTTTATGGAATTATTGATTTTTTATCAACGATCCCTAAATATATATCCTTGTTCTTTATTGGGACTCATTCCTTAATAGCCCTTAGAGCACTTCGGCTTTTACGTGTTTTTAGAATATTAAAATTAACTCGCTATATAGGTGAATCAAATACCCTTCTTCGAGCAATGAAAGCAAGCCGACCTAAAATTTTAGTTTTTATGTTTGGTGTAATAATCATATGTATCATTTTTGGAACGATAATGTATATGATCGAAGGGAACTCTGAAAGCGGCTTTACGAGTATCCCAAGGAGTATTTATTGGTGTATTGTCACCCTAACTACTGTAGGCTATGGAGATATCGCACCTGAGTCCCCTTTAGGACAACTTATTGCCGCACTAATTATGATTATGGGATACGGAATTATTGCAGTTCCCACTGGGATTGTTTCAGCAGAATTCTCCAACCAAAACCAAAAAGTTGACACCAATACGCTAATGTGTCAAAATTGTTTAGACACTAACCACAAAGACAATGCGCAGTTTTGCCATCAATGTGGAAATTCATTTAATGATGCCTGAAAAAAATCTTATATATATTGCTGGCCCAACAGCGGTTGGAAAATCCAAACTCAGTTTGAGTTTAGCAAAAATGTTTAATTCTGAAATTCTGTCTTGTGACTCTAGACAATTTTACAAGGAACTTCAAATTGGAACAGCTACGCCAAGTCCTGAAGAACTTGCAGAAGTCCCTCACCACTTTATAAAGCACAAATCAATTCAAGACACCTATACTGTTGGTGATTTTGAATCTGATGCCATCGAACGTTTGGAAGAGCTCTTTAAAAGAATGGATACCGTTATCATGGTTGGTGGGTCTGGAATGTACGCTGATTCTGTAATGTTTGGTTTAGACAAATTTCCAAAAGTCAACAGTGAGACACGAAATCAACTGAATATTTTTTTTAACACCCATGGCATCCAACCCCTACAGCAACTCCTTCTAGAAAAAGATCCTACCTACTATCGTCAAGTTGATCGAAATAACCCACTTCGACTTATCCGTGCGCTGGAAGTTTGTATTACTTCAGGAAAACCCTATTCTTCCTTTTTAGGAATGGAGAAAAAAGAACGCCCTTTTGTATCCAAAATGCTCGTACTTCACTGTCCAAGAACAATACTATACAATACCATTAATGATCGTGTTGACACTATGATCAAAAATGGACTGGAAGATGAAGCCAGACAATTTCTTGAATTTAAAGATCTACCTGCCTTAAAAACAGTTGGTTATAAAGAAATGTTTGACTATTTCGAAGGTAAATCTAGTCGTGAAGATGCCATAGCAGAAATCAAAAAGAATACCCGTCGCTATGCAAAAAGACAAATTACTTGGTTTAAAAAATACGATGATGCTTTCTGTTTTCCTGCAAATACACCTGTAGATCAAGTTTATGATTTATTAATGTCTTAATGACAAAATAGAGCTGTGTTTTAGCTTCCCAAAACACCATTATTTTATTTAAATAATATAGACATCGACTTTCTAAATGTCTTGGAACTTATTAAGAAAATAAATTAGTTTTTTTAATTTTATAGAAAAGTACTTTATGAAACCTTATTATTTAAGTCTATTCCTATGTATCTGTGTTTGGGTACAAGGTCAAAAATTCAATGAAATTGCACAACAATATGCTGATGCGAGTTTCGAGGAGCTTAAAGAATTTCTTGCGCTACCCAATGATGCGAACCATCAACAGGACCTAATTCCCAATATTGAATGGTGTAAAAAAAAGTTTGAAGCCTTAGGATTTTCCTTAAAAGAGCTTGAAACACCTACCCTTCCCCTACTATTGGCAGAAAAAAAGATGGATGAAAACCTAACAACTATTTTAATCTATCTTCAAGTTGATGGACAACCCGTTGACTTTTCACAATGGAACCAAGAAAGTCCTTGGAAAGCTGTTCTAAAAAAGAAAAACGCAGATGGAAAATGGGAAATCCAACCTTGGAATACGATTTATTCAAATTTTGATCCTGATGATCGTATTTTTGCTCGATCAACTGCAGACTCCAAAGGAGCTGTGATGATGTTTTTAAGTGCCTTAAAAGCAGCTAAAGACAACAACATCGTCCCCAATTTTAATTTAAAGGTCATCATGGATTTTGAAGAAGAATTAGGGTCACCAGAACTTCCAAAAGCAGTTTTAAAATACAAAGATGACCTCGCTGCTGATGCGTTAATCATTTTTGACGGTCCCTTGCATGAAAGTGGAGAACCTACGCTTAAGTTTGGAGCTCGAGGGATTGCTACCTTAACACTCACTACTTATGGTCCTGTTGT
>CBFIJI010000028.1:0-20429 GCA_965662885.1 Flavobacteriaceae bacterium | reverse complement strand
CGATTATTTTTAAAATTCTGAAAGCTTTTTATACCTTTAAGGAAACCCAATAAATGAAAAATAACATTTTAGTAATCACGCTTCTTCTTTGCGTCTCTAATTCAGTTGCCCAATGGCGTGCTGTAGGCGATAAAATCAAAACAACTTGGGGAGAAAACCTAGATCCTAAAAAAGTACATCAAGAATATCCACGTCCCATATTGCAACGCCCACAGTGGAAAAATCTCAATGGGCTGTGGGATTATGCAATCACTCCAAAAGGAAGGTCAAAACCCGAGAGATCACCGAATGGACCTCCACTTACGATCCCAGTCGTCTGGTCAATTCAGCCAGTGGGGAAACCATTTTATCGCTGTGGGTGATCTTTTGGATCTTCATAATTATCCAGGACCTAAAATGTATCTCTTCGATGGGTCAAGAGCCAATGTTCTTGGAGAATACGGAGGAATTGGTTTAGCCATAGAAAACCATTTGTGGCAGCCGGATAGAAATTGGGGCTATGTTCAATACAAAACAAGTAAACAAGCCACCGACCAATATGTCAAATATGCCGAAGAACTTTTCGAAATGATTCAAAGCGGTTTTTCAGCAGCAATTTATACCCAAACCACCGATGTTGAAATTGAAGTTAACGGATTGTTGACCTATGACAGAAAAATTATTAAATTAGAGGTTGAACGTATTAAAAAAATCAATCAACGAATTAGCAACGCACTTTCTCAGTAAAAGGAAGGAAAAAACAATATTTAAATTAGAAAAATGAAGCCAAAAAACAAAAAACCATCAACTTCTAGAAGAAGTTTTATCAAAAAAACTGCCGCAGCGTCAAGTTTATTTATAGTCCCAAGACATGTATTGGGAGGAAAAGGATTTATTGCACCAAGTGATCAACTCAACATTGCAGCTATAGGGTCTGGAGGAAAAGGAATTAGCGATATTCGTAATGCCTCAGTAATGGGACGCGAAAGAGTAACAGCCTTATGTGATGTTGACTTTTCAGGAAGTGCAGCTGAATCAGTTAAAGCCTTTCCAAAAGCAAAATTATATGCGGACTATCGGGTAATGCTCGATGAGATGAAAGATATTGATGCAGTAACAATTTCTACCCCCGACCATCTGCACGGGCCAGCTGCAACTTTTGCCATGGAACGAGATAAGCACGTCTATGTACAAAAACCCATGACACATAATATACGGGAGGCTCGATTATTGACAGAAATGGCTCGAGATAAAAAAGTAGTCACCCAAATGGGAAACCAAGGAGGATCCAATCCTTTGCTCAATATGGTTCATAAATGGATTGATTCTGGAGTGATCGGAAGTGTCTCGGAAGTTAAAATATGGACTAATCGTCCTGTTTGGCCACAAGGGGTTCAAATGCCTACTCCTGATGCGAGTCTAAAACCAGATGCTTTAAATTGGGATCTTTGGTTAGGTCCTGCGGAAGAAAAACCTTATATACCCAACATGCACCCCTTTAACTGGCGGGGCTGGTGGGATTATGGAACAGGAGCCCTTGGAGACGTTGGTTGTCACCTTATTGACATCCCCTTCAGAACCCTCGGCTTAAAGTATCCTACCGATGCGGAATGTAGCGTTGGAAGTGTATTTAGTAGAATGTGGACCCCAGATTATATTCCTGAGGGTTGTCCTCCCTCCTCCATGGTAACCCTGCATTTTGAGGCGACTGAAAAAAGTAAATCTCCTATAGAAATGACTTGGATGGACGGTGGAATTCGACCTCCACACCCAGAAATCATTCCTGCAGATAGTGATATCGGAGGTGCTAATAGTGCTAATGGAGTTTTAATTATGGGGGAAAAAGGAATTATTTCAACCAACATTAATGATAGTTCACCCTTGATGCCCAAACTTTATCTCAATAACGGTGACACAGAATTTGGCCCTGAAACAGAAGCCAATACAGAGCCCGAATATGGACATCAACGTAAATGGGTGGATGCGTGTAAAGCAGGTTATAACAGTGAAGAACATCGTTCGTTAACCTCTTCATTCGACTATGCTGGACCAATGACAGAAACAGTCTTAATGGGGAATCTTGCCATAAGAAGCTTTATGTTGAGAGAAGAAAATCAAAAAGGAGGAATGGACTACTACGGTAGAAAAAAACTTCTTTGGGATGGGGAGCAAATGAAAATTACCAATCTAGAAGCCGCAAACCAATTTGTAGGAAGAACCTATAGAAAAGGCTGGGAACTTTAACCCCCCAATTGCTAATTAAAACTAAAACAACTATTCAAAAAAGACTGTTGTATACCCGCTCTTCGGAGTGGGTTTTTTTTTAAAGATATTGTCTTTCAATAAATTAAAACATAAAAGAGGGTTTATCCCGTTTTAAAAGGGTATTTTTGCACGCAGAAATTTTTTTATGACAACTTTCCAGTCTTTAGGATTGAACCCCTCACTATTAGAAGCCATTGATCAACTCGGATTTACTTCGCCCACCGAAGTACAGGAGAAGGTAATTCCAACACTTTTAGAACAGGATACCGATTTGGTCGCCTTGGCACAAACTGGGACCGGAAAAACAGCGGCATTTGGTTTCCCTCTCCTTCAACGCATCAAAACCAAGGATTTCCACACTCAAGGCTTGGTGTTGTCACCAACAAGGGAGCTGTGTATGCAAATCACTAACGAATTGCATCAATATGGAAAATCTATCCCTAAACTCAATATTGTAGCCGTTTATGGCGGGGCAAACATTAGCGAACAAGCAAAAAAAATCAAACGGGGTGCTCAGGTAATTGTTGCCACTCCCGGAAGGTTAAAAGATATGATTAATCGACGCTTAGTTGATATTACCAAATTGCAATACTGCATTTTAGATGAGGCTGATGAAATGCTAAACATGGGCTTTTATGATGAAATTAAGTCGATCTTAACCAATACACCCAAGACTAAAAATTCTTGGCTTTTTTCAGCAACCATGCCTCCAGAGGTGAGTACTATTGCTAAAAAATTCATGAATAACCCAATCGAAGTGACGGTTGGAACAAAAAATTCAAGTGCTAAAAATATCGAACATCAATTTTATTTGGTGGGAGGAAGAGAACGCTATCAGGCTTTAAGCTCAATTATAGGACTTAACCCTGATATTTTCGGGTGTGTATTTTGTCGTACGAAAATTGAAACCCAAAAAGTAGCTGAAAAATTGATTCAAGACGGTTTTAAAGCTGGGGCTATTCATGGAGACCTTAGCCAAAATCAACGGGATGTGGTGATGAATTCCTTCCGTAAAAAAAGAATTCAATTATTGGTGGCCACCGACGTTGCCGCACGTGGAATTGATGTTGAAAATATTAGCCACATCATCAATTATCAGCTACCTGATGAAATTGAAACCTATACGCACCGAAGTGGTCGTACGGGACGTGCTGGAAAACAAGGTGTTTCTATCATGTTACTGACCAAATCGGATCGAAGAAAAATTAAGCTTTTCGAAAATAAGCTACAAACAAAAATCAAGGAGATGGAATTACCATCAGCTGAAATGTTGGTAAAATCTCAAATGATTAATTGGATCAATACTCTAAAAAGTACCCCCATCAATCCAGAAATCTCAAAACATTTACCGGAGGTAATCGCTGACCTAGAAAGTTATTCCAAAGAAGATTTGATTGAGCTTATTCTTTCCAAACAAATCAAAAAAGTAGTCCCTCCTAAAAAACAGTCGTTTGAAAGTTCTTCCGAACAAGGAGAACGAGGTGAGCGCTTCCGTCGAGGGGATGGCGACCAAAAAGCTACAGATCGCTTCTTTATTAACGTTGGTTCAAGAGACGATTATGAATGGGGAACATTAAAAGACTTCCTTCGCTCCTACCTCGACCTAAAACGAGATGATATTTTTAAAGTAGAAGTCATGAAAAACTTCGCCTTTTTCTCTGCTGAAAAACAACATCGAGAATTAATCCTTGATAAGTTTAAAGATCTTGTTCTTGACAATCGGAGTATCAATGTTGAACTGACCAAAAGAGGCAAAACCTTTGCGCCCAAAAAACGTTTTAAAAAGAAGAAGTATTAGCCTTCATTTATGGAACGTATTCCTTTTTATTTTGATTCTTAAAGACTTTTAGTATATTTGAGAGAAGCAGGCTATTAGTTCGCCTCTTTTAATCTAAGTGTTTTTTCAATGAAATTTGATTATTCATCAAAATCAGTCATCGTGACTGGAGGTGGAAGTGGCATTGGGGAAGCAATTGCTAAAACCCTTGCCCAACAAGGGGCTACCATTCACTTATTTGACAACAACAGTACATCGGCAAAAAACGTTGTAAAGGAAATCCTTTTGGCAGGAGGAAAGGCGCAGGCCTATCAATGCGATGTCAGTGACTCAAAATCGGTAAACACTTGTATTAAAAAAGTGATTGAAGTCACTACTACCATTGATATTCTTATTAATAATGCAGGTATAGCCCATGTAGGGGCTATTGATAAAACGACGGAAGAAGATTTGGATCGTTTATATCAAGTAAATATTAAAGGAGTATTCAATTGTTGTAAAGCTGTTATTCCTTATTTTAAAAAATATAAAAAAGGAGTAATCCTCAATCTTGCTTCCATTGCCTCTACCGTTGGAATCGCAGATCGTTTTGCCTATTCCATGACAAAAGGGGCTGTATTGACTATGACCTATTCCATCGCCAAAGACTATGTCAATGAAGGTATTCGATGTAACAGCATCTCCCCAGCCCGGATTCACACACCATTTGTGGACGGTTTTATTCATAAAAATTACCCTGGACAAGAGCCTGAAATACATAAAAAATTATCATTAACCCAACCCATTGGAAGAATGGGACAACCTCAAGAAGTAGCAGATCTAGTCCTGTATTTATGTTCTGATGAAGCTGCATTTATTACGGGAACCGATTTCCCAATTGACGGAGGCTATATAAAACTTCAAGGATAGTTATGAAACTTATTCGATTCGGATTAGCACATCAAGAAAAACCAGGAATTATCTACAAAAACAATCGCTATGATGTTAGTGGTTTTGGAGAAGATTATACGCCCTCATTTTTTGAAACTGAAGGACTTGCTCGCTTAACTGATTGGTGGAATCAAAACAAAAAAAACTGTCCAGTAGTTTCAGAAGATACCCGATTAGGAAGCCCTATCGTTAACCCATCAAAAATTATTTGTGTGGGTTTAAATTACAGAAAACACGCCTTGGAAAGTGGAATGGAAATTCCCAAAGAACCAGTTTTATTTTTTAAAGCTACCTCAGCCATTTGTGGCCCCAATGATGAAGTTATGCTCCCCAAAGGTGGTGACAAAACAGACTGGGAAGTTGAATTGGCCGTTATTATTGGGAAAAAGACGTCCTATGTAGCACCTAAAGATGCTATGAACCATGTGGCAGGATATACCCTTCATAATGACATTAGCGAACGAGGGTTTCAATTGGAGCGTTCTGGACAATGGGTAAAAGGTAAAAGTTGTGATACCTTTGCTCCTTTAGGTCCATTTATAGCTAGTGCCGACGAAATTAGTGACCCGCATCAACTTCACCTTTGGTTAAAAGTCAACAATGAACTTTTACAAAACAGCTCCACAGCAGATTTTGTCTTTGACATTCCCACAGTAGTCAGTTATATCAGTCAATTTATGACTTTGCTCCCAGGAGATATTATTTCAACAGGGACTCCAGCAGGGGTCGGTCTTGGATTTGATCCACCTCGCTACTTAAAAGCAGGAGACATTATGGAACTAGGAATTGACGGACTAGGTGTTTCCAAGCAAAAAGTAATTCCCTTTTCACGATGACAATCATCGATAGCCACCAGCATTTCTGGAAATTTGATCCAATTAGAGATCAATGGATTACTGACGAAATGACGGTTCTTCAAAGAGATTTTTTACCAGAAGATTTAATTCCATTATATCATCAAAATAAAATCAATGCGTGTATCGCTGTTCAAGCCGCAACTTCAGAAGAGGAAACAGAATTCTTACTTGGACTAGCAAATAAGCATCCATTCATAGCAGGCGTTGTCGGGTGGCTCGATTTGTGTGCTCCAACAATTTCAGAACGATTAACGCACTACAGGACCAATAAAAAACTCAAAGGTCTTCGCATGATTCTTCAAGACAAACCCCTTGGATTTATGAATCGAAAAGACTTTAGAAATGGAATTGGACAACTTAAAAAGCATCAATTAAGCTATGACTTGTTGATTTACCCTCACCAATTGGAAGAAGCCCTTGGGTTGATAAAAGCATTTCCTGATCAATTATTCATAATTGATCATATTGCTAAGCCTAGTATTAAAGCTCCCCTTAATCAGGAGTGGAAAAAGGGAATTCAAAAAATAGCAATGCTTTCCAATACCGTATGCAAACTGTCGGGAATGGTTACCGAAGCTCCTTGGAAACAGTGGAAAATTAACGATTTCACCCCATATATGGCATGGGTAATTACCTGTTTTGGAACCCATAGAGTGTTATTTGGTTCAGACTGGCCTGTTTGTCAACTCTCTGGAAGTTATACCGATGTTTTACATATTGTTAAAAGCTATTTAAGCTCTTTTTCCAAAACAGAACAAGCAGCCATTTTTGGAGGCAATGCAATACAATATTATCAATTATAGAAATATTAGCCTATGGATTTACAGCTCAAAAATAAAATCATTATCGTTACCGGGGGATCTAAAGGGATAGGACTGGGAATTACGCAACAATTGGTAGCAGAAGGAGCGATCCCCATAATTGTAGGACGAAACCTAAAAAGTATTCAAAAAGAAATAGCCAACTTTAAAAAAGAAAAATACAAGGTAGGATATGTCATTGCAGAACTGACAGACCCCCATCAATGCCAACAAGCCATTGAAAAAGTAATAAAAGAATATGGAACCATTGATGGATTGGTCAATAATGCAGGAGTCAACGATGGCATCGGTTTGGAAAACGGATCTTACGAGACCTTTGTACAATCACTACATCGCAACCTTGTTCACTATTATTTGATGACACATCATGCCCTCCCCTATCTTAAAAAAACTAAGGGAGCAATCGTAAATATTGGGTCCAAAGTAGCCGAAACTGGACAAGGAAATACATCGGGATATGCAGCAGCTAACGGGGGACGTAATGCATTAACACGTGAATGGGCGGTTGAGTTGTTACCTTATTCCATTCGGGTAAATACGGTGATTGTTGCAGAATGTTACACCCCACTGTATGAGAAGTGGATACAATCCTTTCCTGATCCAGAAGCCGAATTAAAAAAAATAGAGGCTAAAATACCTTTAGAAAAAAGGATGACTAAACGAGAAGAAATTGCTGCTATGGTTGTTTTTTTACTTTCACAACGCTCCAGTCATACCACTGGGCAACTCCTTTATATAGATGGTGGCTATACCCATCTTGATCGCTCAATTAATTAAATTATAATGAAAACAAAACACTCAGATGCACCATCAATCATTCCCAAAAAAATGATTGTTCCCTTCTTGTTAGTTAGTTCCTTATTTGCTCTTTGGGGACTTGCCAATGCTGTTACAGATCCTATGGTTCAAGCATTTAAAAAAGTACTAGAGCTGAGTAATAGTCAAGCGGCTTGGGTACAAATGGCTTTTTACGGGGGGTATTTTTGCATGGCGCTTCCAGCGGCACTGTTCGTTCGAAAATATTCCTATAAAGCAGGGATCATCATCGGTTTAGCACTCTATGCGGGAGGTGCCTTACTTTTTTATCCAGCAACACAAACTGAACAATTTTGGTTTTTCTGTTTAGGGTTATATGTTATTACTTTTGGATTGGCCTTTTTAGAAACAACTGCTAGTCCTTATATTCTTGCAATGGGAGACCGCTCCACTGGTACCCAACGATTAAATTTCGCACAGGCTTTTAACCCATTGGGACTCTTATTAGGACTGTATATTGCACAACAGTTTGTATTGGAAAAGCTGCAATCGGATGATATAGCCACCTTTTCACAACTGTCAGAAGTCAAAAAAATAATGATCCGTTCGGCTGACTTGATGGTCATTCGTGACCCTTATATCATTTTAGGCTTGGTGGTCTTGGTCATGTTAGTTCTTATTGCTGTAGTAAAAATGCCCAAAGCAAAAGATGCTGGCGCAAGGGCTCCACTACAAAAAACATTCAACTATTTAATCACACAAAAAAAATATACCCTAGGCGTCTTGGCACAAGTTTTTTATGTAGGTGCACAAATCATGTGTTGGACCTACATCTATCAATATGCGGAAGCTAAGGGAATCGCTGGGGCAAATGCCGCTAACTATCAATTTCTTGCGTTCATTCTCTTTCTGCTAGGACGGATTTTGGGAACGTATCTCCTAAAAAATACATCCGCAGGGAAGCTACTTCGAAATTTTGCTGTTTTAGGTGGCGTGTTCTCTATTGGAACCATTTTTATAATGCATGATTATGGTCTCTATTCTCTTATAAGTATTTCGTTTTTTATGTCCATCATGTTTCCAACCATTTATGGAGAAGCCTTGGACGGCTTAAGTGAAGCGGAAACAAAAATCGGAGCGGCTGGCTTAGTCATGGCTATTGTTGGAGGAGCTCTTATGCCAAAATTACAAGGAATGATTATCGATTTTGGTGGAAATGGTGTTGCTGATATTCAACTCTTAGGAGTTCCAGAGGTTAATTTCTCTTTTGTATTACCGTTAATAAGCTTTGTTTATATCGCCTTTTATGGTAACTTTTTAATGCTAGAAAAAAAATCATGAAACGTTTTTGTCTTGCTTTAGATCTAAAAGACGATCCAAAGTTAATTGCTGCCTATAAAACCCATCACAAAAAAGTATGGCCCGAAGTTATAGCAAGCCTTTCCTCATCTGGAATAGATTCAATGGATATTTTCTGTTACGGAAATCGTTTGTTTATGATCCTAGTGACTCAAGAAGATTTTGATTTTAATCAAAAAGCCCTTCAAGATGCCGCTAATCCTGATGTTGTAAGGTGGGAAAAACTGATGTGGATGTACCAACAAAAGTTACCTACAGCAAAACCTAATGAAAAATGGGTGCTTATGGAAACTATTTTCCATTGGAAAGCTTAAAGTTTCCGCATCCAAATATTACGATAACTGACCAAATTCCCATGATCTTGAAGCAATAAGTTGCGATCTGTCCTCCCTACTTTTCCATAGCCTGGCATATCATCCCGTCCATTTTTAGGCGCTCCAATATATTCTGTCGTACCCAGTATTTCCACATGATTTTGTACCAAAACCCCATTGTGAAAAACTGTAAAATAACCTGATTGGATTTTTTTTCCAGAGGAATCAAACTTGGGTTCCATAAAGATAATATCATATTCTTGCCAAGATTCAGGAGGTCGTGTCGCATTCACTAATGGGATATATTGTTTATAAACAGAGGCTGCTTGTCCATTGGAGTAGGTGCGATTGTCATAACTATCTAAAATTTGAATTTCATAGCGTCGCTGAAAAATAATTCCACTATTTCCCCTTCCTTGACCTTCACCACTCACTATTGTTGGTGATTTCCACTCCAAATGTAATTGAATAGAGCCATGTTCATTAATTGTTTCAATATCACCACTTCCTGGTTTGACTGTCATAGAACCATCGGTATTAATGGTCCAGGGTGCTGCTTGACCTGTCCTTGAACTCATCCATTGTGATAAATCAGTTCCATCAAAAAGTAAAATAGCATCACTAGAAGGCCCTCCATCAGTTCCTGAAATTACCTTGATTGGCTCAGGCTCCCAAATTTCAGTAGCTTCTGGTTTAGGTTGTTTTTGTCCAAATAAAAATTGAACACTTATCAATAATCCAAAGAATAATCTCATCTCATTTTATGTTTTTGGTAAGCTATAGCCATTATTATATACTGCGGACAAATGATCTGCATTGACTGTTTCGTCGGTGAATCTTCCCTTTTCTTTATCCCAAAGTAGTTTTTGTTTTGTTTTATAGGATATATTTCCCATTTGTGCTACTGTGGCAACATGAGCTCCTTGTTCAACAGAACAATTAACTGCGTTAGGATCATTTTTACGAATGGCATCAACAAAGTTTTTTGTATGCATATCCAGCCCATTATCCAAAGGCGTTTCAAGAGGTTTGGCCACTTTATTTTCGCTCCTTCTCTCTTCGATCACTTCCCAACCCCCACGACTCAAAACCAAAGTGGCATTGTTTCCGATAAAAGCAATTCCGTGATCTCTCCCATAGGAACCGTTGTCAATACCCATGGCTGAATCCCAAACGAGATTAAAGTCATCAAATTCATAGAGGGTAGTAAGAGTATCGGGTGTTTCTTGACTCTTATCAGGATAGGCAAATTGCCCACCCAAACCAACAATTGATTTTGGTGCTGTTGCGTTCATTCCCAACAAAGCATAATCCAATAAATGTACCCCCCAATCAGTCATTAACCCACCTGCATAGTCCCAAAACCATCGGAAGTGAAAATGAAAACGACTGGAATTAAAGGGAACTGTCTTGGCTGGACCCAGCCAACCTTTATAATCGACACCTTTAGGTGGAGCACTGTTAGGTACAACGACTTGAGGACTCATCCAACCTTGATAGCACCACACTTTCACTGTTCGAATAGGTCCTAATACTCCTGTATTGATATAGGACACAGCATTTCTAAAATGTTGTTGACTGCGCTGCCACTGACCCACTTGAACGATACTGTTGTACTTTTGTTGTGCTGCCACCATACTTCGACATTCTTGTATGGAGTTTCCTATGGGTTTTTCCAAATAAATATGTTTTCCCGCTTCAGCAGCATGAATCATCATCAATGCATGCCAATGATCTGGGGTTCCAATGACAACTATATCAATGTCTTTTTGGTCTAAAAGATCCCGATAATCCTTAAATACTTTTACTTTTTTACCAGCATCCCCTAAGGCTTTTAAGCGTTTATCGATAACATTTTGATCGACATCACAAATGGCTCCTAACTCAACTCCTGGAATCTTTAATAAGGATTTGGTGTCTGACCACCCCATACCATTAATTCCAATAGCCCCCACACGTAGGCGATCATTAGCCCCCATAAAGGCTTTTGACTCGGCTGAAAATGCAGAATATGAGGGGATTAAAACACCCGCTCCTGCTGCTAAGGCCGTATTTTTTATAAATTCTTTTCTATTCATTTTACTTTATTTGCTGTAATTACCAAGTAAACTCCGTGTGCAAATGACAAACCGTTGTTCACTAAAGTAAAGTCTTGATTTAAAAACATTTTTTAATAGGATATCCATCTAAATTTAATAAAAAAAATCGTTGTTTAAAAATGATGATTTATTTTAACTCGCTAAGAAAATTTTTGAGCTGGGGAATAAAAAAGTTGGGGAGAAATTTTTTGTAAAGGGTTTTAATATCTTGCTTTTGATCCGTTTGGAAATATTTGGGACAATACGTTTTTAGGTGTACTGCCTGATGCATAGTGGTCTTTGGGCTGTGCCATGCATCAAAGTTGATTTGTGGGCTAAAAATAGCAAAGGTGGGTTTTGAAAGTGCTTTTGCCATATTAATGGTACCTCCTTCATTTCCAATAACGGCATCACAATGAACGACCCATTGCATATAATTTCGAAGAGAATTTGGGTATTTATCTTCAATGATATTCGCGCGAGCCTCATCACAAACCAAGGACAAACAGTCTTCAACCCATTGTTGTTGTTTCGGCAAATAATTAAGAACAATACTGTTTTTTTGACTGCTTCCAATTACCTCAAGAACACGAGCCATATACGCCATGGGATAGGTTTTGGAATCTTGGCTTCCAGTAATGGCAACCATTATTCGTTTTTTCTTTTTTGAAAGTAATGGTTTTAATTCCGCTTTAGAGGTTTCAATTTCTTCTTTACTTAAATAAATTTTAGGCTGATGAACAAAATCAAAAGTAGTCCCCACGATAGGTTCTAATAAACGAAGTCGGTTTTCAATAGCTAAGGGTAGGTTATTTTTTGCTTCTTTATGAGGTTTTATCGTTTTGGTATAAAAAAATTGATTAAATGATTTCGCATAACCAATCTTGATTTTAGCTTTTGAAAAAATGGTGATGAGTGTACTTTCAATTTTTCCATAAACATCAATGACATAGTCATAGTGCTCATTTTTAAATCCGTTTAAAAAACGATAAAAGGAAACATAGTCGGACTGATACGAAGATTTGAATTCAATTAATTGATCAATGTTAGGATTATTTTGTACTACAGCTAACGTAAAATCATTCGCTACAAAGTGAATACATACATCTGGATTCCAACGCTTTAAATTCTCACACAACAAACCACTGGTCAAAACATCACCAATCATTTTTTGCTGTATAATTAAAATTTTCATGATCTAAAATAGTAGACTACAAATAACGTCATTTTTAGAAGATTAAATTATTGCTGGTTGATCCATTAAATCCTATTTTAAAATGTTTTTTTTGTACATTTATTTGCTTTAAAAACCTTATGGAAGCACTCATTACGTATTTTGAAACCATTCCTTCTCTTCATCGAAGTTTAATCCTCGTTGGAGGTATCAGTTTGTTTTGGATCTTGGAAGGGCAAGTACCGCTCTTTAAATTCAACTATGCTAAATGGAAGCATGCATCGACCAACTTCTTTTTTACTTTAACGACGATTCTCATCAATTTTGTGATGGCTTTCTTATTGTTAAATGTTGCTGACTGGACAGTCGCTAATGAATTTGGTGTCTTAAATTGGCTGCCAGAAATGCCGTTTTGGTTATGGGTTCTTATCGGGGTAATGCTTTTAGATCTTATTGGGGCTTACTGTCCTCATTTTTTTGAACATAAAATAAAACCACTTTGGATGATTCACTTGGTACATCACAGTGATCATAAAGTGGATACTACTACAGCCAATAGACATCACCCGCTTGAAAGTGTTGTCCGTTTTATTTTTACCCTTCTGGGTGTTTTTGTTCTTGGGTGCCCCATTGGTGTTATTATGCTGTATCAATCACTTTCTGTCGTGGCAACTCAATTTAATCATGCGAACATTAAATTACCCAAAAAAGTGGATGTGTTTTTGAGTTATTTTATTGTTTCGCCAGACATGCATAAAGTGCATCACCATTACCAACTCCCTTATACAGATTCCAACTATGGAAATATATTTTCACTTTGGGATCGTCTTTTTGGCACTTACCTGAAGTTTGACCGAGAAAAATTGGTGTATGGTGTGGACGTGTTTTTTGATGAAGAAGCCAACGGTAAAATTAAAACACTTTTAAAACAACCCTTTCAGAAGTACCGAAAACCAACCACGCTTTCTTCCGACTAAGCTCTAGCTGTCTTATTTAAAATTACGCTTGCTAAATCTGTAAGTGCATGAGTACTTTGTTCTCCTGAACGCATGTCTTTTATGACAAATTCTTTACGTTCAATTTCCTCGGAACCTAAAAGGACTACTAGTGGAATATTCTTTTGGTTGGCATAACCCAACTGTTTTTTTAGCTTAGCATCAGAAGGATAAAATTCACAAGAAACCCCTTGACTCCTTAATTTCATTACCCATTCAAAAGAGATAGCTGCTGTATCAGCTCCAAAATTAACCATGAGCACTTGGGTAGATTTATCAATATCATCAGGGAAAAGCCCTAAAGTTTCAAGCACTAAATAAATACGTTCAAATCCAAAGGAAACACCAATACCACTCATGTTTTTTAATCCAAAGGTACTTGTCAAATCATCATAACGTCCACCCCCTCCAATAGAACCCATTTTAACCTCTTCTGGAGCAGCTACCTCTACAATCATTCCAGTGTAGTAATGCAAGCCCCTAGCTAACGTTAGGTCAAGTTCTACTGAAGCTGATTTAAAATTATATTGTTCTATTTGTTGGAGAATAAATCGTAATTCTTGAATTCCTTCCATTCCTACAGCATTGTCAATGAACAATGCTTCCAAAGCAACCAATTTTGTGGAAGCACTTCCTTCCAACTCAAAAAGAGGAGATAGTTTTGCAAGAGCCTCTTGTGAAAACCCTTTTGCTTGAAGTTCTTTAACTACGCCTTCTTGGCCAATTTTATCTAATTTATCTAAAGCAACAGTAAAGGCAATTAGCTGGCTTTCTGCTCCAATTAAACGGGCAATCCCTGCTAATATCTTTCGGTGATTTATTTTTAGTGTAATGCCGTTTAATCCTAAAGCGTCGAAAACAGTTTCATACAATAAAAGCATTTCCACTTCTTGCCAGAGGGAACGATCACCCACAATATCTGCATCACATTGAAAGAATTCTTGAAAACGTCCGTGTTGCGGTCGATCGGCACGCCATACCGGTTGAATTTGGTAACGTCTAAAAGGGAAAGCCAAATCATTCCGGTGTTGTGACACATACCGTGCAAAGGGAACGGTTAAATCATAACGGAGCGCCTTATCAGACAATGATTTTGAAAATTTTTGATAGGCTGCTGCATGAAATGCTGTTAGATCCGCATTTTTGACTTTTTCTCCAGAGTTGAGGATTTTAAAAATTAAACGATCCCCTTCTTCCCCATATTGCC
This sequence comes from Flavobacteriaceae bacterium, assembly GCA_965662885.1. GTDB lineage: Bacteria > Bacteroidota > Bacteroidia > Flavobacteriales > Flavobacteriaceae > CBFIJI01. Next base: position 5,917 of record CBFIJI010000028.1, on the reverse strand, counting down.
CCATTAAGGTTTCCAAGCGTTCAAAAGAGGGCGTTTCAATCGGCTGAAATGAAAAGCGTTCAAAAGTAGCTTGAAGTACTGATTTAAGGTAGTTTCTTCTTGCTATTTCTTTGGATGAAAAATCTCTAGTTCCTTTACTTGTTGCAGGTTTAATGACCATAATCGAAATGCTTTATCAAATATCCTTTATTTTGATGACTTTGAAAAAAAAGTGGCAATTTGTTTGTACCGTTCTCCTTGACTAATGACCGCTCCTTTTCTGATGTAATCATACAAAAAGAGGTTTCGAGGGCCATCATAGGATTTTGAAGATTGAAAGAGGGTTACTTCTGAGGTGAAAAAATGATCAAGCATCCATTGCCATCCTTCAGGTGTGTCCAAATTAACTTCAGGATTAGAAAGTTTAAGTATAAAAACATTAATTGTTGCTGCACCAGATTCAAATAAAAATAATTGTTGCTGATCGGTCCATTCCAAATAAGCACATTTCTCCAATACCCTTTCCCATACCATATCACTAAATTGGTCGAGCAATGTTCCCACCCTTTTGGGTTCAGAAGTTTTAATGCTATCCCATGATTTTTTATCAATCGATTGCGCAGCAAGGAATAATGAAAATTCATGATACATGCTATTCAACTGCTCTTGATTCAACCGATGATATTTCATAAACACTTAGGAATAAAAAACCCCACGCAAGGTGGGGTTTTTGTTTTAATAGGGTAATCTATTCTGGAACCACCTCGAATGCGAGTTCGACATTTACATCGCGATGCAATCGAATTGAAGCAGTATACTTGCCCAATCGTTTGATGGTTTTACCAGGAATGGTGATGAATTTTTTGTCCATTTCCTCTCCTTTGGATGTTATAGCATCAGCAAGATCTTGAGCGTTAACTGATCCAAAAAGCTTGTCACCAGAACCAACTTTGGAGGCAATTTTAATTTCTAAAGCCTCTATTTTTTTAGCAAAGGCATTAGCTTCGTCTATAATTTTCTTCTCCTTGTAGGCACGTTGTTTTAGATTTTCCGCTAAAACTTTACGAGCAGAGGAAGTGGCCATAATAGCTTTTCCTGAAGGAATTAAAAAGTTACGACCATAACCGTTTTTTACATTTACGACGTCATCTTTAAACCCTAGGTTTTGAACGTCTTCTTTGAGAATGATTTCCATGATACGATCGTTTTATTTTAACAAATCTCCAACATAAGGCATTAAGCCTAGGTGACGTGCTCTTTTGATAGCAACAGACACTTTACGTTGATATTTTAGGGAAGTCCCTGTTAATCTTCTAGGTAAAATTTTACCTTGTTCGTTAACGAATTTCATTAAGAAATTCGGGTCTTTATAATCAATATACTTGATTCCCGAGCGTTTGAAACGACAATATTTTTTTTGGGAATTAGTATCGATATTTAAAGGAGTTAAATATCTAATTTCTCCTTCTTTTTTTCCGGATGATTGTTCTTCAATTTTAGACATCTTCTAAGACTTTTTGGCGTTAATTTTTGTTCTTCGTTTTTCAGCCCAACTCGCTGCATGTTTGGTTAACTTGACCGTTAAATATCGCATGATTCTTTCATCACGGCGAAATTCAACTTCCAATTCTGAGATAACATCGGCAGGTGCAGTAAATTCAAAAAGATGATAAAAAGCACTTTTCTTATTTTGGATTGGGTAAGCGAGTTTTTTAAGACCCCAGTTTTCTTTACTGATCATTTTACCTTCTCGTGCAACAAGAAATTTTTCAAATTTTTGAACTGCTTCCTCTATCTGTACATCAGATAGAACGGGATTTAGTATGAAAACAGTTTCGTAAATATTCATATTTATTTTATTTTAGGTTGGCAAAAATAGAATAATCAAATAAGTAAACCAAAAATATCCACTTTTTAATTTCAATTAAAAGTCATATATTTGAATATCAATTGCCTTATATCATGCTATTTAACTATATTATTGTTGATTCAAATCCTTTAGACCGTCTACATTTATCACAAACACTTAAAAGAGTTGGAAATCTTTCTTTTAGTGCTGAGTTTTCTAATGCTGTTGAAGCCCTTAGTTTTCTTAATTATAATACTGTAGACGTTATTTTTCTTGCCTCAAATCTTCCTGTTTATTCAGGATTTGAATTTATTGAGCAATTAAATGATAAAATTAACATCATCTTAATTTCAAAAAACCCAAACGATGCTTTTACAGCATTTGAATATGGATTACTGGATTGCTTAAAAGCCCCTTTTAATGTGATGCGTATCGAAAAATCAATGGAACGATTAAAATCAAAAATTGAAACGGAAAAAATAATTCAGCAAAATGAGGACCACTTCTTAGTGATCAAGCACAACCTCAAAAATCAAAAAATTGGCTTAAACGATATTCATTATATTGAAGCTACAGGTGACTATGTAAAAATAATCACATTGAAAAAAAATTATGTCATTTTGTCCACCATGAAACGTATCATGGACCGTCTTCCTAAAAATCAATTCCTAAGAGTTCATAAATCGTATATAGTAAACATCAAGAAAGTGTCCCATTACACTACCAAAACTCTTATGGTTTCAGGCAAAGAAATTCCACTCAGCCGCAATCACAAAAAAGAATTCCGACACAGCTACGAGAAAATTTAATGCGGGTCTACATCAAAGTTGACACGTGTTGAACGAAAGGCAGCGATTGCTTGGAAACTAACATGAGTTTTAAGTACCATTTTTTTTACACTAGAAAGATTTCTCTTGCTGTCTAATTTGATCATTAGATGCTTGATATACATATTTCTCACACGTGCAACCGAAGGGAATACAGGGCCTAATACGGTTCCATCATAGGATTGGACAATAACATTAGTAAACCAAGAAGCAGCAGCGTTTACTGTATCAAAACTTTTATTTTTAAAGGTTACACGAATCAATCGACAAAAAGGAGGGTAATGATAGGCTGTTCGTTCTTTGATTTGTAATTGATACAGTTTTTCATAGTCGTGTTGGATTACATGTTGAATGGTGTAGTGATCCGGCTGAAAAGTTTGCAAATAAACTTTCCCTCTTTCTTTGGAACGTCCTGACCTCCCTGCTACTTGACAGAGCATTTGGAAGCTCCTTTCATGAGCTCGAAAATCGGGAAAATTTAAAAGTTGGTCCGTACTTAAAACACCTACTAGTTGAACATTCTTAAAATCCAATCCCTTAACTACCATTTGAGTACCGACGAGGATATGAATTTTTTGTTCTGAAAAGGCATGAATAATTTTATCAAAATCCCACTTCCCCCGAGTACTGTCCCAATCCATACGGGCGACCTTATAATCTGGAAATAATTCGGCGATTTGTTCCTGAATCTGTTGTGTTCCAACACCTTTAGTATCCAAAGTTGGCATACCACAAGCATGGCACTGAATGGGTTTTGCAATATGATATCCACAATAGTGGCAGCGCAATTGATCGTTGGATTGGTGATAGGTCAAAGTAACATCACACTGAGTACATTGTGGGGTATGGCCACAACTCAAACACTCTAAAATAGGGGCATAACCTCTCCTATTCTGAAATAAAATAACCTGCTTTTTGGCCGTTAATGTTGCGTCAATTGCAGCGATTAATTTGTTTGAAAAAAGTCCTTTCATTTCCTTTTTTCGGGTGGCTTCCTTTAAATCAATCGTTTCAATATCTGGCAAGGCCACACCTCCAAAGCGTTCCTTGAGTTGTACCCAAGCAAATTTCCCATTTCGTGCATTAAATGCGGATTCTATTGACGGAGTTGCTGAACCTAATAGCACATTTACTGAGAGTAATTGTCCCAAAACAACTGCGCTGTCTCGTGCATGATATCGTGGTGCAGGGTCAAACTGTTTGTAGGCTGTTTCATGTTCCTCATCAACAATGATTAACCCCAAATCTTGAAAAGGTAAAAACAAGGCTGAACGTGCTCCAACAATAATCTGAGCAGTTTTCTTTTTATTTAAGATGTTTTGATAAACTTCCGTCCGTTCATGAGCAGAAAACTTCGAATGATATACACATACGGCATCTCCAAAATAGGAAACCAAACGAACCACAATTTGTGAGGTCAAAGAAATTTCTGGTAACATATATAAAACTTGATGACCAGAGGCAATTTGACGGGCAATCATCTTGATGTACACTTCGGTTTTTCCTGAGGAAGTAACCCCCTCAAAAAGTACAACATTTCGACTTTTAAATCCTTCATTAATCCTATCTAATGCTGTTTCTTGAGCCTTAGAAAGTAATTTAAGGGCGGTTTTATTGTCCATTTGTGGAAGGACTATCCGATCTTCCCTTTGATGGTCTTCCTCAAAAATACCTTTATCAATTAATGTACGTATGATAGCACTTGATGTCCCGCTCTTTTGCTTTAAAAGACTAACTTTTTGCCATTGCTTTCCAGAAGGGTCTTGATCAAAAAGAGCCAATAACAGCTGCATTTGTTTGGGCGCCTTTTGCAATTCTGTAAAAAGTGATTTTAAATTTTGTTCTTTCTGATATGCTTTTTCTAAGCGGACATAACGTATGTATTTAGGAAGGTATTTTTCACTAAGTTGTTGATGGAGTTCAATAAACTCTTGATCTAATAAGGTTTGAATAGTTGGCATTACATTTTTTCGCTCCGTTATTTTAACGATATCATTCACTTGTAAAGGTCCAGAGTCAAGTGCTTCATAAATCAAAAATTGTTCATCTGACAATAATGATACTTTTTCTGCTTCAACTTCTTTTTTAAGAATAATGGTTTCGCTTTGTAAAAGGAAGGTTGCAGGTAAGGCGGCACGAATAATCTCCCCCATACTACACATGTAATATGTGGACATCCATTCCCAGAAAGCGAGTTGTGAGGTGGTAACTAAAGGGTACTTTTCATCAAGGATTAATGCAATGCCTTTGGGTTCATAGGTTTGTGGTGCAAGCGAGTGAACTTTGGTAACAATTGCTGTATAGACTTTATTTTTACCAAAAGAAACCGCCACTCGAAAACCGGGAGCAAGTTGCTTTTTTTGTTCTGAATCAATGGAGTACGTGTAGGGCTTGGGCAATGCTAGTGGCAATACAACATCAACAAAATCTGGCATAGCATTTAAATCAGTTTCCTTTAAATCAATTTTCTTTTGGCTCCCTTTTAAAACGGTTTAAAGTTGCATTTAACTCAAAACCAAGTAATAAGGTGTTGGAATTTACCCAAATATAAAGTAAGAAAATCAACAAGGCACCAATTGAACCGTAGAGTTGGTTATAGTTCGAAAAGTTGTTAATGTAAATTCCATAGAGATACGTCATCAGAAAAAATAACAATGTGGTCATCAAAGCACCTGGTGAGAAAAACCGTGTTTTGCGCCCCTCAATTGTTCCAAAATAATACAACAAACTAACCGAAGTGTAGGTCAAGCAAGCAAAAATCAAGAACCGTCCAAAACGAAGCATTAGAGGCATATTTTCAGGAATGTAAATTTCAAAATAAATAAATATAATTACCGCTGTTAAAAGTAAAACAGCCAGAACAATACTGACCCAAAGTGCATAGAGGTATTGTTTTATAAAGTTTCTAGACAAAGCAACATGATAGGAAACTTCAAAGCCCGCAAAAATAGCGGAAACCCCATTGGCTGTTAAGATAATAGATAACAAAAATACAGACGAAAGAAGTCCACCACGGGGCTTTAAAAGAATATCATTAAACACATCTACAAAAAAGCTTTGGCCTTCTTTGGGTAAAATCAATTCAATGTATTCAAGCAGATGTTGATCAAAATTTTCTATTTGAAAAAGCCCAGAAATAAACGGAATAAGATTAAGTATAAATAAAATAAAAGGAAATAAGGCCATAAAAAAGCTGTATGAAATACTCCCTGCTCTTGAGGTGAGGGCTCCCTCAACGATTCCGCGTACATACATTTGAAGC
>CBFIJI010000027.1:0-20587 GCA_965662885.1 Flavobacteriaceae bacterium | reverse complement strand
CAAAAACAGATCATCATTTTATTCTTTTACAAAAGAGCGTTAATTTTACGTTAAATCTACTTTAATAATGTTTATTAGATTATGCTAAAAATGCATCATAAACAAGCAGGCATAAGTTAACTAATTAGAAATCCAACTGTTCTAAAAAAAACAAGAAATTGGCTTGTATAACTATACTTACATTTGGGTATTTAAAATTAAGTCATGTATAATTGTTGGAAAGAAATAAATGCAACGATTTTTTTACGAGGTGGAAAGCTATTTCAATCCTTTCGATTTTTTGTTGGAAATTTATTTAGGATGTTAATTGGTTTCGATACATATAGAAAGTTGTAAGGAATCTAAAAACAGGTATATTTTATTTTTCCTTTTTTCAAGAACTTTCCCAGACTTTCCTTTAAATATTCCATGCCCAATAGTATAATTTTTACCTTCTTCAGCACCTTTAAAATCCAAAGAATCATTAGTAGGATCTATGTGCTGTCGCATAACTTCTATCTCACTGTCTTTGACCACAATTACTTTTTTATGCATTCTAAGGATATCCCCACCATACGGATTTTGATTAATAAGATCATAATCGAGTTTGTCCATTCTAAAGAAAAGAAAAGTACTTATGATCGGAATTAGCTTATACTCCCCTTGTTTTTTTTTATGGATGTATTTTCTCTCCATTGGGATATAGGATTCTATGTCCATTTTTTCAAAGAATTCTTTGGCTTTGATCTCTTGTCGGGGCTTGGTTTTTAATACATACCAACTCATAAAATAAACATCTTTATCATTAAGATCATCAAAAATAATACTATCTAACCCAATCATTACAAAAGGTTGTTATAAGTTTTTTATAGGTTAAGTACTCTTTTCGGATGTAAATTTTAAAAACCTAGCGTAGTTTAGGAGAGACGGTTAAACTTTTACCCACCTATAATGATAAATACCCTCTTAAAAAACGAAGAATTGTTTAGAGCAGTTCCACTATCCCAACCGATTTAAACAGCCCCTATTACGGCCACTATGGCAAGCTTTCACAACCCCCTTATTCAGTTTAACTATAGTAGATACTTGTGATTATTCGATACGCAAGATAGATACAGGTGATTGACCAGACCCACCATCTGTTTTTCATATACCATTCCATAGCCTAAAAGTAAGCTTTTAAAATTAAATGGAATAGTCTCTTTTGTTCGCTAAACACACCAAAATAGAGGACCACTTCGCTCTTTTGTATGGTGCTCCCTTTCCAGAGAATTGGGTGATCTTTTTTAAAAAGAGATTCTTTACTTCTTTGTATATTTTAATATATTTACTATAAATCAATTAAAATGAACACAAAAAAAGATTTTTGGAGAATGATGCTCCTTGCCTATGTGCTTATTTTTTCTGGAGTGATCGTTCTTTTTATTACAGAAGGAAAGGAATCCACGAACATCTATCCGTTAATTGCCGTAATTGTTTTAGAAATAATTGGGTTGATTACTATTGGAAGGGCTTTAAAAATTTATCGAACACTAGAAGACAAAGCGGTATATCCAAAGCAATTGGACTTTTTAAACAAACTAGCTGTTAAACTCTATTCAGATAAAAAAAGATCAAACCTCGTAATGACTATTGCAATAGTCATTGGATTAATTTTAGGGGTATTGATTGGCTTTAACCTTGAATAAACATGCCATTTTTCCGAGCATTTTTTTAAATTCATAAACATAGCCAATGCTACAAAGGTCATTTTTCAATCGGTAGGAAAAGGTATTGACAGAAACCTATAGAAATGCGACACTTCTTATTGTTGATAAAGCGCCAAGAATTTTCATCAGCATAACAACGGGAGGAACAAGTTGTTTAGTGGCAATAAAACGGACTTGATAACTATTGAAACTATTCATTCAATAAATACCCTTTAAAACATTGTCATTCATAAGTTTATCATTAAAATAGTCAACATGTAATTAGACAACAAATCTGCTCATAAAGTAAAAATTTAGTGAATTGGAATCCAATTCATAACAAGCTGAAGGATGTTTTGCCAAGAGTCCCATTTGGAAAGGAGCAGGGAGCATCCCACACTTTGAAATGTTAAATAGGCATAGAGATAGGTGTATTTATGAATTTTTTTATCCGATTGTAGTTCTTTAACGGCAAATAAAACAAAGAGTAACAGCAGCAAAAGGAAGGCAAAATTTTCCTCCAATAAAAAAATACGCAATAGCCGTTTTAAAGCGGGCAAAATGATACTTAAACTCGCCAAAAGCAACAAACGATTTTTATTGGAGACCGACTTAAGGTGATAAAAACGAAGACCAATCAGGAGCGCAAAATTAAAAAGAGTAAAAAGGTTAAAAGTAGCATCCAAGAAAAGATCAGCCTCCCGTTGGAAGCGATAAGCGGTCATTAGAAAAATGGTGACTAGCATTCCCAATACAATTCCGAGCACAATAGCTTGTTCGCCACGAAAACTTTTCAATTTCTTTAGTTCACTTCTATAGATTTGAATTGGTAAAAAGAGCAACCAAGTAAACATAAAAAAAGCATGAATATGAATGAGTAAAATTTTAGGAGGTAATTTTTCAGGATTGACCAGACCATTAATACCAAAACCCAAAAAACCCAAAAGAAAAAGGCCTACAGCAAAATTGAAATAAAAAATATTACGTGCGTTCATTTGGTCTATTTATGATGGTATTAAAGCTCTTCCCTATATATAGACAATATATAAATAAATAGCTTTAGTTTTTTGAAATCTAGGTGGGGGAGGGGATTTATTTTTTGGGTTAGCCTCTTAGTCCAAAGAAATTAACAGTACTATTTTGCAGGAATTATCACCATTTTTTCAGTGTAATAGTTTAGTTTTACCGTGGGTAATTATTAAAAAAAAATAAGAATTATCTGCTACAACTCATCACTAATTTAAAATTCAACAAATGAAAAAAATTACTCTTTTACTCTTTTGCCTTGTCTTCGTTCATCAACTTTTTTCACAACAAGGTGCAATAAAAATTACCAATGAAACCACTAAAAAGGAAGTATTCATCAAAGAGAACAAAATCATTAAAATCAAAACCACTGAGGGGCAAAAGATCTCTGGTCACTATACCATTGCAGATGAAAATGCGATCATGATTAACAATGTACGTATCCCGTTGGCGAATATCGATCAAATAAATCGCCAACCCTTTTTAATTTCTTTTATTACCGCGGGTGTTTTTGTTTATATCGGCTCAATTACTGTTGCTGCGAGTGTTATTGTGGGTCTGTTTGCTGATTCATCGGCTTTATTATATGCGATTCCTGGTGTAGCCATCGTTTATGCTGGAATTAAACCGCCAAATTTGTCAAAGAGTTATACAGTCACTAGGAACTGGAGCTTTGAACTACTTAATACTTATCAAAAGGCTCAAAAGAATCCATAAACAGCATACGGAATAACGAATAAACCCGTGTCTGAGTTAATTCGAATACGGGTTTTAAATGGGGTGATTCCTAAAAAATTTTCACACAATTTTAAACAACGTTGCTTAGTAACCATTATTGTTGTTTTCATGACAGGAATAAGATATGGGAGCTACCTTCGCTTTTAGGAAACCCAAAATCGTTTCTTTTTAATATCTGCCGTGTTGCACCAGCATAGAGACAATTGTTTTTACCATACAAAAACCCTACAAAACCTATAACTATTGTAAAAGTTTAATTGAAACGATCTAAAATACTAATAAACAATATATTGATACTTTAATTTAAATAATAATCTTTATCCAATTTTGACTTGATCAGGGGATAGCTAATTATCAAACAGAGTAAAAAGTGAAAGTAAGCAAACAGCATGGGAGCCTTGATGTCGTAATTGAGAATGATCAAGCCTTGAAAGAAATTGGTTATAAAAACGCTCAGCCCAATTTTACGCACTAATTTCATAGCCGCCACATTGTCTGAAGTAAAGTTGATTTTATCCGGGAAGACCAAGATAGATTGACCTATAAATGCAATAGCAAGACTCATATGAATCCCCTCACGGTAAACAATAAACGACGTTATCTCTCCTGTGATTGGAATTAAAGTACAAATAAATATTCCCAACAAAAAAAAAGTTCGTTTTTTTTTGGCCACCCCATAAGCGGCAATCAACAGTGCAGCATTAGCAACGCTAATTAATATTATTGCAACAATTTCCATTTTAGAAATTTATTTTAATATACAAAATAAATTTCGATCTAAATAAAAAAAAAGGAAAAGCCCCAAACAAGAAGTTGCTTTTTTTATAGAAGCGAACAGCGACTAACCCGAATTCAATTTAGTTCTTTTGCAATTTCACGAAGAATTAACGAATCTACTTGAATGGCATTCGAGAGGTTGTTGGCATAGTAGCGATGTCCTAACGCTTTTTGGGAGATAAAATTAATTTCTACATCATTAAGATAGGGCATCTCTTTTTTATAAGCCGTTGCATAGCCCACCACCCCTCGATGTCTTTTTCTGTTTTCGGAGCTGAGATATTTTGACAAGGAGGTTTGCTTATAAAACAATTCAATAAATAAGTCCCCATTTTCTTTATACCAGGTATGATCAGAATATTTCTTTTGCAAACTTTTTACCAATACCCTATTTTCAATCAATTCAATCAGTCCCGAGTTGGTCAGTGCAGCATATTCTTCATCATTATCTACAAAAATAGTTGCGGCTACAGCAATATAGGACAAATAAAATCCAAGTGAATCCTTGTCTTTCTCATAAAGCTCTTTCCCCCGATGATAAATGATATCCCCATATTTTGAAGCCCGACTGTGGACGCTTACATCAAACAGGAGTCCATTGATTTCATCCTTAATATTCTCTTCCAGTTTTCGTAAGGATTCATTTTTCAATTTTTCCTTGTAGGTAATCGCTTGTTGTTTTTCCCAATAAAAGGAAATAGTGACCCCTAGGACAATGATGATAAATTCTAAGGAATATTTGAATACTGCTTTTTTCATTTTATGGAGTTGCTCAGATAGAAATATTTAAAAAATTTAAAGAAGTTCCATTTCATGCTTTTATTGGGTGATTTTAATTTTATTTGACAAGATCAAATAAGAAGAAAACAAAGGAAGGAGTGCAAATAACAAATGTGAATACATGGCTTCATTGGGAATATAATCAACGGCAAGAACATAGTAAACACCGAAACCATTGATGATGGAATAGGCAGCAAAAATTTTAATTGCTGCTGATTTTGCAAGTTTACTCCCATCATAGGGAACTTTATTGGGAATAGCAAGCAATGTTTGAATGCTCCACAATGCGGCAACGGCCATATGTATGGTCGCTGAATTTTGAAAGAACAGCACCAATTGATCGATAGTTATAATGATTCCAGTAACAAAATATCCAACATTAAAGTAAACCCGATTCTTTTTTAAAAGACCATAAAAGGTTATCAAGACCGCTATTAGTGTAATAATTACTTTGATTAACATGATAGAATTGATAAATGGTTTATGATCATAAAGATAAGAATTTTAATATCTACATTTCTGCTTCTTTATTTTTATACAGATTTTTTAACGAGAATAAAATAAAACGCTCATCTTCTTAATGAGAATAAATAAATTTTAAGTTCGATATTATTTTTAGATAAAAACTCAGTAGGATTGAGATACTTTTTTAAAAACATTAGACGATATACTCAATTATAGTTGGCAAAAAGATCAAAAAGAAAGAATTTTAAAAAGGATTGTGATCTGTTGGTTAAAGCTCACAATAATTTAATAAATAGACTATAAATACTAAAACCCCAAGAATTTCTCTAATAACAATAATCCAATTGTAATTACAATCTCGCTTATTTTGTATAATTTCGAATTAAAATACAAAACCATGAACTTAGAAGACATAGCTTCCAAGGAAATCCTTCCAGGATTTCATGGAAAAGTCGTACACGGCGAACAATTAAGTTGGGTTTTTTGGACCGTCAAAAAAGATGCTGAAGTTCCAGAGCATCAACATGTTCATGAACAAATTTTACATGTGGTTAGTGGGAAGTTTGAGTTTACCCTTAATGGGATGACCAATGTTTATAATTCTGGAGCTGTTGTGGTAATTCCCTCCAATAGTCCCCATCGTGGTCGTGCACTCACCGATTGTCAAATGATGGATATTTTTTCACCAGCACGCACAGAATATTAGTATATGAAAATAGATTTAACAGGTAAAACAGCCTTGGTTGGCGGAAGTAGTAGAGGCATTGGACGTGCTATTGCCACCCAATTAGCAGCTTCTGGAGCTTCCGTAACTCTTATGGCACGAACCCAATCATTATTGGAGGAAGTTGTTGCCGCACTAGATACTTCACAAGGCCAGCAGCATCATTTTTTAGTGGTTGATTTTAATGACTTTGATCAGTTTAAAGCAATTGTTGCACCTCATATTGAAAAACACCCTATTGATATTTTAGTCAACAATACACAAGGCCCTCCTGCCGCAGAGGTTCTTGACCTTAATATTGACGATTACCAAAAGGCATTTAATCTTTTGTTTAAATGTGTGGTTTGGACAACCCATCAGGTGCTGGAGGGGATGCAACAGCAACAATGGGGGAGGGTTATTAATGTTTCCTCTGTTTCGGTTAAAGAGCCTTTAGCCTTTTTGGCGCTGTCAAACAGTATTCGCGCATCAGTGGTGACCTGGGCGAAAACACTTGCTTCAGGGGTAGCCCCAAATGGTATTACTGTCAATAGTATTTTGACGGGCTATTTTGATACGGAACGCTTAGCAGATATTAACGCACAAAAGGCCAAAACCTTAAATATCCCACCTGAAAAGGTTCGGGAACATATGAATCAACAAGTCCCTGTCAAACGTATTGGTGACCCTGCTGAATACGGCTGTTTAGTCGCTTTTCTAGCGTCACCACAAGCAGGCTACATCAATGGCACCAACATTCCTATCGATGGGGGTTTATCCCGTTCGCTATAGAATTTAAAATGTGAGAAAGGGAAGTGCTGCTTCTTGGATCATTTCGTTAATTTTAGATAAGTTGGCTGCCTTTAGTGTTTCTAATTTTGTTAGCTCTGCCTCCAATTCCATTTTAATTTCTTTAAAGAAAGCCAAAGCCTGATCTGTGGGTGGATAGTCGCCTCGTTGTGAGTCTGCCAATAAAAACGCTAAGCGATTATTGATGCGTATCCCAAAATTTAGTGGATCTTGGCGGCTTTGATTTTTAGTCATGTGAATTGTATTTTCGATCACAGTCAAGGCTTCTCTAAAACTTAAAATAACCGCTGCAATAGTGGACTTATCGTCCACCTTTGACTGTACATATTCCAACTCTTTTTTAACCTTTCGAATATCAATAATTGCTTGATTGGCTTTACTTACTTCATCGCGGACTTCAAGCAAAAAAGCAAGTTGTTTCTCATAATCTGCTTGAGTATTGGTTACCCGTGGATCTTTGACAATTTTAAATTCTTGGGTCATCACTTTATCATTATAAGTCATACGAACCGAATACAAACCAGGCGTTGCTTTGGGTCCAGTATTTGGAGAAGAATATAAAACCATTCCATCAAAAGATACAAAACCAGGATAGCGGAGGTCCCAAATCAAACGATTCCCACCCGATTGTGGTTGGATTGATTTTAAATTTGCAGCGCTTAAGGCGTAGGCATCCGAATTGTTTTTGTTTGTACCGTCAGTAGCGTTGATTTTAGCTAGGCGTTCTTTATTATTGGTAAATACCTGAATTAAGTCTCCTTGCTGTGAGGTGATTTCAATTTTTAGTGTATCGGAAGGGCGATAATCTTTGAGATAGTAATTGATTACTGCACCGTTAGGGTGATTCGTCCCCTGTAACAAAGCATTGGTTCCTCTTCGTCTTCCAGATTGCGCCATTCTATAAGAGTCTTCGGGTTGAAATAACACCGCATCTCTTTCGTTCATGCTTCTATTTAATTGATGCAAAGGTGTTAAGTCATCAATAATCCAAAAACTTCTACCGTGCGTGGCTACAATCAAATCATTGTCTTTGACATGTAGGTCACGAATTGCAGTGATGGGTAAGTTTAATTGAAAGGATTCCCAGTGATCACCATCGTCAAAACTGATATACATTCCCCATTCGGTACCACTATAAAGCAGTCCTTCTCGCTTTTTATCAGCACGGACTACTCGGGTATAATCAGTTGTTTTAATTCCCTGAGTAATCAAACTCCATGTTTTCCCATAATCTTCTGTTTTGTAGAGATATGGCGTATAGTCACCAAATTTATAAGCGGTTGCTGCCACATATGCTTTTCCTTTTTGGAAAGGGCTAGGGTCAATACTGTTAATCATATTCAGTTTTGGGGAAAGTTTTGCATTAGGGGTTACATTTTCCCAAGTCTTCCCTCCATCTTTGGTTACATGGATCAGACCATCATCACTTCCAGTCCAAATAACACCCTCCTCAAGGCTTGACTCTGCAATTGCAAAAATATTGGCATAGAATTCAGCACCTGTATTGTCTTGAGTAATAGGGCCGCCAGAAGATGCTATAGTCTCGGGTAAATTTCGTGTCAAATCCCCAGAAATGGTTTCCCAAGATTGACCACCATTGGTAGAAAGATGTAAAAAATTAGATCCAGCATAAAGCTTATTTGGGTCGTTTGGACTAAAAAGGATAGGAAAATTCCAATTAAAACGATATTTCATGACTTCTGCTCCGGAACCGGCAGGGTTATCTGGCCAGATATTCACGGATCGCATTTGGTCGGTGCTATGATCTTTTCGCATCATATAGCCTTTATAGGTTCCGCCATAAACGATATCATTATTTTTTGGATCAGGAGCCAAGTGGGCACTTTCCCCTCCAGCAGTGGTTTCCCAATCACTTTCCGTAATAGAACCCGAAGCGGAACGGTGTTTTATTCGAACAGTACTATTGTCCTGTTGAGCACCATAGATTCGGTAAGGAAAGGCATTATCTGTGGTAACACGGTAGAACTGCGCTGTAGGCTGATTGTAATAAGTAGTCCAATTATCTCCACCATCATTAGAAATTTGGGCTCCACCATCATCGGCAATTGCCATTCGCATATTGTCATTAGGGTCAATCCATAAATCATGATGATCTCCGTGGGGAGCATTTTTAAGAGTAAATGTGTTTCCACCATCGGTAGAAACCCCATAACTTACATTCATAACATAGACCTTATCCTCATTCTGTGTATCTGCATAAATTCGGGTATAGTACCAAGCCCGTTGACGAAGGGCTCTGTTGGAATTGATTTTTTTCCAATTATCCCCACCATCATCTGAGCGAAATAGACCGCCTTCCTTCGCTTCGATCATCATCCAAATACGTTGTGAATTCACAGGTGAGATCGCTATCCCTACAATTCCCCAAGGGAATCCAGGCAATCCATTGAATTCAGAAATATCCTCCCAAGTTGCCCCACTATCAAAGCTTCTAAAGAGTTTACTATCTGGCCCTCCGCTATCCATTCGATAACCATTGCGTTTCATTTGCCAAGTTGCGGCATAAAGTATTCGAGGGTTATTGGGATCAAGAATCAGGTCTCCAATTCCCGCTTTGTCGGAAACATAAAGAATCTTTGACCAACTTTTACCGCCGTCCATCGACTTGTATAACCCCCGCTCTTTATTGGGCTTCCATAGGTTCCCAATCACACCAACATAAACAATGTCTGGATTTTGAGGGTGGATTCTAATTCTAGAAATATGTTCGGATTGGGGAAGTCCAAGGTAGGTCCATGTTTCACCGGCATCGGTACTTTTCCACACGCCTTTTCCTGAGGAAACATTCCCTCGAAGGGTTTGTTCTCCTTCTCCAACATAAACCACGTTGGGGTCTGAAGTGCTTACCGCTACAGCACCAATACTTCCTCCAAAGAAACCATCGCTAATTGATTTCCAAGTATTCCCCGCATCCTCAGTTTTCCAAACGCCACCCCCTGCTGTTCCCATATAGTAGGTGTTTCGATCATTAATCACTCCAGCAACTGTTCCGGCTCTTCCTCCTCTAAAAGGACCAATTAAGCGGTATTCTAAGGCACTGTATAGTTCGGTTTTGTAAACAGATTTTTTTTCTTTTTGAACTTTTTTCTTTTGTGCACTCATAGAAAAGATAGAACACCAACAAAAAAATACGGCTAAGAGCTTATTTTTAAAGATCATATCATCAAATTTATGTTTATTAAAAGTACTGTTTTTTTTAGTTTTCATTGGAATAGATGTGGAGCGCTTATTTTTTTAAATAAATTAAATACATTAACTTCGTTAACAACTTATAAACCAATTTTGGTGTAATAGAAATTATATAAGAATAACTAGCTGTATTATGCAAGTGTTTTTATGTTTTGAATAGTTAAAAGAATCATCGTGAATCTTTGATTAAAGGATTAGGTAAGCGACTTTTATTTTAAACTATTTTTTTTAAAAAAAGGGAATAAAAAATTATTCAAAAAAGAAGCTTAATTTAAATGAATTTTTCTAATGAGCAGTACTCGTCTGAATCCATAAAGAAGGGGAAAATTTTACAAGAAAAGGGATCTTACAACAGAAATGTGTATTTTGTTGAAAAAGGACTCCTTCGAAGCTATACAATCGATGAAAAAGGCAAAGAACATATTTTTATGTTTGGTCCGGAAGGTTGGATTGTTGGGGATACGGTAGCTTTGGATGAACCTTGTGATTTGTTTATTGATGCTATGGAAAACTCTGTCATTAAGGTGATTGACAAAGAAGCCGCAATTTTTAAATCCAATGAACACAATTCCCTTTTTAAGCGGATTAATATTCTTCAAAAAAGAGTGATCATGCTCATGAGTGCTCCTGCCATTGAACGCTATAACTACTTCACTAAAACCTATCCCAATATTAGCATGCGTGTTTCTCAAAAAATGATTGCTTCCTATTTAGGACTTACCCCAGAAACCTTAAGCAAAATCAAAAAAGAAATTCTTTATAATTCGTAGTATTTCATTTCTTAACTTAAATTAAGGGTTATTAGCTAGCCCTAGTGTTAAATTTGTATCATATTTATTTAATGATATGAATATAGTTATTTGGAATATTCAATTTTTATTAGCCATAACAATTTTGGTGCCTGCATTTAAAATGATTTCATTCGATACTTTTACGCTCAAACGAAGAAATGGTGGTCGTATGGACTGGGTTGAAGAATTTCGACCCTTTTATCTAAAGATAATTGGAGTATTCAAAATTTTAATTGGAATGGGATTATTGTTGCCTTCATTGCTGAATTACAATTCATGGCTTACTCCAATTTCAGCCATTGGTGTCAGTTTAATTATGATGCTTATTCTTTCTTTTCATGTTAAAAGAAAAGAGAATATACGACGTATTGCCACAAACATAGGTATTTCATGTTTAGCCCTATTTGTTGCTTACAGTAGACTGTTTATTTTACCGATATAATCCTTTTTGTACCCAATTTAGTCCTTTTTGCACCCAGTTTAGTCCTTTTTGCACCCAGTTTAGTCTTTTTTGCTCAAGTCTTACCACTTAATCTTACCTAAATTTTCTTTTTAGTAGCACCCTTTTTTCTATCCAGTTGACGAAGCAGTTTCCCAATAGAAGCCCATTTTATCAACCAATAAGCCTCCTCAACCAAAGTAATAATCATTAGACGAATCAATTTCGATTTTTAAACTGAAAATTTTAGTTAAAGGGGAAATACCCAATTCACTACTATTGGAAGGATAAAGATGGTAGATGAGGGGATACCGAGCGTTTTTTATGCAACGAAGTTTTAATAGGGAACATGAAAAGCGATTAAAAAAAGGGGTATTTAAAAAGAACATCCTACTTAAAACTAAATCAAAATGAAAAAAACATAAAATATAAGAAACTCTTGTCAGCAGGATGTTCTTATTCTACTAAATTGCAAGATGCATGCCAAAAAAACTTAATGAAAGGTTAAAATAAAACAGTCTCTAAAAAAATGTAAATAATTTAACTGCCTTCTAGAAACAATGAGTATCAATTTTCACGCCCCTCGGTTCCCATGTCCGCAAAGGTACCCTCTCCTCCAAAGACCTAGTGATGGAATATTTTTTTTATTTTAAAAAAATATTGAGCTTCCCAAAAGACTACTTTTAACATAAGAAGTCATAGCGTAAGGCTCTTCAATTCCTAAAGTTATCCCTTGACTTGAAAAATAAAGAGTTTTTATTTAGGGTTTATAAACGGATTTTTTGACTTTTATAACAATAAAAAATGTTTATGATTCGCTAATTCTTGCTAAGACGATCGATCATCTACAAATTATACCCTCTGATGATATCCAACCACAACAAAGAAAGTGACTACTTTAAAACCCTGATAGCTGCCATATCAGATTTTCCGAAAAAAGGAATTGTATATCGAGATATTCAACCCCTGCTAGCGAATGCAAAAGCCTTTAAAAAAGCCA
The DNA here is from genome assembly GCA_965662885.1 of Flavobacteriaceae bacterium. Taxonomy (GTDB): domain Bacteria; phylum Bacteroidota; class Bacteroidia; order Flavobacteriales; family Flavobacteriaceae; genus CBFIJI01. The sequence goes on along the minus strand of CBFIJI010000027.1, from coordinate 8,181 downwards.
TACTCGCCATGGGGGAACAGTGTTCAATATTACCCGATTATTGGGTAGGGATTGATGCCAGAGGCTTTTTATTTGCAGGAGCATTGGCCATGGAGTTTGGAGGAGGAGTTCGAATGGTTCGTAAAAAAGGAAAACTCCCTAATGCCCATAAAGCAGAAGTCCCCTATACTTTGGAGTATGGGACTGATTGTCTTGAAATGGCTCTTTTTTCAGAACCCTTATCACAAGGAAGTTGTGTCCTTGTTGACGATGTTTTTGCTACTGGAAAAACTTTGGAAGCCACCGAAAAATTATGCCTGAGGCAAGGCCTAGAAGTCCTTGATAAAATTGTATTAGTGGATATTGGGCTTGTTCAAAACTCTAGTGTAAAAGCCCTTGTAAAATTCGATTAAAGGAAGCAGCACGGATTTTGGTAATAAGCCAGCTTTTAAATTAGTTTTCGTATAATTTGAAGGGTTTCTTCAGCCCACAGAATGGAATAATGACCTTCATTTTTTAAAGGAATGAGTGCTGCGTTGGGTAAGGCTTTTTCAGTGAGATATGATTCTGAAATAGGGAGTACCTTATCGTCTTCCGAATGGATAATTGTTATTTTGGGTTGCACTTTAAGAAGTGCAGCTCTTGAGGTCATATTTAATGCAGTCATATCTACAGCATCCCTTTTTTCTATTAATTGAATCAATTCTTTTTTAGTCCCATCCGACAAACCGACCTCTGTCATTGTCCGATCTAAAAAATGGCGAAAGTCATAAGGGGTTGTAATGGAAATCACTTGTTCCACGATTAAATTTTCCAGTTGACTCAGTGCCATCATTGTTGGAACACTTCCAAAGGAATGCGTAATGATAATTTTAGGGTTGATGGCTCCAATTCGATCGTTGACAAAGTGCGCATAACTAAACATACTCGTTCCTCTCACTTCGCTAGTTCCATGTGCAGGACCATCATACGCTATGACACAATAACCAAGTGAGTGAAGTAATGTTACAATCGAACCAAAATTACCAGCGCGTCCCTCCCAACCGTGGATTAACATCACTATTGGTTGTTCTTCTTTTCCCCAAACATATCCAGTGATACGTTTACCTTGGTAGAGCATCGTCTGCTTTTCCGCTTTGTCTAAAATCTGAGTTTCGTGCTGTTTTACGGGTCTCTTTTTCGGTCGTGAAAGAAATTGATAAATAATTAATGCCGCCCAGTAGGGGCTTATACGTTCCAATAACTTTAAGAGCTTTAACATAGAGGACACTAATTTTAAGTAAAATCAAAATACTCCTTGAAAGTAGAAAAAAAATGAATTTTAGCTCCTCTTTTTTAGAGGCTACTTAAAATAAATTTCAACAACTGAAAAAGCAGTGTTTTTTTTTAATAAAAAAGTAAAAATCCCTCTAAAAAATGAATAATGTTTTAACTAGAAATTGACCCCTATCTTTTACCAACAATCCAACGAAATTTTTTTTAGTAAAATGGGCTTGTAAAGGCCATTAGAATTCGATTTTAATCAAAGGAGATTTTGAGTAAATCTTTGTAAAGCGAAGTACTGTATTGTAAAAGATTTCCGTCTTCCCGACTAGAATTACAAAATGCTGTATCGTTTTCTTCAATCCCAAAACTATTCCCATGGTTATTGCATTGAAAACTACTATTTGAATACGTCCACTGATTGCGCGTTCCACGATGTGGACAGCAATTGTCAAATGCTAAAACTGTGGTTTCATTGGAACGGACTAGAAGAACCCTTTCATTCAGGTCATTCACAAAACCCTCAATAGTATCCAATTCCGTATAATTGCTATGGCTTAAATTGAGATATAGATTCCCGTCGATTTCTAAAGCATTTTCAGCACCTAGCTGGGCTTTTATATCTAAATATTCTTGTTCTTCTACTGGGATGACTTCAATGGGGGGAGACTCTTGCGCCCCCTCTTTAGTACAGGCCGCCAATAAACCAAGATCAACAATCCCCAAACCGATTAAGGGGCAGGCGGTTTGTAAAAATTTTTTTCTCTTCATAAGATAGATTAATTTTTTTTAAAAAATGTGTTATTTGGCCTTGGAGAATTACAATCTTAATTAAAATTACCTAATTTTGTTGAGTATTTACTATTTTAATGAATAAAGAAAGTATTAATGGTGAAGAGTCGCTAGATGTTGTTGAAGCTTTCTACAAGGATAAGGTAGATTTAAAACACATTGTTCAAGCTCGAAAAAGTGTAAAAAAACAAACGTCATTCAGTTTGGATCCTTACACTGGGCCGTGGGAGTATGCTCAGAAAAAGCATTTGCTCAACAGGTGTTTAATGGGTTTTTCAAAACGACATCTCACCGATCTAGAGAACTTAAGTTTGGAAGAATCTTTGGCGCTACTATTTACACCAGAAATTGCAGACGAACCCGTTAATAATTATTATTTTGACTTAACGCCAGAAGCCTACAGGGAAAAATATGGTGTTGACGATGTCGGACCCGGAGAACCCTTTATCAATAATACGTCAACCCAAAGAAATCAAGATGGGTTTTACGAGAATGATGAAAGTAGAAGAAAAAAGGCTATTGATGCGTGGCTGTACAAACGTATTTATTTCCAAAGTACTTCCATTCACTGGAAACTATTTTATTTTTTTCATAATCTACTTCCGACTGATGGTGGAACATCTATTGACAACAAAGGACTTTACAGCTATTATAAATTTCTATTTGATGCTGCATTTGCCAACTATAAAGAAACCATCTTTAACGTTACGGTTAACCCAGCAATGTTGGTCTATTTAAACTTAGGACAAAGTAAAAAACAAACTCCTGATGAAAATTTTGCCAGAGAAATTCAAGAATTATTTACGGTAGGGAAAAGACCTTTTTCAAAATTTACAGAATCGGATGTTCGTGAAATAGCACGATTACTGGTAGGGTGGCAAGTTGATTATCCTTCTGTCTTTACGGAAGGTCCTGTCGTTGCAAAATTTGATCCAATCAACCACGATACTGGAGACAAACAATTTTCAGAGTTTTACGGGAACCGTCTCATTCATGGAAGAAGTGGGGAAACAGCTGGATCAGAAGAGCTCAATGACCTTATAGATATGATTTTTGAAACGGATGAATCAGCTATTTATCTTTCCCGAAGGCTATATCAATTTTTTGTTTATCCTGAAATAACGGAAGAGGTTGAAAACAACATCATTCTGCCTTTGGCAGAAATCATGAAGAACAATAACTTTAATTTGGCGGCAACCTTGAAGGTTTTATTAGGAAGTGAACATTTTTTCGACGAAACGCTCTACAAGTCAATGATCAAATCTCCTTTGGAATTTGTGTTTGGAATGGTCAAAGAAATCGATTTATTTAATGGACAACTAATTAACAATACTCAGGTTAATAATCCAGACTATGTGCTTCCAGAAAAATTTACAGACCCCATTTCATGGACATATTATTTCTTTAAAAATTTTAAAGGCATACTAGGGAATCAAGGGGTCGCTTTTGGATCTCCTCCCAATGTTTCCGGTTGGCCAGCCTTCTATCAAGCCCCTGTTTATGATTTGTTTTGGATCAACTCTGTCTCCATTCAAAACAAAGCACAAATAACCAGTAACTACACCCAATGGGGTATGTGGTTGGGAAATAGTGTTTATATCTATATGGATCATGTGGGCTATTTATTGTCTTTTGAAAACCACGACAACTTAAATGCTTTATTAGACGAGATGACCGATCGTTTATTAGGGTGTCCTATTCCAGAACAAAGTCGTGAACGCATAGTGAAATCTGTATTGGGAAGTTTGAGTGAAACTTATTGGACTGAAGCTGTCAATGAATACAAGGAAAACCCCACACAAATAAATCGAGACAATTTGACCTGGCGTTTTAAACTAATACTAAGTCAAATGTTCCAATTGGGCGAAATACATTTATTCTAATGAAAAGAAGAGATTTTTTACACAACCTCGCCCATGCAGCAGCCTACCCAACGCTGTTTTCCTCTTTGGGGTTTGACAAGCTCGACTTCACCAGTGATTCCTTGCTCTCCAATACCCTCCAAGATGGAAATGTTTTGGTATTGATTCGATTGGACGGTGGAAATGACGGATTGAACACCATTATTCCACTCAATGAAATGTCCAGCCTTAACAATGTTCGACCACACGTTGTCCTTCCCGAAAACAAGATCATTGATTTGGGACAAAATGACTTAGGCTTGCATCCAAAACTCTCTAATTTTAAACCTTTATTTGAAGAAGACCGTTTTAAGATTATTCAAAATGTAGGTTACCCTAATCCCGATTTCTCTCACTTTCGTTCGATGGATATTTGGCAATCGGGCTCTGCCTCTGATGAGTATGTTACTAGCGGTTGGATGGGACGTTATGTAGAAAACCAACACCCAGGATATCCGTACAACTTTCCCAATACAAATTATCCCCATCCTCTAGCGATTGAACTGGGCTATCAATCTTCGTTACTGTTTACAGGGGACTCCTCTTTTACTAGTTTTATTGCCAATAGCCCATCTCAGTTTCAAGAAATCATTAATGATTTTGATAACGTTTATCCCAACGATATCAAAGGGATCAAATTAAAGTATATTCAGTTGATTGCCAAGCAATCTAATCTCTACAGTGGAATTGTTAAAGAAGCTTATGAGAAAACAGAAAGTGAATACGATTATCCCAACACTAACCTTGGAAAACAATTGGAAATTGTTGGACGACTAATTAACGGAGGACTTAAATCACGAATCTACATGGTTCAACTAGGTGGTTTTGACACCCACGACAATCAGGTAGATGCCAATGACCATACCAACGGGGAACATGCGAACCTCATGCAAGAATTAAATGATGCTGTCACAGCATTTATTCAAAATTTGGATGCTTCTGGAAAAAGTGATGATGTATTGACGATGACTTTTTCTGAATTTGGAAGAACCATAATTTCCAACGGTTCAAAAGGAACGGACCATGGGTCTGCCGGACCAATGATGCTCTTTGGAAATAAAATTGATCCTTCCATCTTGGGGCAAAACCCGTATATCCCTCCCAATGCTACTCGAGAAGACAACTTAGCGTCTGAATTTGACTTTAAACAAATTTATTCCTCAGTAATCAATCAATGGTTGGGTGGAACCAATACAACTAGTAAAGAAGTGCTTTACAGAGATTTTGATCAACTCCCCATTATTTTAGAGGCTTATATTGATACGGACAATGATGGAGTTGCAAACATAAATGATGTATGTGAAAATACATTACCTGGTGCAATGGTCGATCTTACGGGCTGTGAGGTATTTTCAATGCCTACTACCAATTATACCGTCATGACCAAATCGGCCACCTGTATAGGAGCGCAAGATGGGAGTATAGAAGTGACTGTCACCGATACAAATTATAACTATAACATAGCCATTCCACAATTGAACACCACGGGAACGATCAACGGTACTGAAACCAATAAATTGGAACTTAGTGCCCTTGATGTTGGCATTTATACCCTGAATATTACCGTGGAAGGAAAAATTAATTATATGCAGACTTTTGAGGTTCAAATAACCGAACCCGAACCATTAACGGCCAGGTCGAAAGTTAACGTTACAGAGCGCTCCATTGGGATTCAACTTTCCGGAGCTTCTGAATATGTAGTGGAAATCAATGGGCAAAAAGAAACGATTACCACCCAATATTATATGGGTAATTTAAGAACAGGACAAAATAAGATTAAAATTACTACACCCCTTGATTGTCAGGGGACACACCAAGAAGAAATTTTTATTTCTGAAAACGTTCGTTTGTTTCCCAATCCATTTGAGAACGAGCTCAATGTCGTTGTTCCTGGAACAGATACAGAAGTTCGTGTGGAAATCTATAATACCTCTGGACAACAAATGTACAGTAAGCAGCACAGTATTCCCTATTCAAGATCGTTTCCGTTGGAACTTACTGCATTAAAAACGGATTTCTACGTGGTAAAAGTCAATGGTACAACCGTTCAAACTAGCCAAAAAATCATCAAAAAATGAAAACACAGTTTCTGATATTTTGTTCGGTCCTTTTTATGGTATCTTCCTGTAGTGGTGACAATTGGACCCCTCAAGAGGAGCCAGAGGAACCCTTAGGACAACCGCAGGGGCCGGCGCCCTCCACTCCTACATTGATAAGCCCTGTGGATGCACAAACATGTCAAGAGGGTGAGGATGTTTCAACCAGCCTTAGGAAAATAGATTTTAATTGGGAATCTACCGAGAATACTACTAGTTACGATTTAAAAGTAATTAATCTAGAGACCGAAAAAGAACAGCTTAAAACTTTTATTACGTCTAATTCAGACGATTTAGTACTTGAAAAAAACTACCCCTATTCATGGCAAATAATTTCACGCTCTGTCAATTCCACTGAGGTTGGAACCAGTGAACAATGGCGTTTTTATGTCCCTGGAGACGGGATTATCAACTATGCCCCCTTTCCAGCTTCCATTATTGCACCCACTTCAGGTGCTTTAGTCCTTCCAGATGAAGGAAAGGTAGTCCTTGAATGGGAAGGTGCAGATCCCGATGACGATCCTCTTACCTACACCCTCTATTTTGATACGATTGATGGTGCTCAAACTCCCAAGCCCGAACATGTGGATATACAGGTCAATACCTTGGAGCTCTCCGTTTTGCCAGACACCCTCTATTTTTGGAGAATAAAATCCAGTGATGGAGCCAATAGCTCCTTTACCACCACGCTACTATTTCGGACGGAATAACGATTGTTTTTATCAACCTTCAGCTGAGTAAATGCAAAGTGAAAACAGGCACATTAAAAATGGTCTATAAATCACTTACACCTTGATAAATGTTTTGTTTTTGTACATGTACCACAGTAAAAGATAGAGCAAAGCAAAACCTCCAATGACCGTGATCAATTCGTAATAGTTTCCAGTGTAGGGTGCCAAACCATAAAGGAGAAATCCAGCAATTTTGGGAAAAGGTAAAACATGACTAATTACATAGGCAGTAATGGCGTTCATTCCAATTACTTTAAGGAAAAAGGCCCATTTAAATTTTTGTTTGACGTCTATAATCCAATAAAAAACGGCCATTAGGAAATAACAAATTCCAGAAGAAACCAAGACAAAAGAGGAAGACCATATCTTCTTTACGATGGGGTGCCAGAGATTGGCAAAAAGCCCTATGGAAAGAGCAATTATACCGTAAATAAATAGGGTTTTGACAACCTTTATTTTGTCTTTTTGATTTTTAATGAGCATTCCAGCAAACAAGCCAGAAAGGGTGGTGGCGGTAAAGCCCAGCCCAGACAAAAACCAAGTATATTGATATCCATCATCAAAAGGTCCAAAAATCAAATGATCAACATAAAGAGCAAAGTTTGCATCGGGTACAAGGCTACTCCTGCCAATACCCGGTATTATGGGCAGGGTCAATAGCAGACCATACACAAGCAAACAGGCGATAAAAAGCAGCAGTCTGTATTTGGGTTTAAGATAGAGATAGGCAATTGTAGTGAAGACATATCCCACGGCAATAGCCTGTAAAGTATTACTGAAAATTTGGAATGTAGAAAGGTCAAAATCCAATAAGTTGCCCTGAACGATCCAACCGAGTAAAAAAAGTAGAAAGAATCTCTTCAACAACTTTAGGTAAAGGGATTTTCTGTTGTCGGAGTTCTCGATGTATTTTGAAATTGAAAATGGAATTACTGCTCCCACGACAAAGAGGAATAGAGGCATGATGATGTCATAAAATCGAAACCCCAACCATTCTGGGTGAGAGAATTGTTGGGCTAATGCTCTAGTTAAATCGGAGCCTACGCCTTTGTCAAGTTTAGAAAAAAACTGGTCTGCTAAAACAATCATCAGCATGTCGAAACCCCTTAGGATGTCTATAGAACGGATACGGTTTTGGGAAAGTGTAAGCATTGTCTTTTGGAAATTGGGTAGAATTAAAAGTAGTGAATTTTTTTTATGCTAGATCAAACAAATGTTGTGTCTGTTGGTCATACTATTGATAATCAGGGACTAAGACTTTTACGTCGGCTTCGGCTTTGGTATCCGTTAGCCTTTTTAAATAATTTTTATGATAAGGCCCACCGATACCTTTAGTTTTTGTCAAAGGCGTTGACAAATAGTAAAATTGCTATCTCGATATTGGGTTTAGGGAGACTCCATTTGGGATTCTTGCTGAGA
>CBFIJI010000026.1:0-20799 GCA_965662885.1 Flavobacteriaceae bacterium | reverse complement strand
CGGAAATTAGTGGTGGTGAAGAAAACCAGCTCACCATCGTATGTGACGGGGTTGAACATTCCCTGCACAACAAGGAAGGGAGAACAATTCTCGATGCTGCACTTCAAGAAAAGATTGACGTTCCATATTCCTGTCAAGGTGGGGTTTGTTGTAGTTGTATTGCTCGAATTGAATCCGGTAGTGCAAAAATGGAATCCAATCAAATTCTTTCGGACGACGAGGTGGAAGAGGGATTAATACTTACTTGTCAAGCCCTAGTAACAAGCCCATCAATTAGGGTGAATTACGATGATGTCTAGCTGCAAGTTGTTCTTTAATTTTTTGCAACACGGTTTCAGGACGTATGGTTTGAAAGGCTTTTTCATAACCTAGCGGAATCACATTACCATAAATGGAGGACGGGAGCTTAGGAAATGCTTCTCGATCAATCAACAGTTGTTGTTGTTCCTTTTGTCCAAAAGGAGCAAATCCAGCAAAAGGGTGGGTCATTCCCCAGATTGTGATGACTGGTACGTTATAATTGGCGGCCAAATGTCCATTAGAAGAGTCCATGGCAACCATAAGGTCCAAATGACCCATCAACAGAAGTTGTTCTTCCAAAGACAGTTTTCCTGAAGTAGTATAAACCTGTTTAAAGGCTTTTGCCCATATTTCCAGCTGCTTTGTCTCCTTTGGCCCTGCGCCAAAAAGAAACACTTGGTAGTCCTTGTCCAAATAACCCACTATTTTTTGCATCAAATCTAAGGGATAGACTTTACCTGGATGGGTGGCGAAAGGGGCAATTCCAATCCATTTACGAGTATTTCCAAAAACCATCTCTTGAAGTTTCAACGGTAGGGAATTGGTGTCTGGGTAATCGTGGGTGGCAAGGTCAAGCGGATAACCCAACTTTCGAAACACATCGGCATAGCGATATACGGTTGGAGTGAGGGGTTGGAATTGTTTGTTGTTTGGTCGAGTTAACGCTTTTTTTTCTTTACGCCCTTTGTGGATAGACCTCCACTTGAACTGCCCGCTTGCCAAAAAGAAACCCCTTAATAAATTCGTTCTTAAAACATGATGAAGATCTGCAACAGCCGTAATGTTAAGCCTATTTAACTCCTTGAACAAACGATACATTCCTAGCATCCCTCGATGGCGATCATTAAGGGCTAAGGGATAAAAAGTAAGGTTTTTAAATTCGCTAAAAAGCGGCGCAGTAAACGGCCTACTCACTAGCGTCACTTGAAGTTGGGGATACGTTTTAAAGAGCACTCTTAGAACAGGTACAGTCATCGCTACATCGCCTAAGGCCGAAAAACGAAGGACCAAAAGATGTGCATCTTGTTTCATTCTAATGTGTTTTTTATTGTTTTTTTTGATAAAGAATCGGGTTTAAAGCTTCGTCGTTGTACATCTTCATTTGCTTATAAACCTTCATGTATTTATTTCCTTGTCGGATATCCTCAATCAACGCATCAATGGCGGAAGCCAAGTCCTGTCGTTGTAATTCAAGAACTTTTAATTTGTCTAAACACTGTTGTCGGTGGTCTTGGGATGCATCTTCACGATAAGCCTCTTCTTTCATATGATAAATTTTTAAGACCAAAATGGAAAGGCGATCTAATGCCCAGGCTGGGCTTTCTGAGTTGTGGGTGGCTTCCACCTTAGGAGTAACCGCTTTGTATTGTTCCAAATAATGACTATCGATGTATTCTACCGTATCTGTTCGATCTTGGTTAGAGGCATCAATTTTTCTTTTTAGCTCCATTCCTGCAACAGGGTCAATATTGGGGTCACGAATCAAATCTTCATAATGCCACTGCACCGTGTCTATCCAGTTTTTTAAATAAAACAAATGAGCAATTGTTTTTGGAGGGTATGGATTTTCGAGAGCTTGCGCAACATCGTCCAAAACATGGTATTTTGTAACGGCTTCTTCAAAAATTTTGAGGGCAAGTTCGCTTGTTTTTTCTTCTAACATTTTTCTTTTTTAAATTTTAATTATAATATAATTTAATGATTATTCCGAGGCCAAATATCGTAATTAGAAGGAAATCTTTGATCCATTCTTTGGCGAGGTTTTCAATTAAATAGCCTAAAAAATAAGCGCCCACAAGCATCCCTAAAAATGATTGTTCTAGGGTTCCATCTGTTTCAATAAAAAGAAGAAAGAGGCTACTTAAGTAGATAAACAGCATAAAATAAAAAGCATAAGGTGTCTTTCCCCTATACGATCCCCGCTTGTTTTTAAACAATCCTAAAAAAGAAAAAAGCGTTATGCATAGCCAGAACACTTGAATTGGTGTAGTAAAATAGGCCGTCATCGACACCGATGTGGGAAAAGTAAAAGAAGACTCCATTTTTAAGAGCTGAATGATGCTAAAAACAAATAAAGGGGTAAAAACGAGGGGTAAAAGGAAGGCCAATATATGCTTACCCGTGATAAATTGTCGTTTGCCAAAAAGACTTAGAAGAAGGGGGAAATAAAAAGCATATTTAAGATCATATAGCGACGCAAGGGTTAGTACTAAGGTCATTAAAAAAAGCAGTTTATAACGTTCCTTTTCTTCTGCAATTTTGGTATAACTGTTTGCAAAAAAGATAAATAGTGCAAACACGTATAACTGATCAAGGGAATACTGGAACTCGGGAAGTAGGAGGAGTAAAAGTGGAAAGGTCAAATAATGAATGGCTTTAAGCCCTAAAAGACCTGATTTATGGTCAAGAAAAGATAGGAGGAAAACCAACAACATATACCCCAGAGAAAAACTTATCTTTTCAAAATAGACCCATCCACTAGAAGGGGGAGTCGTCACTAAAAATAAAGGGAAGAGTGTGATTGATAAACAAAGAATAACACTTGCAGCAGCAGAGAGGTAGGTAGTTTTTTGATATAGCTTTGCTATCATGAATCTTTGTCTTATTTTTGCAATGTAATTAATCTCTTTGTGATGAAAAATTTTTTTGAGGGTATCGCCTGGTTGTTTGAAGAAATTCTCTTTATTCCTTTTAACATTTTAAGAAATTTAGGTGAAAGTGGATGGACCATTTCCAATGTTATTAATTGGTTTTTTATAATCGTCGGTTTTGTTGCACTCTTCTATTGGCTTAAGCAGTTGAATACCTTTGACAAAAATGGGGAAGAGGATAAAGATCCTAGTGCCCACTCTTTTTTATAAGTCAAATCCAATATCTTTTCTGTAGTGAATTCCTGAAAAGCGAATATCTTTTAAAGTCGTGTAGGATTTCTTCGTAGCCTTTTGGTGGTTTTCTCCAAAAGATGTCACCGCTAACACACGCCCTCCATTGGTTAATGTTACAGCCCCAGAATTTTTTGTCCCGGCATGGAAAACAATACTCTCACTTTCATTGTCTAATCCTGTAATTGCTTTTTCTTTTTCATAGGCCTCTGGATACCCTTCTGAAACTGCGACTACCGTTACTGCGGTTCTGGAGTCCACGTCCAATGCAACCTCGTCCAACTGTCCAGAAGCTAGTTTAGAAAAAAGGTCTGCCAAATCATTTTTTATTCGTGGGAGCACAACTTCCGTTTCTGGGTCACCCATTCGAACATTGTATTCAATGACTTTGGGCTCGTCTCCTACCTTGATTAAACCTATAAAAATAAAGCCTTTAAAAGGGAGTTGATCCTTTTGGAGTCCATCAATGGTAGGTTTAATGATGCGCTCTTCAATTTTTTGTCGAAAGGCTTCTGTAACAAAAGGAACCGGTGAGACAGCCCCCATTCCTCCTGTGTTTAATCCAGTATCGCCTTCTCCAATACGTTTGTAATCCTTCGCCATAGGAAGGGTTTTATAGGATTTTCCATCGGTCAAAACAAAACAAGACAGTTCTATACCGCTAAGGAATTCTTCAATGACCACTGTTTTAGAAGCTTCACCAAACTTACTGTCCATCAACATGGCTTTTAATTCTTTTTTCGCCACTTCCAAAGAGTCAATAATAAGAACTCCTTTGCCTGCAGCCAAACCGTCTGCTTTAAGAACATAGGGCGAAGAAAGAGTTGCTAAAAAAGCATAGCCTTCCTCCAAGGTCGCTGCACTAAATTGGGCATAGGCTGCTGTAGGGATGCCGTGTCGCATCATAAAAGCTTTGGCAAAGGCTTTACTCCCCTCAAGGGTTGCTGCTGCTTTTTGTGGACCAATAACGGCCACTTCTTTCAATTGCGGATCCTTTAAAAAGAAATCGTGAATCCCTTGAACTAAGGGGTCTTCAGGGCCCACAATCACCATACTGATTTTGTGTTGAAAAACGGCTTGCTTTAGGGCATCAAAATCGTTAACACCAATGGCCAAGTTTGTCGCATGCTTCGCAGTTCCAGCATTTCCAGGAGCTGCAAACAACTGTTCACAGTTGGGGCTTTGTGCTAATTTCCAACAAAAGGTATGTTCTCTGCCTCCGGCACCTAGGACTAAAATATTCATCTGTGTTTTTTTGCAAAGATAACCACTATTCCCTAATCCTTGTGGTCGTTTTCTCTAAGCTTTAAGGTTGTCTTTAACTGATCTTTCATCTGCGCTACATACGGGTGGTGTGCTGTGCTGGGCTTTAGGTCTTTCAAAGCGTATTGTTTTAGATTGGCTGTTTTAAGGATGGGGAAGAAAAGGTCCAAGCCTTTAAGTCGGCTACTTTGATTGGGGTGTTCCAAACCATCAGAAAGAAAAAGTACAGGAGTTCCAAGTGCAACAGCAGGAAGTGCCGTATGAATTCGCGAAGTAATTACATACGCTGCTTGGGCAATGTTGACTAACTGTTCCATCGCCAATAAGTGACGTTCGGCTTCGTTGTGTTGGTCTGTTGCGACCAATTGGGAGGCGTAGTGAATGGGAAGGTCTTGTTGTGCTAGAAAGGTGGTCAATTGGTTTTTTGCTTTTCGGTACTTTATGTACTTAAAAGGATATTTAGCCAGTTGAACCGCATTTTCAAAAAGGGCCTTTAAAGACTGTTGTTTTAAACTCTTCCATTCTGGAAGCATCCGTTCGTGAACACTTAAAACCAACACCCCTGAACGGGGCGTTTTTGGAGCAACAAGACGTTCTCGTCTTAAGGTCAAAGTCAAACATCCTGAAAAAAATGTTTTTATGCCGTGAGATTCCAAAAGGGTTTGGGTATAATAATCCCGGCAACCAATGGGTTGGTGTGCTTTAAAATAGGCAATCCCCTTTGGAGATAACATTGCCGATGCTGCCGTTGGATTAAGGTGAAAAGAAATAAAAACAGGGTGAATGTTTTTGGCTGGTGGCCAATGTTCAGGACATTCCATAAACCATCCATTCATTACTAGGCGAACAGGGGAACCTTGGTAGCGATCCAAATGATCTCGGTCAAGGGCTTTAGGGGTTTCAGAAAGTAAATGCTCTGCCGCAATACGTTGAATAGGGTCACCTAAATTATTCGATGTTGGATAGGATAATACAGCAGGTGTCATAAGCTTAATTGTTTTCTAATGCTGATTTAAACTGTTGTATTCTTCGATCTTGATGATAGTGGTGTACAATCCGTTCTCTGGCTTCTTTGGGTTGGTTGTTTAACGGAGTTTCCAAAAAAGTAACCAGCAAATCCAGATCGGTGACTCCATTAAAAACAAAGCCTGTTGTTCCAATGGCATCGGGAATGCCAAAAACAGCATTGCCTAAAGGTACACATTCGCAAAGCATCGCCTCACAAAGGACGTTGGGTAATCCTTCAATCCGAGACCCTTGGAAATAGTAGGTGTGGCGACTGTAAATGTCCTTAAGTGCTTTAGGGGTTTGTTGACCCATTAAGGTAATATTGACTGGAAGTTTTGGAAGTTTTCCTTTGTTCAACGTAACCCCAACAATGGTAAAGGTGTAGTCGGGCAAGCGTTTGGCCAAACGGATAAATAGAGGAATTCCTTTGCGTTCCATCGTTCGTTGGTCACCAATGTTGGCTACCGTTAAAATGCTTTTGGGCTGTTTGGGTTGTTCACATTTCCAAAATTCAGGATCATAAGCCGTGGGTACTTCAACAATGGGTGTTTTTAATTTTGGCATAAACATACGAATACCCGATTGTATTTGATAATGTGTCTTTGCGGTTGGACAGCCTATTGCCAATGATTTATGGACTACCCATATTTGTTTTGCCAAACGGTAATTCCATCGTGCTAATGTTTGACGAAGTCCCTTTTTTAAAAAAATCCCATAGTTAAGAGATGTGTCCTTAACGGCGTCGTATCCGCCAACAACAAGAATGCTTTTTTTACCAAAGATCCCTGCAAACAATAAGGGGAAAAAGGCGTGATAGTCATTAAACCACACCACCACTGCTGCGGAACGTGGAACAAAAACAAGACTTTTAACTCCTTCTACTATTCGGTTCCTGATAAAAGGGAGTACTGCCCGGTCTGGAGGAGAGGCGATAGATAAACGTTGGTAACCAAGCGTATCTAAGATACGCTGGTCATTCTGTACAAACGTTGTTTTTAAACTGAAAACAAAGGTGATTTTCTTTGCCATACTATTTATATCTATGGGAGCAAATGATCCTGTAAAACCGTGGCAATATTTCGGTCATTGGACAAGCGGGGCACCTTGTTTTGTCCTCCTAATTTACCAATGCTTTTCATATAGTTGGTAAAACCGCCTTTGACTACTGAACGAATGACTAAAGGGCGCAGTACATTTCCAACAATCAAATCTTTGTAATAAATGTTTTGAGCAATCATGGCCTTATCAATTTTATTTGAAAACGCTTCCATGTTCGATGGGGGTTCATCAAACTCGATAAACCATTCATGAAAAGGCAAGCCTTTTTTGGGGTTAATTTGTGGGGCCACAGTAAATTCTCGAATGGCGATGGTTTCTTCACTAAGAGATAAGGCTTGTTCGAGGGCTTTTTCGACTTCGCTTCCGATGACGTGTTCTCCAAAAGCAGAAATAAAATGTTTGATCCTTCCGGTCACGACGATACGAAAAGGTGTCAGGGAGGTAAAGGCCACCGTATCGCCAATGTTATAGCCCCATAAACCCGCCGTGGTAGAAATCAGTAATACGTAGTTGACCCCTACAACAACCTCTTCCAAGGTCAAGCGTTTTGGGTTAGGATCGTAAAAAGTGGTAGCTTCAATAAATTCATAGAAAATCCCATTGTCAACCAACAACAATAATCCTTTTTCATTCAGTTGATCTTGGTAGGCAAAAAAGCCTTCTGAAGCAGGGAAAAGCTCTATATAGTCAAGCTTTCGACCGATGAGTTTATCGAAAACCGAACGGTAGGGTTCAAAATTGACCCCTCCATAAACAAAAAGAGAAAAGTTAGGGAAAAGTGTGCCCACCTTTTTGCCCGATTCTTGAATAAGCCGCTCAAAATACATTTGAACCCAAGAGGGAATCCCGCCAATTAGGGTCATGTTTTCTTGTTGGGTTTCTGAAACAATCGCATCGACTTTAGTGTCCCAATCCTCAATACAATTGGTGGGCCAAGAGGGCATCCTGTTTTTTTGAAGGTAGGCAGGAACATAATGGGCAACAATTCCTGACAAGCGTCCTAAGTTAACTCCGTTTAGGCGTTCTAAAACAGGACTTCCCTGAACAAAGATGTGTTTACCATTAACAAATTCTACGTTCCCTGTTTGGTGAATATAATTTAAAAGGGCATCCCGAGCTGCCGTGATGTGAGTGGGCATGGACGCTTTTGTAATAGGAATGTATTTGGCCCCAGAGGTAGTTCCGCTGGTTTTGGCATAATACAAGGGCCTTCCTGGCCAAAGAACATCTTTTTCTCCAGCAACCATCCGATCCACATAGGGCTTTAAGGCTTCATAGTCATTAACTGACACCCTTTCTGCAAAATCAGTACTTGTTTTTATGTGGTCAAAATCATGATCTTTTCCGAATTGGGTTTTTGCTCCTTGTCGGATCAGGTTTTTAAAGACCTTTTTTTGAGCAGTAAGCGGGTGGTTGATCCATCGCTTATTTTTTTTATGGATATATAAAGCAAATAACTTCGCTGCTTGCGCTTTCATATATTGGCTACTAAAAATCAAAAAAGTTTTTGGGGTCTATGGGATACCCATCCATCCAAAGTTCAAAATGAAGGTGCCATCCTGTACTGAACTCTCCTGTATTTCCTGCGGTTGCAATGACTTCTCCTGTAACCACCCGATCGCCTTGCTCTTTCGTAAGCGAAGCATTGTGTTTATAGATCGACAATAGGCTATAAGGGTGTTCAACCATAATGACATAGCCTGTTTGTGCAGTCCACTCTGCAAAAATAACGGTTCCTTCTGCTACTGATTTTATGGGGGTGTTTTCTTCAAGAACAATATCTACCGCGTAGTGTTTGTCTTCAGGACTAAACGCTTGAGAGATTAAGCCTTTAGCGGGTGGAAATAATAAAAAATTAGTTTTATCGGTGTTGGAGATTGCGACGTTATATTTATCTTCTTGAGCGACAATTGCACGGAGTAAAGAGTCTTCTTTGATTCTTTTGGTGGTGTATTCTTGTGTAGCCGCTTTCTCGGCAGATTCCTCGTTAATCTGAGGGGGTTCTGCAAAGTTTACTTCGCCAGAAAGGGCACTTTTGATCGCGTTTAAATATTGAATGTTCTTTTGATTGGCCAAAATCAAGGAGTCAGTCATTAAATAATTTTCTGTAGCTGTTTTTCGAATTGTTGTCGAATCATACCCAGGAATATATTCTTTGATTGGTGTAAATGCAATTAAAGCAGCAGCCAATGTTCCGATAAGCGTTAGTAATAAAACACTAAAAATGATCACATTAAGTCGTGAAAGACGAAATTGAAGCTGTTCTTCAAAGGTCTGTTCATTGATAATCACCATCCGGTAACGATTGACCAATTTATTGACAATCTGCTTCGATTTTGATTCTTTTTTTGCCATACTTCGCAAATATAGTGATTCACACAGTCCCAAAATATGGAAAGCATGATTTTGAATCTGTTTTGAAATAAATATTTCAGTACATTTGCTATAAATACAATTGAAAATGATACTTACTGCTATTTTTCTCGGAATGATTGGAGGCCCTCAAATTATATTAATTATCGCCGTTGTACTGCTCCTCTTTGGCGGTCGTAAGATTCCTGAGCTGATGAAAGGATTGGGAAGCGGTATTAAAGAATTTAAAAACGCCACCAAGGAAGAAGAAGACAACAAACAGGTTGAAAACGACAATAAGTCGTAAATCTAGTTTGTCTTTAAGGTTCCAATAATGGTGTTCAGTTCAAACATATAGTCTCGCTTGCTCGCTGAGGGAGCAAAGGCGAACCCTTCCATTACCAACCATCTGTTATTTAGTGTGTCCTTGGCCATATAATTGACAAATGGCCCTGCCATAAAATCATTTTTTACTTCCCATGTTCCTTTGGTCAAATAGGTCTTTTTATTGTCCAATTGGGTGGTATAAAAATAGGGGCGATAGGCTTGTTCAGTAATCATATAACTGCCTGCTAGCCTTCCTGGAACATGTAATTTTCCAATTGAATCACGGATTTTAATAAGTCGTTTATTGATCGGTCCCTCTAAACTATTGATCGGTAAGGTGTAGGCAATTAGATTGAGATGTCCTTTTTGAACTTCTTTTTGAATCCAGATAAAGTTGGTCGTATCCTTAACGGTGGTATAGGCTGTAGGATAGATCAATTCAATCCCAAAGCGGTTGGACAGCGCATCCGTTTTGGCTTGTGATTTTTTTATTCTTCGCAGTTTTTCTACCCGCTCATTTTCACTGATGGTTTGTCGAAGTAAGTCGCTGTTTTCCATTAGATTAAAGGCCTGAACATCCGTATCTTCTCCTGTAATATTCGCCAAAATTTGTGGCTTGGCAAATTGGTTTTTAACGAGTTGAAACCGAGCAATTGAATCGCGTTGAAACCAAAGAATGTTTCGGCTTTGCCGTCCAAACCCTGTAAATGCCTTTGGGTTCAGGTAGCGAAGAGTAAACTGAGGTTCGTCAAAAGGCAAACCTTCGTAAGGGGCTTGGAGGACTTCTCGAACGGTTGCTCCTAGACTTCCTTGCCAATCGCTTTCTGGCATAACCACCGATACGTTGTTCAAGTTTCCACTGGACTGTGGAACAAATGCTACTGCTTTTTTATTGTTGGACTCACAGGCCATTACCAATAGCCCAAAAAGTAAAAGAAATCGTTTCATCGGTTAACGCTTTTAATGTTTATCGCCTTTTAAAGACATCAGCTCTCCTTTTTTAAAGATACAGCAAAAAATAATGACCCGAACTTAGGACAACAATGCAGCAATGCCGGGACGTGTTTTTCCTTCCAAACTTTCCAACATTGCCATGTTGCAATGCCGGGAAGTGTTTTTCCCTCCAAACTTTCCAACATGGCTCCTCCTCCAGTAGAGATATAACTCATCTTGTCTTCAAGGCCAAATTGTTTAACCGCAGCAACGGAGTCTCCGCCACCCACTAATGAAAAAGCCCCAGCTTGGGTGCTGGCTTCAATATGTTTTCCAATCGTGATGGTCCCATTAGCAAATGATGGGAATTCAAAGACCCCTAATGGGCCATTCCAAAGAATGGTTTTGCTTTGCATGACAACCTCTTTAAAAAGCTCCAAAGATTTTGGTCCAGCGTCTAAGCCTTGCCATCCAGATGGAATCTCCGCCACTGGAAAGGTTTTTTTATTCGCTTCATTGTCAAAATCATCTGCTGCCACAACATCAACGGGTAAGTGAACGTGTACGCCTTTTTCTTTGGCTTTTGCCAAGATGGTTAGGGCATATTCCAAATAGTCGTCTTCACAAATGGATTCTCCAATACTTCCTCCTTGGGCTTTAACAAAGGTATAGACCATCCCGCCACCAATCAACAAATGGTCAATTTTGTCTAACATGTTTTCGATGATGGTGATTTTGGACGAGACTTTAGCTCCTCCTAAAATCGCCAATACCGGTTTTTCTCCCGTTTTCATCACCTTATCAACGGCAATCACCTCGTTTTCAAGAAGTTTTCCAAAGTATTTTTTATCTGCAAAAAATTGTGCGATGATGGTTGTGGAAGCATGAGCACGGTGGGCTGTTCCAAACGCATCATTTACATAGCTGCTTCCTAATGCGGCTAATTGTTTAGCAAAGGCTGTATCTCCTTGGGTTTCTTCTGCATGGAATCGGAGGTTTTCCATCAAAAGGATTTCTCCGGGGGCTAAAGCAGCCGCAGCGGCTTCGGCCTCTTCTCCAACACATTGTGGACAGAATTTAACTTCCTTCCCTAAAACCGCTGCAACCTCCTCGACAATATGTCTTAAAGAAAGTTCTGGATCTACCCCTTTAGGTCGCCCTAAGTGGGAGAGAAGAATGCAACTCCCACCCTTATTGATAATGGTTTCAATGGTGGTTTTAGCAGCCACAATTCTTGTGTTGTCTGTAACTTCTTTTTGTTCGTTTAAAGGAACGTTAAAGTCCACACGAATGATCACTTTTTCATTTTGGAAGTCGGTGGTGTCAAGGGTTTGCATAGGAGTTAAAATTTTTTCAAAAATACCATAAATCACGGGCTATGCAAGAACTATTTTAGAATTGATAAAGTGCCAAGCTTAGGGTCTGTCGCTATTGGAAAATGGGAAGGCTTACTCTTCAAGGATATTGGTCTTAAAGCCATCTATGCTTTCCGTATTTTTTTCTTCCCAGTAGGCTTTGATTTTTGCTTCTCCTTTTTGTTCCGCCCAGCGATCCAGTTCGGTTCGTTCTGCTTTAAAGTCCATTAAAGGTACTGCAAAACCACAGGAGGTTTGTACAAGGTCCACCTGCATTTCAACGATTTGTCGAGCCCCAACATTTTCAGTAAATAAAGGCGCATAATGGTCGTATTCTGGATCTCGTTTATGGTAGCTTTTTGCCGTTCCATAGAGACGTAAAATCATCGGCTTTCCTTCAAAGGCACAAAACATAATGGTCATTCGGGGCTGTTGTAAAAGGTGGGCTGCAGTTTCATTTCCACTTCCTGTCAAATTAAGCCATACGACCGTATTCGGATTGAGAACCCGAAAGGAGTCCATACCTTTGGGAGAAATATTTACCCGCCCTTCCGCTGCTGCAGTACCAACAAAGAATACCGCTTGTTTTTTAATAAAAGTGCTTAGTTCTTGGCTAATCGATGTGTATTTCTTTCCCATAATGGTATTGATTTAGGATATAAAGATACTTGTAAGGATAACAATGACAAAAGGGAAAAACTCGATTGGTTTGTCTTTTATTAAACTTTCTTAAAAGTATCCTGAAAATTTAAAGCGGCAGTTGACCGCCATTCCAAATACTCTTCCCATTTATTTTCTGTTGTATTTTTCTTTATTCAGCCTGCTTTTTTTACTGTTGATTGTATCCATTTTAAACCCTGTTGCTTAGAGACGGTCGCTGTTTTTTTCATAAAAGACAGTGATTGTTTGAATGACACAAACGGTGTGGCTAAACTGTGTTTTAATATCGTTTAGGGTTTGTTAGGGATTTTTATTATCCCCCATTTATTGTTGAATACTGTTTTTTTCAATGAGGGTCCTGTTTTCTTTTGTTCCAAGGTGTTCTTTATACATCGTTTCAATAAAATTAAATCCCTTATTAGTAAAGCTTATGGGTATTTTATAACAATTGCCTATACCTTTTCTATAGTGTTTTTCTAAAGAGCTTGATATCAGGGCTTGTATTGAGAAAAAATAAATATTGTCTGAAACGGGCTTGTTATTTCTATTCTCATAAACAGCAATTAAAATTGGAGTATTCGTAAAACTCATCATATTTTGGTGTTTTATCGCATCCTCACATTTAAAATCAAAATATTTTTTGTTGTTACTCGTTCTAAATCCCCGGCATTTAATATCTACTTCAATGTTAGCATAGTTCCTAATTAAAAAATCTCCTCGTTTTATTGATTTCTTTTGGGCATTTGGTGTATATAATTTAAAGCTTTTTTGATCTTGATTGAGTTCCTCCAAAATAAATCCATTATCGATTGCCTGTTTTTTAAATAATTCCTGAGCTTGAATTCCTGCTCTAAACCACCCTTTTGAGAAATGTTGATATTTCCTTGATTCTGAGACCTTTACGGGTTCCCAGTGTTTTTCTCCCTGATATATTATTGAGTTCTGAGTTATAAAATCAATATAAGCTAACTCATAAAATGAGTCTACATAATCTTTTTTTAAAACCCCATTTTCAATATTTACAATATGAAACCCCATTTATTCTTGTTTATTTGATTTATAAAACTGCCGCTCAGCAGTGGTAGTTGTGGAACCCTATTGGTCGTAAAAGTTTGTAAAAGAGAGCTCAACTTCATAAGTAGGGATTTGGGGGGTTTAAAATACTTTTTTAAGTCATGTCATATAATGGTCTATTTCTTACACTGGGAACACTAGATACTCCTTAAAAACCTAGTAAATACCTACCGAAAGGATGTAAGAAATTATCCTAATAAATAGATTACTTTATGATATAGGAGTTCTGTTAAGTCCATGTTTTAGTCTGTTGTACAGGGATACTGATATGATTTGGGTAGGTCGGTTACCTTAAAGATATAAAAGTTTAGTTGCTGTTTGCTGTTTTAATCTACTGCATTGTATAAAAATATCCTATTCCCTGAAGCTATGGGAAGAGTTCAGAATATAGTAGAAGAATGGCGCTGTAAAATTTAATGGTATTTTTTCGGTGCATTAGTCGCTATCCGTATTTATAATCCGGTCGATTAATTCTTCAATTGCGACTTTATTAAAGGGTTTTTTTAGACAGTCCACAATTACTCCCGTTTTTATGGCATCAATGATTTCTGGGGTTTGATGGTAACCGGATAAGATCATACACGGTAACTTATCATTGCTCTTTTTTACTTCTTTGATAAATTCCAAGCCATTCATTTCATCCATTTTAAAGTCTGATATGATAAAACAAATGTCTGGGTTTTCACGAAGTATTTTAAGCCCACTTAATCCACTTTTAGCAATCAAAACATCATACGTTTCTGAAAAGGTAATTTTAAATACCAACGTATTCATTTCCTCATCGTCCACATAAAGCAGCTTCTTTTTTTTGCCCATTGAACAGTTTATTTTTGATGGAAAATAATTTTAGCTGTGGTTCCTTGTTTCTGATGCGATTCAAATTCGAGGACACCCCCGTGTTCTGTTAAAATATTATAGGCTATGGAAAGTCCTAAGCCTGTTCCTTTTCCTGGGGCCTTGGTGGTAAAAAACGGATCAATAACCTTCTTTAAATGCTCTTTTTTTATTCCGGAACCTGTGTCCGAAATTTCAATGCTTATTGTATCATCGCTAAGCTGAGTTCTTACACTGATTTTTCCTTTTCCAACGATAGCGTCTTCTGCATTGGAAAGAATATTTAAAAACATCTGGTGCATATTTCCAACATTCCCTTTAATTATTATTGGTGTGCTGCAAAAGTCTTTATGCACCTCTACCCTGTTTTTTAGTTTATGCTGGATCATAACAAGGCTGTTGTCCACGATTTCATGGAGGTCACATTCCTCATTCATTTTATTACTATCTCTACTGAACTGGTTAAGGCTATTAACGATGTCCGATGCATTATCAACCCCAGTTTTAAGCGCCTTTAACAGTAAAGAAATATTTTTATCTTCTAAGGATGAAGTTGATTTTTCTTGCTGAATTTTTAAGCCTTCATAGGCTCCCATTATATAGTTGAGGGGATTATTTATTTCATGGGCAACACCAGCGGTAAGGATACCCAATGAGGCCATTTTTTCAGAATGAAGCAATTGCGATTGGGTTTCTTTCAGGTGTTTAAGGGTGGCTAACAATTTGTCGTTTTGATTATTAATCTTTTTGCTTTTTTGGTTAAGAACCTCATTCGTTGATTGCAGCTTCTTGTTTGCTTTTTCTAGTTTTTCTGTACGCTCTTTTACTTTGTCTTCCAGTTCACTATTCAATTGCTTTAGATCTTGTTCCGCTTCCTCTTTATCGTCAATTGTTTTTACTAAACGGGCATAATAATTGCCAAAAACATATATAAAAATGATGGATAAAAAAAGGATTGAAAAAAGATGAATAAACCAGTGGATTGGGGAAGATAATGCCAACACTATAGAAAGTTGGGGTTCAATAACTTTTAAAACAATAAGAATTCCTATTGTAAAATAAGTAAGTAAGGCGAAGACTATAGAATAGTAAAAAAGTTGAGAGCGAGACAATATTGCCATAATTGCAACCCCTGCTAATAAAAAGTAATGTCCACCAGAAAGCCCAAAATTTAACAGCCCGAGTAAACCAATGCTTATTAAAACAAACGAAATGCCAAATATTTTGGTATTGAGTGAAAAACTGTTTTTAAAAAACCATAAACCTATAATTCCAGCAAAGAGTAGAGTGTGAAAAAAGAACAACGGCTGAAAACCAAAATAAAATATTCTGTATATAGCCAAGAAATAAATGGGGGTGAGGTAAATGAGTAATAAAAGACTTACCCGGTGGATAATTTGTGTACGTAAGTCATCTAAGTTGTTTGTCGTCATTTTTAATCTTTCAAACAAGATATGAGGTTATCTTATAATTTGTGTTTAATAACGGTTTTCTATCCATAAAAACAATTATGACTAGTTTGCAAGAGGTCACTTTTGCTTTTTTATACGGTAAGTCATAAGCAGATTCAGGATAATAATTTAGTAAATTGATTAATCATCAATGGAAAACATTCAAGCTTGGGGCTTGAATTGAATATTATTTATTGCAAATGTAACTATTAATTTTTAATCATTTGGGCAGTTGACAAAGATCAAGGCTTGAACAAAAGCGCCCAAGAGGACAGCATCCAATTTGGATATATTCCCTTTCTTAGCAATTCATAAAACAATTACCGATTCCTTAATGAAAGTTTTTCTGTTTTAAGTGTTTGTTTATTAGTTGTTTACGTCTTTTTGTTCTGTTGTCCTGCTAGGAAATAGCGAAAAAAGGACGGATTGACGGTTATTTTTAAGGGATCCGATTTGCTTTTAATATGTTTTCAAGGAATACTATCTTTGGAACATGTATAAAGAGCAAGTCATCGGGCAAGGCCTCCTTAAAAAGCAGTTGCTTCAGGCCATTGAAAAGGAGCAGATGCCCCACGCACAACTTTTTGTAGATGAAAGCGGTTATGGCGGGCTTCCTTTGGCTTTATTTCTTGCGTTACGATTGTTATATTCAGAAACGAGCTTAAATGAAAAAAAGCAGCTTGAAAATAGTTCTTTTAAGCTATTGGAGCATCCCGACCTTCATTTTGTTTTTCCAGTGGTCAATCTGACGGGCAAAACCAAAACCCGATCGGAAGATTATCTTAGGGAATGGATGAGCTTTTTAGAGCAAAATGCATATGGAGCCTATACGGATTGGTATGAGCTAATCAATGCTGGAAATAAACAGGGAGCTATTGCAGTTCACGAAGTAGAAGCCCTACACCAAAAAATGTACCTTAAATCTTATCTAGGCGGCAATAAGGTTTGTGTGATTTGGGGTATTGATAAAATGAACGCAACAGCGTCCAACAAGTTTTTAAAGCTACTGGAAGAGCCTCCAAAAAAGACTTATTTTATTTTGGTGGCAGCCTCCTCTGCCAGCCTACTCCCTACCGTGATTTCCCGTTGTCAAGTAGTTGAACTAAAGCCCATTGCTGATCAGGACTTAAAAAATTACTTAATGCAAGTTGAACATAAAGAAGTGGTCCTAAACTCTACGGAACAATTGGGGGGAAGTATGCGGAATCTCTTCAACGTTATCCATACGAATAGTTCCCATGACTTTGAAGCCTTGTTTATTCATTTCTTACGAACAGCCTTTAGAGCCAAGGGGAATAAAGCTGTAGTGATTGATTTAATGCAATGGGTAGATGAAGTTGCTGTATTGGGTCGTGAAGCACAAAAAGCGTTTTTGTTGTTTGCGGTTGCCTTTTTAAGAAACGCCTTCCTTTTAAACTATCCCTTGGAACACTTGGTTCATTTTGAGTCCAAAAATAATTTTGATTTAAAAAAATTAGCTCCTTTTGTACATGCTGGAAATTTTGAAGGTCTTGTCAGCGTTTTTGAAAATGCCCATACCTATACCGAACGAAATGTCAATGCAAAAATGCTGTTTACAGATCTTGCACTTCAAGTCACCCGACTCTTAAACAAAAAAGCTTAATCGGACTTTTTTTTAAAACAATAGACCTTGGAAGAAAAGTGTCCAGAAAAACAGGCTTTAAGCGTAAAATAAATTCCTTTAAGCAAACCCACAAATAAAGGGAAACGATGTCCTTTTTGTTTTTCAGACAGATAGGCAACATAGCCCGCATCAAACCACATAGGTGCTGTTTTGACCCAATAGAAGCCTTGTTGCTCCACCAACTGATTCAGACCTTTAGGAGTAAAATGCCATAGGTGTCTTGGAACGTCGAGAGCTGCCCAATCGGATTGGTAGTGTTGTGCATCATGACTGTTAAGGTTGGGAACCGCAATAACTAAAAGACCTTCGGGGGTAAGGTGCTCTTCTAATTGAGTAATCGTTTTTTGGGGGTCAGGTAAATGTTCCAAAACATGCCATAAGGTAATTACGGAAAATCTACGATCAGCAGTTAAGTCATCAAGTGACGAATATACGTCAAGCTGCTTCTGAAGACATTGCTGCTTGGCTTCTGTGTTGTTTTCAACACCAACAACCTGAAAACCTTTGCGTTTAACAAAGGAAAGAAAGTCCCCAATTCCAGCACCCACATCCAAAAGGCCGTGCGTATCGCTTAGCTTTCCTTTAATCAATCGCCATTTAAAAGAGAACATTTGATTTTGAACGGTACGGTATAAAAAGTCGATCAACCCCTTCTTTTGGTGTTTATGAGAATCATAATGTGGTGACGTATAGTAATCCACTTCTGGGGAGATCGCCCTAGGGTCTGTATAGGCTAATTGCCTTTTTTCGTCCCAATACACCGCAAAGTGTTTTTTAGAAACCAAATGGTCTTTTGCGTTAAACAATAAAGAGTTGTTGTTACGTTCCACGTGAAACAATTGATTTGGATTTATCGTCCCATGGCCACCAAAAGTACACTTATGTCACTTGGATTAATCCCGCTAATACGAGACGCCTGGGCTAGAGTTGATGGACGTATGTTGTTTAATTTTTCTTTAGCCTCGAAGGAAAGAGATGCTAAAACATCAAAATTAAACGCTTTAGGAATACGAACATTCTCTAGGC
This sequence comes from Flavobacteriaceae bacterium, assembly GCA_965662885.1. Lineage (GTDB taxonomy): Bacteria > Bacteroidota > Bacteroidia > Flavobacteriales > Flavobacteriaceae > CBFIJI01. The sequence continues at coordinate 2,630 of CBFIJI010000026.1, read as the reverse complement.
GTTTTAACTTATCTGCATTGCGCTTTTCTTTTTCAATATAACCGGAATATTTAATCTCTATCTCTGCTTGTTCGAAAATCTCATCGGTAATTTCTTGTTCTTGAACAAATTCGGGAATGGCCTCTAGCGCAGAAATGTCAGATCGGTTGATGTTGGGACGTGCCAAAAGTTTGGCGTATTTGTCTGACTGTTTGACATTGGCCGCCCCTTTTTCGTCAAGGACTTTGTTGACACTGTTTGGGTGAAAACTTTGTTCTTTTAGAAAGGAGATTAGCTGCTGCTTTTTTTCTTGCTTCTCCTCTACCCTTTTTAAACGCTCTGCCGAAGCCAAGCCTAATTCATGTCCCTTAGGGGTAAGGCGCTCGTCCGCATTGTCTTGTCGTAATAGGGTTCGGTATTCGGCACGAGAGGTAAACATACGATAGGGTTCTTCGGTGCCTTTTAAAATAAGGTCATCAATCAAAACGCCAATATACGCTTCTTCCCTACCGAGTATAAAAGGAGTTTGGTCTTTCCCTTTTAGATGAGCATTAATACCCGCCATTAGCCCTTGAGCAGCGGCTTCTTCATAACCGGTGGTGCCGTTGATCTGTCCTGCAAAGAAAAGGTTTTGAATGCGTTTCGTTTCTAGACTATGATATAATTGCGTTGGTGGGAAATAATCGTATTCTATCGCATAGCCGGGACGAAAAAACTTGACGTTTTCAAATCCCTTCACCGCTTTAAGAGCCTTGAATTGAATATCGTCAGGCAAGGAAGTAGAAAAACCGTTGACATAAACTTCCACAGTGTCCCAACCTTCTGGTTCAACAAATATTTGATGACGTGACTTGTCGCTAAAGCGGTGGATCTTGTCTTCAATGGAAGGGCAATAACGCGGCCCTGTACTTTGAATGGCACCGTTAAACATGGGTGAACGATCGAAACCTGTACGTAATAAATCGTGTACTTCTTCACTAGTATGCGTAATATGACAAGAACGTTGTTGGGTTAAGGGTTTTGTTCGGTCGGAGTAAGAAAACTTTTGTGGGTCATCGTCACCCGGTTGTTCGGTCATTTGTGAATAATCCAAAGAGCGACCATCAACTCGAGGCGGTGTTCCTGTTTTCATTCGGCCTGAGGTAAACCCTAATTCTTGTAAAGCCTTAGTAATTCCTGTGGCTGCTTTTTCGCCTGCACGACCCCCTCCAAAATTCTTTTCGCCAATATGAATCAAGCCGTTAAGAAAGGTACCGTTGGTTAGAACCACAGACTTCCCGTAAATTTTTAAACCTAAGCTGGTAATTACTCCTATGATCTGATCGTTATGGACAATAATATCAACGATCATGTCTTGATAAAAATCGAGGTTAGGCGTCTGTTCCAAGTGCATCCGCCAACTGTTAGAAAAAAGATAACGGTCGGATTGTACACGTGGACTCCACATGGCGGGTCCTTTTGATCGGTTTAACATCTTAAATTGGATGGCACTTAAATCGGATATGATGCCACTGTAACCACCAAGTGCGTCGATCTCACGCACAATCTGTCCTTTAGCAATTCCCCCCATGGCGGGGTTACATGACATTTGTCCTATGGTTTGTAGGTTCATGGTCACTAAAAGTGTTTTTGAACCTAAATTGGCAGCGGCAGCGGCAGCTTCAGAGCCAGCGTGACCTGCACCCACAACAATAACGTCATAATTCGTATCAAACATAATTCAATTGTTTCACGTGGAACATCTTAATGTATTTGTTTTCTTTTTCTTTGATAAGCTGCTGTTGTTCATGTGTTTTATCATCGTATCCCATACAATGGAGAAGACCATGAAAAACAAGACGAAGGAGCTCATCGTGTAAAGAAGTACTAAAGGTTTTGCTAGAATCTTCTAGCGCCCAAATGGAAATAAATATTTCAGAGCTAACTTTAGCTTCTTCTGAATAATCAAAAGTGATAATATCTGTGTCGTAATCGTGGTTTAAATGCTCCTTATTTAAACGCAACATCGCTTGACGATCGATGAAGTTGTACTCCAAACGATCAATACTGTGGTTTTCCAAACGAGCCATTTGAATGATAAAAGAAGACAAGGCTTTATGCGAATGAAAAAATGCGGGTATGTTGTGAAATAAAACGATGCTCTTTTTTTTATGCAAATATATAGGAATTGTTTGTTTGATGCGCTAACAGACGCTAGAGAGTAATATATTTGCAAAAAAAATTAAGATGAAGACACGCGTACGCTTTGCACCAAGTCCAACAGGACCTTTACATATTGGTGGGTTACGAACCGCATTATATAATTATCTCTATGCACGAAAGCATGATGGAGTGTTTGTATTACGTGTTGAGGACACCGATCAGAACCGCTATGTGCCAGAGAGTGAACAGTATATTGCCGATTGTTTAGCTTGGTGCGGTATAGAACCCGATGAGGGACCAGAAAGAGGTGGGCCTTTTGGTCCTTATAGACAAAGTGAACGAAAGCCGCTTTATCAAGAATACATTGATAAGCTTCTTGAAAAAGGCGAAGCTTATTTGGCTTTTGACAGTAGTGAGGCCTTAGCTGAAGCTCGTTTGGAAGCCGAGAGTAGGGGGACGAGTTTCCAATATGGCGCTTCTAACCGCATGCAATTTAAAAATAGTTTAAG
>CBFIJI010000025.1:0-20884 GCA_965662885.1 Flavobacteriaceae bacterium | reverse complement strand
AAGTGAATGTTTTCATCTATAATATAATCGACATTATTAGGGTCATTGGGTTTTTTTACTGCTGAAGTCACTTCAATACTGATAGGACTTGTTTTATAAATTTCTCCATCAATATCTACAGTTGCCTGACCAATAGTAAGGTTACCTTTGGTTTGTGGGGCTAGGAAATAGGAGATGGTTTTGGTAAAACTCCGCTTTCCATTATCCCAAATATTACTCATGGATTGGTTGGGTCCTTGAACCACTTGAAAACCTCTAAAATTGGGTGGACTAAAGTCATCCCCGTTTTTATTCATCACAAAATCTACTCGAAGGCGCTCATTAATACCAAGGCGCTTTTTACTCACTTTAGCCTCAAAACTAACTTGTGCCAGGGCAGTTCCTCCAATGAAAAGGAACATCATAATACATAACTGTTGAAATTGTAACTTCATAAAGGGTACTACCAATCTTTTTTTCCTCGAAGGGGAACGCCTTTTACTTTTTCAGCATTGACTTTATCTTGTACTTTCTTTTCTTGATTATTCATCGCTTCCAATAAACTTTTTACCTGTTCAGGAGAAAGCTGCCCGGGTCGGGGTTTTGGTGGCTCTTTTTTGTCTGAGGGTTCTTTATCCCCTTCTTTTTGATCTTTTGGCTTTTCATCTTTAGGATCGTCCCCTTCTTTTTCAGGATCACTTTCCTTTTCCTTTTCGTCCCCTTCGTCACCCTCTTCAGGATCGTCTTTTTGATCCTCTTTTTCTTGATCGCCATCTTGCTCCTGATCCTCCTCTTTATCTTTCTTTTCCTGATCGTCTTTTTGATCCTGATCCTGATCTTGGTCTTGATCTTGTTGCTGTTGTTCCTTTTCTAAAAGTTCTTTGGCGAGGGCATAATTGTATCGGGTTTCTTCATCTGCCGGATTATTACGGAGCGCATTTTTATAAGCCTCTACTGCTTTTTCGTATTCTTTTTTTTGCATAAAAACATTCCCCATATTGTGAAACGCTTTGTGCTTATCCGTTTTTTCAGTTGCGAATTTTTGTGTTTGAAAAAAGCGTTGAGATGCTTCATCCAATTGCTTATCACGGTAATGTGTATTTCCTAAATTATAAAGTGCATCCGGTTGTTCAGGAGCCAATGAAAGTGCTTTTCGATAGGCTTTTTCAGCTTTGGTATAGGCTTCTTCTTCTACGCGTGTATTGCCTTCATAGATATGATTAGTGATTGTCCCTTCTTGCCCTATGAGGGAAAAAGAAATAACCATTGAAAAAAGGAATCCTAAAAAAGTATTACGCATTACGTTGCTTTTCATTAAACAGGTTCAATTTTTGTAACCATTTTGTCTGAGTCTCAAACAAAAATAAATCGGTTAAAATTAATATTAAAGCCCCAATCAAAAAAAGTTGAAAGCGATCTTTATAACTGACGAACTTTTTAGCTTCAAATTCTTTTTTATCCATCGCCTTAAGGGTTTCAGAAACAAAATCTAAAACTTCTTGAGTTTCGTTTCCATCTTGGTAGTCCCCTTGAGTGGACTCCGCAATACTTTTCAATATCGGGATATTTCGTTGGGTAATCACCACCTCGCCTTCAAAATCTTTTTTATACGCCTCTACCACTCCGTTGCGTTTAATTGGAATAGGAGCGCCCTTTTCGGTTCCCACTCCAAAGGTAAAAATTTTGATTCCTAATGCAGCTGCTCTTTGGGCAGCAGTACTTCCCTCCTCAGAGTGGTCTTCCCCATCAGAAATTAAAAAAATCACCCGATTGGTTTGGTCTTCATCATCAAAAAAAGTAGCTGCCAAATCGATGGCACCATCCAAGGCTGTTCCTTGTGAGGATAGCATATCTGTATTAAGCGCTTGTAAAAACATTTTCGCAGCGCCGTAATCTGTGGTAATAGGCAGTTGGGGAACAGCCTGTGCAGCATAAGCAATGATCCCCACACGATCACTAGCCAATTGATTCAATATAGCTGAGACCAAACGTTTGGACTTTTCTAGCCGATTGGGGGCTATATCTTCCGCCAACATACTTTTAGAAACATCAATCGCAAAAACAATATCAACTCCCTCCCGTTTGACTGTTTCCAGTTGGGTTCCAATTTTAGGATTAACCAAACCTATGATTAACAAACTGATAGCCAAGGTCATCAAAAACAACTTTAAAACGGGTTTAAATCGGGATCGGTTTGGACTCAATTCATCTAAGAGTTTTGAACTTGCAAAACGAGACTGTGCCCTAACTTTCCAACGGGCCATAAGTAAATAGCCAATCCAAAGGAGCGGTAATAGCGCAAACAAGTAAAAATATGTCGGAGCGTCTAGTTGATACATATGGTGTTATATAAAGCTTTTAAATAAAGTATTCCTCAAGAGCCATTCAAGAAAAAGGAACCCTAGTGCCCAAAGAATCAACAAACGGTATTTCTCTTCATAGTTGTAGTATTTAAACTCCTCAACTTCCGTTTTCTCTAGCTTATTGATTTCTGCATAAATTTCTTCCAGTTTCTGGTTGTCTGTTGCTCTAAAATAAACCCCACCAGTGGTGGTGGCAATTTCTTTTAATAAGTCTTCATCAATTTCGACCTTTGTCATCCCATATTGAAATTTTCCATTGGGTAAAACCCCTATCGGAGCTCGTGCCATCCCATTGGTTCCTAATCCAATGGTATATGTTTTAATCCCAAACTCAACTGCCAGCTCAGTTGCAATTTTAGGATCAATAAATCCAGAGTTATTCACTCCATCGGTCAGTAAAATAATTACCTTACTTTTTGCACGACTGTCTTTTAACCGATTTACGGAAGTGGCCAAGCCCATCCCAATAGCCGTACCATCTTGAATTAAACCTTTATAAGATATTTCACGTAACGATCCTTTAATAATACTTTTATCACTAGTGATGGGTGTTTTGGTATAACTTTCCCCAGCATAAACCACCAAACCAATCCGATCACTCAATCGATCATCAACAAAAGCCGCCGCTACTCGTTTTAATGCAGTCAACCGATCAGGTTTTAAATCTTGGGCCAGCATGCTGGAAGACACATCTATGGCCATTACAATGTCAATTCCTTTATTGGTTTTTGTTCGGGTGGAAACATCTACTGTTTGGGGGCGGGCAATAGCCAAAATCAACAAAGCTAAAGTGATCATCCGCAATACAAATAAAAGCGGGCGAAATTGAGCCAATAATGAGGTGGTTCCCTCAAAACCTTTTAACGAGGAAAGCGTTAATTCTGCCTGCGCTTTTTTCCAACTCAAATAATGCCATATGATGGCTACTGGAAGAAGCACTCCTAACCAGAGGTAATTGGGATTCGCAAAATAAATTCCTTCAAACACGTATTATAGTTCTTTAATTAATTCCAAACTGTTGATGATTCGCTCTTCAATCTGCTCACCATATCGATCATTTTTAGCATACATCATCGTCAAAGAAATGGTTCCTTCTTTAAACACCAATAAAAGGGTAGTATAATTAGTACGAACCCGTTCTGACTCCCCTTTAACAGGATAATCCAAAGTGCCGTATATTTTTAAAACATCGATATTGGAGGGCAATGTAATTTGATCGTCTTTAATCAAAATATTAACTGCTCCTTTGGATTCAAAATTCGTTATAATATTGTTGATTAATTCTTGTCCTTTACTTTCTTCAGCCTCTTTGTCCGCTTTTTGGGGGTTAGCTGTTTCCCCTTTTTTAGGAGGCTGCATTGCAAAGTGTAAGTCAATAGAGAAGGCATCTTCAATGGATCCCGAAATAAAATGGATTTGATTGTCTTCTCCCTCAGTAATTCTTTCTAAGACTTCTGGGGTACTAATTTTAATGGGAGGGGTACCATATTGACTGCTGACCCATTCTCCACTATTAAGAATTTTAGTAGGATAACGCAAAAGTGTATCCCGTACAGGATAATAGCCATAAATTGCCATAGAAGTCACTAAAGCAAGTACCGCTACAATTACCACTCCGGCACTTCCCCAAAGCAATCGCTCCTGCCGTCTTTTTTTAGCGAGTATAAGTTGATAAGCAGCCTGTTGGCGTAATTCTTCTTCTGTAGGTTCGGGTAAAGCTTCTTTGGTTTCAATAACAACAATTTCCACCGCTTTACGATCATTTATTGCAAGACCATATTGGGGAAGTTCTTTTGCAAACTTTACCAAATCAGCCGTTTGTAAAACAGTTTTAAGACTTTTTAAGGTGGCTAGCTCCAACTCCAATTCACCGGCATCTTTTAAGGCTTCCAGTTTGAGTAAGAGTTCTTCCGAAGTGCTTTCTAAAGCAGAAATTTTAGCTTCATCTTCTAAATAGCGACGCACCACATCGGTCAATCGAGAATAATACTTTTTAAACTCTTCTTGATCCGAGGGGGTTTCTGTTTCCAGGGCTTTTAACTCCCCAATAGCACGGTCAAACGGAGCAATTTCTTTTTCACGTAACTCTTTTCTCCGCTTTTGGAAAAAATAAGTATATAAAATTCCGAGAAGCACAAACACGATGACCAAACCCCAAAGGACTTGTGCAATCAATGCATCATAGTTTTTATCTACCTCCTTAATAGGCTTAATATCATATAAGTTTTGTTTTAGGGTGTCCACGGCTACGTTGACCACCTCAATACCGATGGAGTCCGCTATTTTAGCAAAACCATTAACAAAAACACGCTGTTGTGGGAGGATATAACGCCCCGAGTCAAATTGAATTAAAGCATAGCGCTTGGTGAATAAATAATGACTTTTTGCACGAATGGTATCAATTGGACTTTCTTCTAAAAGTTCAAAAGGAGCAAAAAGAGCTTGTTCAGGAAAAACGATTTGTGCTGTACTGTCCGCTTTAACTTGAAGGGTATAGTTAAGCTGTGCGCCAATCAAAACACTAGTCGTATCCACTGCCACATTGAGTTCCCCAATATCTTGCGCAGTTAATGACCAAAAGGGCACGAACAAAAGCAATAAACCAATCGTCTTTTTCATAAATTAAATTCGTGCTTTAAAATAGCTCAATAATTTTTTCACATAACTTTCTTCTACCCGGCAATGAATCGTCCCAGATCCGTTTTTTCGGAACAGTTCTTCAAAAGTTGCCACTTGAGTAGCATGATGTTTGGCATAGGCCTGACGTACTTTAGCCGACTGTGTATTGATCCAACGAACACCTCCACTTTCAGCATCAACCATAGGAACAATCCCCACATTTGGAATCGTTTCTTCTCGATTGTCGTAAACACGAATTCCTGTTAAGTCGTGTTTTTTTGCAGCTATACGTAAGGTCTTTTCATAGGTGTTGTCCATAAAATCGGACAGCACAAAAACTATTGCTTTTTTCTTTAAAACCCCCACTAAAAATTCAAGTGCTACACCAATATTGGTGTTTTTACTCAAAGGTTGAAATTCCAATAATTCTCGAATGATTCGCAAAATATGCGAACGTCCTTTTTTAGGAGGAATAAACAATTCTACTTGATCGGAAAACAACAACAATCCCACTTTATCATTGTTCTGTAGGGCAGAAAAAGAAAGGGTTGCAGCTATTTCGGTTAAGACATCTCTTTTAAACTGTTCTTGCGTTCCAAAAAATTCAGAACCACTTACATCAACCACCAACATCAAGGTCAGTTCCCGTTCTTCTTCAAAGACTTTTACAAAGGGTTCATTATAACGAGCGGTGACATTCCAATCAATAGCACGAACGTCATCTCCAAATTGATACTGTCGTACCTCACTAAAGGTCATACCACGTCCTTTAAACGTACTGTGGTATTCCCCCCCAAAAATATGGTCGCTTAGGCGGCGGGTTTTAATCTCAATTTTACGAACTTTTTTTAAAAGCGCTTTCGTGTCCATTCTGTCCTTAAATTTATATTAGTAACTCTAACAAAAATGAGCCTAAGGAACCTCTACTTCATTAATAATCTGGCTGATCAAGTCTTCAGTGGTAATATTTTCAGCTTCCGCTTCATAAGTTAATCCAATACGGTGGCGTAAGACATCGTAAATTACTGCACGAACGTCCTCAGGAATAACATAGCCACGATGCTTTAAAAAAGCATAACATTTGGCAGCAGTTGCCAAGTTGATACTTCCACGAGGAGAAGCACCAAAGTTGATTAATGGTTTAATTTTTTCCAAACGGTAATTTTCTGGATATCGGGTAGCAAAAATGAGATCAAGAATGTATTTCTCAATTTTTTCATCCATATAGACTGTACGCACAGTCTCTTGTGCAGTGATAATTTGTTTAGTCGTTACCACTGGTTTAACTTTTTCATTATTACCGTTTAAGTTATTGCGTACAATGACTTGTTCATCTGCCAAATTGGGGTAGTCAATCACTGTTTTGAGCATAAAACGATCTACTTGTGCTTCGGGCAATGGGTAAGTTCCCTCTTGTTCAACAGGGTTCTGGGTGGCCATGACCAAAAAAGGTGCTTGGAGTTTAAAGGTAGAATCCCCAATGGTGACTTGTTTTTCTTGCATGGCTTCCAAAAGTGCTGATTGTACTTTTGCAGGGGCTCGGTTAATTTCATCTGCCAAGACAAAATTGGCAAAGATGGGCCCTTTTTTAATGGTAAAGTCGTTTTCCTTGATGTTGTAGATCATTGTCCCCACAACGTCAGCCGGGAGAAGATCGGGAGTAAATTGAATACGGCTAAAAGAGGCTTTTACCGCTTGGCTCAAAGTATTGATAGCAAGCGTTTTTGCCAAACCGGGAACCCCTTCAAGTAAAATATGACCTCGACCCAATAGGCCGATCAACAAACGTTCTACCATGTCTTTTTGACCGACAATGACCTTATTCATTTCCATGGTCAATAAATCTACAAAGGCACTCTCCTTTTCAATTTTTTCATTAATCGCCCGAATGTCGATTGTTTCATTTGTACTGTTGTCCATAGTATTTTTTTGGATAGCAAAGTTGAAAAATAAATTTCCTTTTCCTTGTTAATAATTGGTTAAAAATTGTGCGAAATCAAATAACGAAAGCCTGCATTTGTTACTATTTTAGGTGTGAATTTATTATATTTTCATCACATGAAAACAATTTCAAGAATAATTTCTGGAACAATGACTTGGGGGGTTTGGGGAAAAGCACTCAACACTAAAGGAATGGCTCATTTAATAGAGACAGCCATCAGCTTGGAAATCAACACTTTTGATCATGCCGACATCTACGGTGGTTATACTACTGAACGTGAATTTGGTGCTGCTTTTACCGCAAGCGGTGTTGCTAGAGAAACAGTGAATTTCATCTCCAAATGCGGTATTCAAATGCCCTGTGAGGAACGCCCACTCCCCGTAAAACACTACGACTATTCCAAAAAACATATCGAAACAAGCGTTGAAAACTCCCTTCGTAACCTGCAAACAGAATATTTGGATGTCTTGCTTTTACACCGACCCAGTCCTTTAATGCATGCCGAAACAATTGCTGAGGCTGCCTATGCGCTTAAAAAAGCGGGGAAAATCAAAGCATTAGGGGTCTCTAACTTTACCATTTCTCAAATGGAATTGATTCGAGAGGCCATCCCTTTGGAATGGAATCAAATCGAATGTTCGTTAACCCATGATACCCCTCTTTTTGATGGTACACTGGATTATTTACAACAGCATAAAATAGGCGCGATGGCGTGGAGTCCTTTGGGTAGCTACTTTAAAACAGCAAACGATCAAAAAAATCGTATCTATAAACAAATACAACTGCTTTGTAAGAAATATTCCTGTACGGAAGATCAATTATTGTTAGCATGGTTACTGAAACATCCAACGAATATCTTTCCTGTAATCGGAACAACCAGTCCAGAGCGTATGGCACTTTCTGTGGCTGCAGAAAAAATCAATTTAGAACTCTCCGATTGGTTTATTTTAACGGAAGCAAGTATGGGAAAACCCTTACCTTAGACAGATAAACCCCTTTTAAAAAACAAATCTGAATTACCTCAAAAATCTAAAAAAAACGAAATGAAAAAAACGGTATTGATCACAGGAGCGAGTAGTGGTATTGGATGGGCCACAGCAGAAAAATTTGCCGCGGCAGGGTATTCCTTGGTACTTTGTGGTCGTCGAAAAGAAAAACTAGAAGCACTTTCCAAAAAACTAGAGGTTCCAACGCAGCTTCTCGTGTTTGATGTAAGCGATAAAGCAGCTGTTTTTCAGGCCATTGAATCCCTGCCTGAAGCCTTTAAAACCATTGATGTCTTGATTAATAATGCTGGAAATGCCCACGGATTGGACCCCGTACAAACCGCCTCATTGGATGATTGGGATGCTATGATCGATAGTAATGTCAAAGGTCTGATGTATGTCACTAAAGCCCTCCTCCCTCAAATGGTGGAACGAAAAGCAGGACACATCATTAATTTAGGCTCTACTGCTGGGAAGGAAGTTTATCCCAACGGAAGTGTATACTGTAGCAGCAAATTTGCTGTTGACGCCTTTACAAAGGGTCTGCGTTTGGATCTGAACCCTTTTGAAATTCGCGTAGGAAGTATCAGCCCTGGTTTGGTACATACAGAATTTTCTGAAGTGCGTTTTAAAGGTGATGGAGACCGAGCTAAAAAGGTTTATGCTGGAATGCAACCCCTTGTCGCTGCAGATGTCGCCGATGCTATTTTCTATATGGTCAATGCCCCGGCACATGTCAACGTTGCTGATTTGGTTTTACTTCCCACCCACCAAGCCAATTCCTATGTCGCTAAACGGGAAGTATGATTAACAAAAGGCTACTGATCAAAGCATTGTTAGCACACAATGATGAAAACAGTTTTTATGATAAAAAGCTGAAAATCGATCTTAGCCATAAAGAAGGAAAAGCAAAATTTTTAAAACATATTTGCGCCCTTTCCAACAGTAACCCCACCAACAATTGCTTTATTGTAATTGGAGTAGAAGACAAAAACAATCGTATCCTTGGGGTAGATTTTTTTGATGATAGCAAATTGCAAAACTTAGTCAATGCCTATTTAAACGAGCCACCTCGTGTGACCTATGAAAATATTCCTTTTCCCCACCTCCCCTCGGGTAAAGTCGTAGGATTGGTTACGATTATGCCGAACAATAAAATTACCGCTTTACGAAAAAATATTTGGAAATATTATGGTGGTACAATTTTTAAAAGAGAGGGAAGTATCTCCCTTCCAGTAGCGACAAACATCGAAATTAAAGACACTAATTCCGATACTGTTGCCATCATTGAAAAACACGCTCAAAATAATATTCAATTGACACTCGATGGGGTGTTTGATTTTCTAGAATCACATAGCGATGATTTAATGTCACAATACAAAGTATTTAAGGAATCCTTTGTGGTGTGTTGGGCAGGATCAGAAAAAAAAGTTAAAAATCGTACGTATTATTCCCGCGTGGACATTGAATTGATCAATGAACAAGTCAAACTGTTCTATTCCACTTTTGATGAGGTGGAAATTGAATGGACCGCAGATGCCTTTGTGATTACAGAATATGTTCGCTTGGGTATTGAAGACGGCTTCCGCTTTTTTCCCTTGGAGGAAGTCCGTATTGTCTTTATGGAAAACGGAGCCTATCAACTCCAAAGTAAACTCCTATTTCAACCACCTGAATTGGATAAAAAAACTTTGTATCATCGATATAATGCCAACAATGCACTTCTAGAAAAATTAGAAAAAGAAAGCCCTCTTTCCGATGGTGAACAAAAAGACCTGCTTCAGCTCCCTTCAAGTGCCATGCTTTGTTCCCTCAACAGCGTCCATGAAGCAAAAGAACAACTGGAGCGGGCACGTCCTTATCTTAAAAAAATGGGAAACCACTTCTATAATAACTATAAAGAAACTCAACGTATTTTAAGAAAGATTAAATACAATTAAATAGGTCATTTTAATACTTACCCAAAAAGATTAACAGTTTTTATTAGTTGTAATAGAGCCAAAATCTTAATGAAACCTTCATTAATCCACAAAGACCTCGCCTTGCTATATTGTGTATTTGTACATTGGGAAAAAACAGATGCAATTCCCTCACCAGACAACCATTTTCTCGTTACCAAAAAAACAACCCTTATCAGTGCCGCAGCCATCATCAAATGCTCTGGTAACAGCTATTTAAATGGCATCCGATTTTGAAGAATCATTAAATAAAGTCGTTGTTGCTTTTAGTAGGTAAAGTAACGGTTTTACAAAACCAAGATTTGATTTCTTTATCTTTCAATTTTACCTATGAGGATGGGAATATTCTTATAGGAATTTATAACAGTCTAGTGCAAAAAAAAAATTGGATATCATACGAGTCAAATTGATTTCAACAACTGATTCCCATTAGGTGAATAAATTTGATTAATTTAAGGTGAATTGAACCCCTCTTTCCTATGAAAAATCTTGTATTGTTTGTCTTCCTCGTTTCCGTAGGTATTAATGCACTTCTAAAAATGATCTATAAAAAGAAAGCGTTTAAAGTCAGTGAGGGTTGGAGCTTCAAGGTTAAATAAACCCGAATTCATAACTCATTGATTTTAAACACACTATTAATCCCCTCCTTCAAAAGTAGTCTTAGATTTATTATGTAATTTTAAGGATTCGGTATAAAAACTTAATATACTATAACCTCAGGTCTTGATTGTGAAAACAAAGAATAAAAATACTTCCGCTACCGTCATCTCTTTAACTGCTATTTTAATAAGTTCTGCTACTGCGTTCATCGGGTTAAAAGAAACCCAAATAATGAAAGAACAGCAAGAACTATATAAAAGCCAACAAGAAGTATCCGTATGGCCGTATCTTGAAAGTTCTACTTTCATAAATGTGTCAAAAAAAGATTCTGTTACAATAAAATATCTCATTGAAAACAAAGGAATCGGTCCAGCCATTATGAGTGACGTTCGCTATACCTTTGACGGTAAACCAATTGAACTGCAGGAGGTAGGTGAAGCCATAGAGAATAAGTATAACGAGGTACTCATAGCGACTCAAACCGAATTCACTACTTTGTATGATGATGATGTCATTGCTGCCAGAGAGGTTCATCAGGTGACCAGCCTTAGCATAAAAAAGAAGCCGAACTCAAACTTTGACCTAATTAATTTCCTTGAGGAAATGGACGGTTTATTTCAAATAACGTATTGTTATTGTTCCGTCTATCATAAATCTTGGTGCAAGGATTCATTGGGTAACATTAATCAATCAGAGAGTTGTACTCTTAGAAAGAAAATTCGATAGTCTCAAAATTGGGGTACTTCTTTTAACGCTACTTGTAGGTGTCATTATAGAAATCAGCAATTTCATATATTGCTGTACTTAAACCCTTTTTTATGGTTTGTTTTAGAATGAAGTAGCTTTAGTCAAGCGAAGATCATCCAATTCAAACGTCCCATCATAAGCAGTCTTTCCACTCCCTGAATAACGAAAAGCAAAATAAAGAGTTCCCGCCTCTTGAGGAAGGAGTATCGGGCTACTATCAATCCATAGGTTATCGTTATCCTCTCCCGTTGAAATTCGAGTTTCAAGGGTCGTCCACGTTGCTTTTTTAAGTTGACTTTGTTCCCCATTATAATCCGTGGATAGCAGCACCTCCAATTTACTTTTATCGGCATATTGTGTTGAAGTTCGGAAGTGGAAGCTTGCCCCTGCAAGGGCGGTTAAATCAAAGGCAGGCGTAATTAGCCAAGCTACTGTTTTTTTATCTTTAGAACGATAGGATCCAATCCGAAGAGATTGCCCCAAAGAATTTGCATCTTCATACACTTCCCAAGCTTGTGTTCCTGATTCAATCACATTTTGCCAGCCCACTTTTTCAAAACGACCCAAGCTTACTTCTTCAAAAGTTTCCTCAAAATAAGGATCGCAGCGGGCTGTTTCAAACGTCATGTCGTTTGGATCATTGATTTTTAAAATATATTTTTCATTGTAATAATCACGAGTTAAAATTCCATTGATTGTTCCAGAAAGAGAAGGAATTACCACAGACTTAAATTTAGAAAAGCTACTGCTGCTTAACATAATGGAACGCTGTTCATCACAGTCCATCAAACGGCGTTCTCCATCAAACGTATCAAAGGCTTCTCCTGAAAAGGTTTTTCCATGTTCACTTTTAGCAAATTGTATTTCAGGAAGGCGAACCCATTTTCCAATCAAATTGGTATTTAACTCTGCTAAGGAGGTAACCACAGGGTCTACAACCAAGGTTTGGTCTGTTCGGATAATATGATCGGTAATTAATGGCTCTGGAAGGGGGGCAATGCCATCGGCTTGATAGGTGCCGAGGCTTAAAACCCCTTTGTGCATGCCAGCACCTAAACCATTAAGTCGAATTAAAATTTTTCGCCCAACAGGAAATTGTGCATGTAGTGACCGTTGATCCAGCAATAAACGCAACGCTCTTTTAGGTGCTTTTTCACTATTTTGAACATACAATTCTTTATAAAAATTTCCTGTTGCGTCACTACTACTCACTATCCCCATTGCCCACAATTCCGTTTCTTGCTTTTCAAACATCATAAACCCCGTTTCACTCTGTTGTACGCGTTCCCAAATGGCTTGAAGTGTAGTATTTGCTTTTGGAAATTTCGGTAGATCCACAAATACAGGAGGATCAAAATTTTCGGGTACAGTACAGTTGAAAAACAGGAAGAGAAACAACAATAAACGAGTAGCTTTTTTCATTGGTTTCATTTGAGAATTAAAATTAAAAACTAAAATAAAAGGTGGCAAAATAGGTGGTGCCACGACCCCACCAATACTTTGGACCAAATAAGGGGCGAGTTCGTTGACTATCCTCCAAAAGGCTGCGATAATTCGCATTACGACCCTGTTCATAACCCCCTGTTTTAAAATGAGTATTTAAGAGGTTTTGAACACTGATAAAAAATCCAAAATAATGCCCTCCCAACAACCATGATTTTCCCCCAGTAGCGTTCAATAAAAAATAGGCGGGAAATTGTTCTTGTCGCAACAAGTCATTAGCCACCTTGGAGTCGTAATTCGCAAAAGGCAAACCATCAGCATCCAAATAGATGTTTTTAGTTCGGGTCAAAGGATTGGGGTCGAGAAAAGCATTAGAAAAATAATTTCCATAAACGGATAAACGCCAATAATTGGGATCTTCGTAATTCAAAGATAATGAGAACGCCCGTTGTGGTCCTCCAGCAAGATGATAGCCTTTTAAATATGCTTTTCCAAAATCTTTAATACCGTCTTTAAACCCTGCATCTTGGGATGCTAATGTGGGTGCTGTGGATAAAATCAAATGGGGATTGTTTGCGTATTGAAACTGCCCCAATGCAACAACACCAATACATTTTAACTCAGGAACTGGTTGATAAACAAGGGACACTTCGGCCCCCAAATGTTGATGGGTCATATCGGTCAGGACTTCTTGAACAAAAAGGGCATTATCACCACCTACTCCATCTGCAAAATAGTAAGACACTTCTTGAATATTTGTACGTTTCAATCCATATAGGTTGAACTTTATATCCAAAGTAGGGGCTTGCCATTGATAGCCCATATTGAAATGTATCCCTTGCTCTTGTTCACTATTGGGAACTGCATGTTCTTGGCCTCGTGGGTTTAAATAAAGATGACGATAAGCGGGCGGGCGATTTTTTAGCCCCGCAAAGAAAAACAATCGATGCCTCCCTGAAAGAGCATAATTTGCGCCCCATTTAAACGACCAGCTTGTAAAGTTTTGTGACGCTCCCCGTCCAAAAGAATGATTGGGGAAGCTCCCATTTTTAAAATAACCTTCTCTTAAAAACTGCTGTTGGCGGAATTGAAGTCCAACAAAAGTAGTCCATCCAGCACCCGTATATTCGAATGTTGTTGTCCCTCCAAAAACTTGTGAAAATAGAGCATAATTATACATAAACGGATCGCCTACATTTATAGGAGTTTCAGAATTCAATACATTATTTGGACTGGCTTCGGCAGTAGTATAGGGATCTAAATCCCACAAATATGATGCTCCCAATAAATCCTTTGGTCGTGCAAAAAAATGAGATCGATTATTTGAAAAGTAGGCTTCCCATTGACTGGATAAACGTGGAGAAATTAGCTGTTTTGTTTGCAAAGTAATGGACCACTGTTGGGGTTGTTGTACCTCATCATAGATCGCATAAACCCCTAGATTAGGTACGGCTTCATTTGCTCGATACATCGATTCCCAATCGATTTGCCCCTTTTCTAATAGTTGTTGTTCCAATAAAAAAGCTTGAGCATAGTCAGGATAGTTTTGATCCCGTAGGGCATAGCTTGGAAGCCTTTGATAATATACTGGATCGGGGTTTTGACCACCACCTTGTAAGAAATTTCCCAAACGTTGATGACCGTTATAGCGGATACGACTATTCGATTGTTCTCCCCATTGATAACCTAAGTTGAATTGCCAATGGCTGTTTTTTCGTACTTGCCAACGGTGATTGAAAATCAAAATTGGGGTGGCTAAATGTGCTTGACGGGCATTGCGTTGTTTCCCATTTAACACTCCCCAATAGGGGTTGTATTGCCTACCTTTTAATTGATATACCTCCGCTGTCAAGGGGGCATTTTTCCCTCTCCTGTTTGGAGTAAAAAGAGCTGTAAACCACGATTGATGTTTGTCATTCCATTGATGTTCTAAAAGAAATGCTGCAGACCAGGCATCGTAAAATGTCCCCTCCATATAGCCCTGTTTTCCAGTACGTCTTGACAACAATAAGGCAAAGCCAGGCCTGTTTTTTTTAATGGGGTGAACATAAGAGGCCATCATTCGAAAACGATAGCTAGCATTAGAAAAAGCTTGAGAAACTTTAGCATTAGCGCGAAAATTAGAGGGTCGTAAATTGATTTCTGAGGTGGCAAGTAAGCCCCCAAAGCCTTTGGAATCTTGAGTAATTCCATAAAAATAACGCTGTCCTCTATTCGTAAAATCGTTTAAGCCTCCCCACTGCCCCCATTGTGGTGCTCCAGAATAAAAGGAATTCATCGGAATGCCATTAAGGCGCACTTCTTGATGAACATTATTCAAACCCCGAAGGCGAAAAAAAGTAGTACCGAATTGAAATGCTGCTGTATTTAAAAAAGCATCACGGCGAGCATTTAAAAAGCTGCCTATCTGATCCCGATCAAATGCAGCAATGTCCAAATCCAAATCTTCCAAATTAAAAACGGCTAAGGAAGGTTTCTGGGTGGATGTAGGAAAGATCCAAGTTCCTAAATTTATGTCTTGATTTCCATTGGAATGAATGGGAACGCTTTGCTGTTGCGTACTGTCTCTTTTAAAAAGGAGATTCCCATTCACACCATTTTTTGGTAACAACAATTCAAAATATCCCTGTTTATTGGTGGTGGTGTAGTGCTCATTTCCCTCGAGTTGCACTTTAACTAAAAATAGAGCTTCTTCATATTGATTGATAAGCTTCCCTCGCACATGATATTGTTGCGCACTTAAAAAAGCACAAAAGCCAAGGAAGAACCAAAGGAAAAAGGGCATAATAAGTAGGAATGTTCGTTACAAGGGTAATAAATTTAAAAATTATCTTTGAAAAATCCAACTTGTTATATCCATGAAACTGCTCCCCTCACTTCTTATCTTTTTAAGTCTTAATCAACACGTCATCTCACAACAGTCTCATTTATACTGTGTAGCTTTCTACAATGTGGAAAATTTATTTGACCCTGAGAACAACCCCAATACTTTTGATGATGACTATACGCCTGATGGGCGACATCATTGGACCTCAATCCTCCTCCATCAAAAAATAAATCAGTTGGCAAAGGTTATGACAAGCATTGGACAAAAGGAAACACAAAATGCACCCCTAATCATTGGACTTGCAGAGGTCGAAAATCGTAAGGTTTTAGAATTACTGATTGCACATCCAACAATGCGTCCGTTTAATTATGGTATTGTTCATTATGAATCCCCTGACGCAAGAGGTATTGATGTGGCCTTGTTATATCAAAAAGAGTGGTTTATCCCAGGCGAATCTAAAAGGTATCGATTGAATCTGATCAACCCCAAAACACAACTTAAAAGAACAACACGAGATCAACTTGTCGTAAGTGGTTATTTAGATGAGGAACCCTTACATTTTTTAGTCAACCACTGGCCTTCTCGCAGGGGAGGAGAAAAACGCAGTCAGTCTGGACGAATGGCAGCTGCACGACTTCAAAAAAGACTTATTGATTCTTTACAGCGTTTGGAAACGGAGGTCAAAATTATCGCTATGGGCGATTATAATGATGACCCGATTAATAAAAGTATTCAAGAGCTCGTTCGTCCTGATAAAAGCGGCTATTTTAGATCCTTTCAACCCTTATTTAATCCCATGAAACAACTTTACAAAAGGGGTCTAGGGAGTTTAGCGTATCGAGATCGTTGGCATTTATTTGATCAATTCTTGGTTTCTAAACCTTTTTTAAAAAAAGAAGGAATACACTTGATTGCTGCAAAAATTTTTAGTCCTCTTTTTTTAAGAACTGTCGAGGGGAATTATAAAGGCTATCCCTTTCGAAACCACATCAATGGAGATCGTCTTGAAGGCTATTCCGACCATTTTCCTGTGTATTTACTTTTTGCAAAGCCGCTTTAGTCTCTCACTTATTCTAGCGGTACTTCTTCGTCCAATCCTTCAGGATATAAAAAATGATTGTAAGGAAAACGGGTAATGTGAATTTCACGAACAGCAGCATAGAGGCGTTTTCTAAAAGTAGATAGGTTTTCTTTATTAATGGCTGAAATAAATAAGGCAGACCCATTCATTTTATTCATCCACGTTTGTTCCCATTCTTTTAGGGAATAGTGTTCCTTTCCTCTAACCGCCACTAAATCGGAAGCATCCCAAGGTTCTGCTTGATAGGCATCAATTTTATTAAATACTAATAAGGTCGGTTTGTCTAAACTCTTAATTTCTTTTAAAATTTGATTGACCGATTCGATATGTTCTTCAAAATTGGAATGGGAAATATCCACGATATGTAACAGTAAGTCTGCTTCTTGAACTTCGTCTAAGGTGCTTTTAAACGACTCCACCAATTGGGTGGGCAACTTACGAATAAAACCAACTGTATCACTCAATAAAAAAGGAAGGTTACCAATAACTACTTTACGCACTGTAGTATCTAAAGTAGCAAAGAGTTTGTTTTCAGCAAACACCTTACTTTTTGCAATCACATTCATCAGTGTGGACTTGCCGACGTTGGTGTATCCCACTAGGGCTACACGAATTAATGCCCCTCGATTCCCACGTTGGGTGGCCATTTGTTTATCAATGGTTAAGAGTTTCTTTTTAAGCAAAGAAATTTTATCTCGAACAATCCGACGATCTGTTTCAATTTCTGTTTCCCCAGGGCCACGCATTCCAATTCCTCCTCGTTGGCGTTCCAAATGCGTCCAAAGTCCTTTTAAACGGGGAAGTAAATATTCATATTGCGCCAATTCCACTTGAGTTCGTGCATAACTGGTTTGTGCCCGTTGGGCAAAAATATCTAAGATTAAGCCTGTACGATCAAGGATTTTACACCGTAGTATTTTTTCAATATTCGCTTGTTGAGCAGGGGTCAATTCATCGTCAAAAATGACTGAGGAAATTTCATTTTCATCTACAAAAGCCAGCACCTCTTGCATCTTTCCAGAGCCAATAAACGTTTTCGGATTGGGAGGATCCATTTTTTGGGTGTAGCGTTGTACTACCTCCCCCCCAGCTGTATGTGCCAAAAACGCCAATTCATCCATATATTCTTTGGACTTAACAGCATCTTGACGGGAATTAATAATCCCAATTAAAACTGTTTTTTCAACAGCTAACGATTTTTCCTCAATCATCTTTTACAATAGTTTCCCAGGTTTTTAGTGTCACAACATCCCCGTTAAACACTGCAAAGGTATAATGGACAATCCAATCCCCTAGGTTGAAGTAGGTGGCATTTTGACCCAATGGAATTTCCATAGGCAAATGTCGGTGTCCAAAAATAAAGTAATCTCGAGGGGCTTGTCCCAACTTCCGCTTACAGTATTGCACCAACCACTCCTTATCTTCACCTAAAAAATGAATATCCTCATCACCAGAAATTAATTTATTTTTTACAGAAAGATACTGAGCTATACGAACACCAATATCAGGGTGTAACCAACGGAATAACCAATTAAAAAAGGGATGTACGAAAACTTTTTTCATGCGTTTATAGCCTTTGTCTCCTGGACCTAAACCATCGCCATGACCTAAAAAAAAGCGTTTGTTGTTGATCGTAAATTCTTGCGGTTCATGATAGACAGGAATCCCGAGTTCTTTTTTAAAATAATCTGTCATCCATAAATCGTGATTTCCCACAAAATAATGAATTTCAATCCCCTTATCAGCCATAGCGGCCAACTTTCCCAATACACGAACAAAGCCTTTGGGGACTACGGTTTTGTATTCAAACCAAAAATCAAAAAGGTCGCCCAATAAAAATAAAACAGCAGCGTCTTTTTCAATATGGTTGAGCCATCCAAGGAAAATCCGTTCCCGTTCCCGACTACTGGAATAATCCGGGGCACCTAAATGGTTGTCGGAAGCAAAATAAACTTTTTTGTTTTTTGGAAGCTTCATCGGTTAGATTATTACTGTTGGCGGGTTTAAAGAAAAGCCAATAAAATCGCAGTCCAGCCTAACAATTGTAAAATACTGCTCTTTTAAAAAATTCCAAATTTCAAAATCTGAAGCATTTTCAAGACCCAGATTTTTAATATTGTCTGCTGTTGGAAGAGCAGTAGGAATTCTTTGGAGAATTCTAAATGAACTATTTTGATCGAAAAGCAAACGCACTATACGATTCTTATTTTTTGTTCCCTTTCAGCAGCAAACAATAAGCATGCTTTAATATGTTCCTCCCAAAGCATCCCTTGAGAAAGATATCCTAAAACAGTGATTCGTGTTTCTTTGATACAGGGTTTTCCAAATCGAATGATTGGATTAATAGCGATATGTTTCCGAAAATCTTGCACCTAAAGTATTTTGTGTAAATATACAAAGAAAGACTATCCAATAGCCTGTTCCAAATCGGCAATCAAATCATGAACGTCCTCAATACCCACACTCAAGCGGATTAAAGCATCTACCACCCCACTTTTTTCACGTTCTACTTTGGGAATGGACGCATGGGTCATACTGGCTGGATGCCCTGCCAAACTCTCCACTCCTCCTAAAGATTCTGCAAGGGTAAACAATTGCAAACGTTCTACAATTTTAATTGCCGCAGCATAGTCAGCCCCTTTGGTGATAAAGGAGAGCATCCCGCCGAAGTCTTTCATTTGTGATTTGGCCACCTCATGGTTGGGATGGGTTTCAAAACCGGGCCAAAAGACGGTTTCAATTTTTGGGTGTGCTGCTAAAAAATGAGCGATTGCCTTTGCGTTTTCACAATGGCGTTGCATTCGGACATGGAGGGTTTTGATTCCACGAAGGGTTAAAAAACTATCCATCGGACCACAAACGGCTCCACTGGCATTTTGAATAAAACCAATCCGTTCCGCTAGCTCCGCATCATTGACCACTAAGGATCCTAAAACCACATCTGAGTGGCCCGCTAAATATTTGGTTGCAGAATGCATCACAATATCCGCACCGAGGGTTAGAGGCTGTTGAATATAGGGGGAAGCAAAGGTATTGTCCACCGCCAATAAAATATTATTTTGTTTGGCAATTACTGCTACGGCAGCAATATCAATCACATTCATCATAGGATTGGTTGGAGTTTCCACCCAAATCAATTTGGTGTTTGAATTGATTGCTGCACTGATGTTGGCTGGATCATTCATCCCGACAAAATGGAATTTAAGTCCAAAATTTTCAAAGATTTTCGTAAACAAACGGTAAGAACCACCATATAAATCGTTGGTTGAAATCACTTCATCTCCCGGTTTTAGAAGTTTTAAAACCGCATCCATAGCGGCAAGACCGGAGCCAAAAGCAAAGCCAAATTGCCCAGCTTCAATACTGGCCAAACTCTTTTCCAAGGCGGTTCGTGTGGGGTTGTGGGTGCGGCTGTATTCATAGCCTTGATGCCCCCCAGGAGTGGTTTGGGCATAGGTAGAGGTTTGGTAGATGGGTGGCATGACGGAACCATAGGCCTTGTCGGGTGACTGACCCCCGTGGATGGTTGCGCTGTTAAAACGTAGTTTCTTGTCCATTGCAGTGTTCTTTAACCTTGTAAAGGTATTGGATTTTAAAGAAAGTTAAATGATAATTTTAGGACTTTGGTGCTTTGACACTTCGACACTTCGACTGGCCTGCCTAGCGGCAGGCATGCTCAGTGTCCTAGGCCGATGGTGGTTGAGCCTGTCGATGGTGGTTGAGCCTGTCGAAACCACCAAAAAAAAACCTCACTACTTTTTCTCCAAGTCCTCCAAACGTTTTAAAATAGCTTTGTTTTGCGCTTTAAGCTCCTCCAATTCTTTCTTCTGGGCTATTATCTTTTTATGTAAGGCTTGAGTAGCTGAAATATTAAGAGTAGTCAAAGCGTCATAGTCTACCATCAGTAAATCGTAAACCTCACTACCATATAAAAACACCTTCTCATTATTAGGTTGATAATCCTCTACTTTTAAACGAAGTGTTTTTTTATTAGGCTGAGAAACAAAAAAAGCGTTTTTTTCCTCCCCAGACTTTAAATAAAGCTGAATTTTCTTAACTCCTTCTTCAACTTTTACATCTTTTTCAAACTTAAAATCATAAATACTGCCCTCAAAATTAGAGACTTCGGCAAAGTCATAAACATCGGGAATAAAGGAGCCTTGACGTTCCATGCTAACTGCATTAGGATATACTTCTTTCAACTCTTGGGCAATCACTTTTTTCTCAACTCTACCTCCCGAAGCCTTAATATCTTTTTTCGTATAATCAGTAATTTTTATTTTGTCTATTATACTTAAATCCGATTTTCTATCGCTTTGGCCTATAATGTTTTTAGCAC
>CBFIJI010000024.1:0-21653 GCA_965662885.1 Flavobacteriaceae bacterium | reverse complement strand
TAAACATTGCCCATGTTAATGTATATAAATTCATACGCATTGCTCCGTTTTCCAATATCTATTTCAATAAGGTTTAAAATCCCATTTTTTGAGGTAACCAGAGAGTGATTTGTGGGATAAAAGTGATAAGTATCAATGCGAAAATCATAGCTATAAAAAGAGGTAATAAAGGTTTGATCACTTTTTCAATGGATGTTTTCGCAACACCGATACCTACAAAGAGGACCGAACCTACTGGAGGGGTACATAATCCAATGCATAGATTGAGTACCATCATGATCCCAAATTGGATGGGACTTATTCCAAGGGTAGTGACCACAGGTAAAAAGATGGGTGTGAAAATTAATACTGCTGGGGTCATGTCCATAAAAACACCAACAAGAAGTAAAAGGAGGTTAATAAGTAATAAGATAACAACTTTGTTATCGCTGATGTTGAGGAGAAGACTACTGATATTTTGAGGAATATCTTCATACGAAAGCACCCATGACATACTCATTGATGCTGCAATGAGAAGCATAACAACAGCACTGGTTTTGGAAGATTCCAAAAGGATTTTAGTTAGGTCTTTTACCCTAATTTCTTTATAGATAAAACCGAGGATTAGCGTGTAAAGTACTGCAATTGCTGAAGCTTCTGTAGCGGTAAAAAAGCCAGCAACAATTCCACCAATGACAATTACTAATAAAAGTAAACTGGGTAAAGCGATTACAAGACTTTTAACACATTGTTTGAAGGAGCTTTTTTTAAACGTTTTGTACTGTTTTTTTTTTGCCCAAAGTGCTGCAACTATCATTAACAGTGTTCCCGTAATGATTCCGGGAAGATATCCTGCTAGGAAAAGTGCAGCAATTGAAACTCCGCCACTGGCTAAGGAATAAACTATTAAGACATTACTTGGGGGGATCACTAAACCAATTGTTGCTGAGGTAATGTTAACAGCAGCACCGTATTCTTTATCATAACCTTCTTTTTCCATTTCAGGCCCTAAAATACTTCCCATTGCTGAGGCTGATGCCATTGCGGAACCTGCAATAGCACCCATCATCATGGCAGAAACAATATTGATCAAAGCCAAGCCACCAGGAAATGCACCAACAATGGTTTTAGCAAAATTGACCAAACGTTTGGCAATTCCCCCATGGGTCATCAATTGTCCAGAAAGAATAAAAAATGGAATGGCCAATAATGCAAAACTATCCAATCCAGTTGCCATTCGTTGAGCAATGGTGGTGCTTGCAGGGAGTAATGGAATGCTAACTAAAATAGTGAGTAGTGACGAGATAGCTATGCTCCATGCTACTGGGGTTCCAATACCAATTAAAATAATAAAACTCAGCAGTAGAATAAGGACAGGAGTCAGTTCCATAAGGATAAATTTTTTGCTGTTAGTTTATAAAATATGATGAGTAAGCCACTCAGTGGAACTACGGCATATACAGCTGCTAAGGGAATTTTTAATGCAGGAGAGAATTGTTGTAATGTATAGGTGATAAAGACCAAACGACCACCTCCAATAACCAATGCAAAAAGGGCAAATCCAAGGATTAATAGGGTAATCAAAACGTTTAAACGTTGTTGAATGATTGGGTTAAACTTTTTTTTAAAAACATCTATGGCCACGTGTTCGTTTCTACCCGCAACATAGGCTCCTCCGAGAATTCCTAGCCAAATCATAAGATAACGTGCCAATTCATCGGTGAATGCACTTGGAGAAGTCGTAAAGAAACGAGTAAAAACCTGCCATAAGACATTGATAACCATGGCTGTAAAAATTACAACAAGGACTTTACCTACTAAGATATCTACTTGTTTTCTAATATTTTTCATCTTGAATCCGTTGGATTAAGTCTTTCATTTCAGGATCTTCCTTAAAATCTTCATACATCGATTGCGTCATCTGTTGAAATATTTTTTTTTCTGGATAGCTCACTTCAACCCCTGCTTCTATGACTGCTGCTAATGACTCTTTTTCTGATTGAATCCATAGTTTTCGCTGATAGGGAACTGCTAAAGCTACGGCTTTATTCAACCACTTTTGTTCTTGTTCACTCAAACGCTTCCATGTATGGCTACTGATAAGTAACATGTCAGGAATCATGGTATGCTCATCTATGATATAGTATTTACACACCTCATAATGTCTGGAGAGATAAAAACTAGGTGGGTTGTTTTCAGCACCATCCACCACACCTTGCTGTAAAGCAGTGTATAATTCCCCCCATGAAATGGGGGTTGGTGCTGCTCCTAAGGATTTAACCATGTTAAAGGCGGTAGCACTTTCTTGAACCCTGATTTTTAGACCGCTTAAATCACTGGGTTTGTTGATGGGGCGTTCTCGTGTATAAAAACTTCGACTTCCAGAATCAAAATAAGCGAGACCCTTTAACCAAAAAGACGTTCCTTCTTCTAGAAGTTCTTTCCCGACGTCTCCATCCAAGGTTCGATAAAAATGAGCTTTGTTTTGAAAGAGGAAGGGGAGTCCAAAAACTTTTAATTTTGGCGCAAAGTTTTCCATAACCGCTCCAGAAACTTTTGTCATGTCTAAGCTTCCAATTTGAAGGAGTTCTAGGCATTCACGTTCACTTCCTAATTGTTGATTGGGGTAAATTTTAAGCTGCATTTTCCCTTTGGAGAGAAGTTGAAGTTGTTCGTCTATTTTTAACATGCCTTTGTGAACGGAATGCGTAACGTCCAATCCATGCCCTAAACGAAGTATTCTTTTGTTTTTTTTAGAGCTACATCCTAAAAAATAAATGCAAAATAATAGGGTGCATATAGCTTTTAAATAGGTATTCATAGGATTAACTTCTAATTTCTTGAATGGTTTTAAGTGTATTAATTACCTTAATTTTTAAGGCGTCATAATTCTTTTCTTCCAATATTTTTTTAGAAATTAATTGAGAACCCATCCCTACACAGGTTGCTCCAGCTTTAAACCAAGCGTTTAAATTTTCAGGTGTTGTAGAAACCCCTCCCGTGGGCATAATACTAGTCCACGGTTGTGGTCCTTTGATGGCTTTGATAAAATCAGGACCATAGATATTTCCTGGAAAGAGTTTTACTATTTCTGCTCCCATTTCTTCGGCTTGTGCAATTTCTGTTAAGGAGCCACAACCTGCAGCCCAGAGAACTTTTCTACGGTTGCATACGATTGCAATATCTTTACGAAAAACAGGAGTGACCACAAAATTGGCACCGTTTTGCATATAATAACTGGCAGAAGCGGCATCGGTAACCGAACCTACCCCCAAAATCATTCCTGGAAGTTCTTCAATGGCATACTGGACTAGCTCACGAAATACCTCTTGGGCGAAATCGCCTCGATGTGTAAATTCCAAAAGCCTCGCACCTCCATCATAGCAAGCTTTAAGAACTGCTTTTGCTATGTGAATTTTTTTATGGTAAAAAAGAGGAACCAGTCCGATTTGTTGCATTGCTGTAATAACTTCATGTCGTGTGAATTGTGCCATAATTTTTGTGTTATCGGGCAACCCTTCCGGAGGCGTCACCTTGCATTAATTTTTCAACTTCTGCTATGCTTACCAAATTAGCATCTCCTTTAATGGTGTGTTTTAAACAAGAGGCCGCAACGGCAAAATTTAAGGCTTTTTGATCGTCTTTGGGATAGGTAAGCAAGCCGTAAATTAAGCCCCCCATAAAGGAATCTCCTCCTCCCACTCGATCTACAATATCGGTTATCTGATATTGTGGACTAGAATATAGTGTTTTACCATCAAACAAAACACCTGCCCAACTGTTGTGGGATGCAGAAATGGAGCCACGTAGGGTCGTAATGACTTTCTTTGCTTTTGGAAATTTCTCCATCATTTGTTGACAGACGGATAAAAAGGCTTCTGCTTTTACTTGGTCTCCCTGTGTAGTGATATTTAGGTTTTGAGGTTGAATTCCAAAGTGTTTTTCAGCATCTTCTTCATTGCCCAATATGATATCACAGTAAGAGGTTAATTCGGTCATGATGGCTTCTCTGTCCCCTTTGTACTTCCATAATTTTGCTCGATAGTTAAGATCTGTAGAAACAGTTATTCCCATTTCACTAGCAATTTTCACCGCTTCTAAGCAGGCATCCGCAGCTCCTTGTGAAATGGCAGGCGTGATTCCTGTCCAATGAAACCATTGGGTGTTTTTAAATATTTCTTTCCAGTCAATCATTCCCGGTTGAATCGTTGCAATGGCTGAATTTGCTCGATCGTATATGACTTTACTTCCTCTACTTACCGCTCCTGTTTCTAGGAAATATATACCTAAACGATCGCCCCCCATAAGAATATGTTCTGTATTTACAGATCGTTTACGTAATTCCATTAGAGCACATTGTCCCAAATCATTATCTGGCAATCGAGTAACAAATTGAACTGGAATTCCATAGTTAGCCAAGGAAACAGCAACATTAGATTCCCCACCACCATAAACTACATCAAATTGATACGCCTGTGAAAAACGAAGGTATCCGGGAGGGGAAAGGCGTAACATAATCTCGCCAAAGGTGACTACTTGTTTCATGAATTAAAAATTGTGGTTAAAATCAAAATAATCTTTTGCGTTATAATAACAAATATCAGCAATAATTTTCCCAACCCACTTAGGATCATTCGGAAGTAGGCCTTTTTCTATTTCGTTTCCAAAAATATTACAAATCAAACGTCTAAAATATTCATGCCTTGGGAAAGATAAGAAGCTTCTGGAATCTGTTAACATCCCAATAAAACAGCTCACTAACCCCATATTGGACAATGTATTGATCTGATCGGTCATTCCGTCCAACTGATCTAAAAACCACCAGCCTGATCCCCATTGAATTTTTCCTTTACTACTCCCATCATTAAAGTTACCGATCATTGTGGCCATCATCGCATTATCTGCTGGATTTAAATTGTACAGTATCGTTTTTGTCAATTGATCATCGGTGTCCAAATGGTTTAAAAATTTAGCTAGCCCACTGGCTATAGGATATGTTCCGATCGAATCCCAACCTGTATCGGAACCTAAATCATGAAATTTACGGCTGTTGTTGTTGCGCATGGCGCCTAAGTGAAATTGTTGTACCCAACCTCTTCGGTGGTATTCTTTGGATAAAAACAATAAAATCGCTGTATGAAATTGTTGCACTTCTTGGGGGCTTAATTCCTTGTTTGTCCTTTTTTTAATAAAAATAGTGTTTAATTTTCCGCTTGCTACGGTTTCATAAGGAATATAGGTCAAGCCGTGATCGGACAGTCGGCAACCGTTTTTATGAAAATACTCTATCCGATTAGACAAGGCTTGGTATAGATCATCAACAGATTGAATGTCAATATCACAAACCGCAGCAAGTGTATCGATATAATCATTAAAATGCTGCCCTTCAATCAAAATGGCTTTATCGGGTCGGAAGCTCGTTTTTACTTTTACTGAAAAATCTGATTGGGATAAGAATTGATGGTGCTTTAAATCGTCCGTTGGGTCTTCTGTGGTACAGAGCATTTCTAGGTTCATTTTTTTAATTAATGAACGACAACTCCATTGAGGTTGTTGAAGTTGTTCCGATGTTTTTTGATAGATCGTAGAGGCATTTTTTCCGTTTAATAGATCAAAGACATTAAAATAACGAGCGAGTTCTAATTGTGACCAATGGAATAATGGATTCCTAAGAGTGTAGGGGAGGCAATTTGCCCATTGTTGAAATTTATCTGCATCAGAACCATTTCCAGTGATGTATTTTTCTTCGACTCCCAAAGTCCGCATGGCACGCCACTTATAATGATCTTCAGCAATCCAAACTTCCGAAATGTTTTTAAATTGTCGATCTTCTGCAATATCACCTGGGGAAAGATGATTGTGATAATCAATAATCGGTAAATCTTTTGCGATGTCGTGATATAATTTTTTTGCACTTTTATTTTCTAGCAAAAAATCGTCGTTTATAAAGTTCATTGAAAGATGAAGGTTTAGTGGTTATATGATGGGTAAATTAAATTTCAAGATTTTCTTTGATTAAAATTTCAACAGGAATAATGGTTTTTAATTCATGATCTTCTCCTTCTGTGAGGTGCTTAAAAAGTCCCTTAACCGCAGAATATCCTTGAAATTCAGGTTTCTGATTGATTATAAAATCAAGTTTATTTTCCTTTAATAGTTCTAAATTTTGAACATTTAAATCATAACCTACAATCGTGCATTTTTCAAACGTTATTTCTTCTACTAAGCTAGGAATCAAGTAGGCTTTTGAATTGGTAATAAAAATTCCTAGGGGTTTATTTTTTTTTGCTAACTCAACAAGTGTTTCTTTTACTTTTTGGAGCTCATTTGATTCACAAAATACAGTGGTAATATTTTCTTCACTTCCATCATATTGATGTCGAAAAAAGTGTCGGAAACCATCTTCTCTGTCCTTCATATTTTGTTGTACCGTATTGGAATTGGTTGTATTGATTACTAAAAAGTGTCCCTTTTGACCAATACTCTGATTTAAAATCCGACCTGCAACAGTACCACTTTTAAAAGCATCCTGAACAATATAAAAATCGGAAGTGTGCTCTTCTTTGGGCTTTATGTCTATAGAAACAATAGGAATTTGTTTTTGACGTGCAATTTGATTCAATTCTTTATAAGCATCATTAAAGACGGGTACAGTAATTATTCCATGGCATTCTTGATCAAATATGGAATTAAAGTTATTCGAATACGATAAGGGGTTAGAAAGTTTAAAGGGGAGTAAATTAAAGGTGATACCCAATTCTTTTAATTCGTCATTGGCTTTTTGAATACCGTGTAAAACTAGAGACCAATAATGATTTTTTTGAAGGGCTTCTTCGGGGATCAAAACCGCTAATTTAATTATTTGACTATTGGCTAATTTTAAACGACTTGCAACATTATTTTTTTTATAACCGCTAGACTTTAAGATGGTTTGAACATGATCATGAGTTTTTTTTGAAACACCAGTTCTGTTGTGAATGACCCGATCAACAGTTCCAATAGATACTCCTGCTAATCGAGCTACTTCTTTAATACCAATACACGTATCGTTCATTTCGATTTACTCAAAACTATTTTATATAAATAAGATGTAGAAGGTTCAAGAACCTAATATTTGAAGACCTTACCACCTACCATAACATTTTGTGTTTTTTCATCAAATGTTGCTTTAAGCCCTGTTCTCAAGGCAGCAGTAGTCATAATGTTTGCAACAGAATGATTGTAGCCAGCAAGGACTGGACCATTTGTTTGCTTCCGACTTCGAACACATTCCATCCAATTTAACATATGGAGAGAGGTCATATTATCAGCTCCTGTATTCGCCGAAGTGGCGACTTTAATAGCACGTTCAGATAAATTATAGTCTGATAGAAGATTGGCTTGCATACCCATTCTTTGGGCTTGCCCTTCACTCAATCCACCGTTGGAGGTTACTTTATTGGTTTTTAAATTTAATTCACCACCATTGGAATAATAGATTTCTTTGATTCCACCTGCCGAATTGGTAAACCGACTGGAATAAACGACTTGAAAGCCTTGATCTTGTTGCTCTTCTGGGCCATAATCAAAAACTGCGGTCATAGTGTCCACATTTTTCCGTCCATCTTTCCATAAATAGATCCCCCCATTCGCTGCGACACTTCTCGGATGATTATAACCAGAAAACCAATGAACAGTATCTATTTGATGTGACATCCATTGTCCAGGGATTCCAGAAGAGTAGGGCCAAAAAAGGCGATATTCCAAATATTTTCTTGGATCCCAAGCTTCATAAGGCCTATTCATTAAATAACGTTTCCAATCAGTGTCAGATTCTTTAATTTCTTTGGTCAATTGGGGGAGTCGCCACCTGCCAGGTTGATTGACATTCCACGACATCTCTACCATCATAATGGGACCAAAATCGCCGGATTTTATGTATTCATTGGCGGCATGGTAATTGGCACCACTTCGTCTTTGAGAACCGATCTGAAAAATAATTCCAGACTCTTCGACTGCTTTACGACCTATTCTTGCATCTTCCATGGTTTCTGCAAATGGCTTTTCAACATAGGCATCTTTTTTTGCATTAGCAGCTTCCACGGTATGAAGAGCATGTTGAAAATCAGCAGTTGAAATTATGACTGCATCGATATCGTTGCGTTCATACATTTCTTCGTTATTTCGCCACTTTTTAATTTTATTTCCAGTTTTTTCCTTAAGAAATGCAGCACCTTCTTCACGACGCCGGTTCCAGATATCAGACACCCCAATCAATTCAAAATTTAACCCTTTTTGATGCGCTATAAAAGAGGGGATTAAGGAGCTTTTTGCACGATTGGAAAAACCAACAATCCCAACTCGAACACGATCGTTAGCACCTAAAATATTTCGATAACTTTTTGCACTCAGGCTTGAAGTCATTCCTAAAGTGATTGCTCCAGAGGCAATGGCTGTTTTTTTAATAAATTTTCGTCTTGAATTATCCATAGGTTGTTGTTTATAATTCTTTTATTTTTATGTTTTTAAAACTGACTTGATCGCCGTGATCTTGAAGGAGTATCAATCCATGGGGAAGGCGACCAAAATTGTCCCATTTTTCATATTTACTTTTTTCTACAAGAGCTTTAAAGGTTTGACTAAAGCGATCAAAAGAAACTACTTTAACATGGTTAAGCCAGTGTTCCACTTTCCCGCCGCGAACAGTTATTCGTGCATTATTCCATTGTCCAATACCCTTAAAGTTTTTGCCTCGGGCACCTGATTGGGTGTTTTCCGCGCGGATTAAATCATAAAGCGAACCCACTGTTCGATTGCCATTTTTTCCTTGTTGGGCATCAGGATGTTTTTTGTCGTCCAAAATTTGAAATTCAAGTCCTATTGCTGACCCTAATCCTTTATTCAATTCGGCATCTACAAAATATTTTATTCCGCTGTTAGCGCCTTCGGTGATCTTGAAGTCAACACTAAGTTCGAAATTGCTATAATTTTCCTTCGTTACTATATCTCCACCATTATTGGATTCACTCCCGTCAGAGGCTAAAACCCTCAATTCCCCCTTGTTAATTTCCCAACCTTTTTCTGGAAAATTTTGTGCTTTGGCTGCTCGCCAGCCTTGGGTTGTTTTTCCATCCCACAACAAACGCCAGCCTTTCCTAATTTCTGATTGGGTTAATTGGTTATTCAAATAGCTGATTTCAGGAGCATGAACACCTACTGGATTTCGGTATTTTGTAAGATTTGAAGTAAGTATCTTGATATTTCTCCAGCGTACCTTTTTTCCTTCTTCTTCTGGATTACTTATGGCATGAACTTGAAAGGCAATAAAACCTTCAGCGGTTTTGGTATCGACTAAATTAGCACACTGTACACCATTAACCCAAGTGCGAATTTCAGGCCCAATAGCCTCTATTCGATAATGATTCCACTCTCCTGGAACAAAGGCATTCTGCCCTCTCGGATTTCGTGATAGCGGATACATCCAACCCCTTCGCGCTTCGTCATAGATACCTCCAGCCCATTTACGACTACTGGTCTCAATCTCACATTGATATCCGTGTACACGTCCGTTTTTATAGCTTTTAAGACTCTCACTTCTAAATTGAACCCCAGAATTTAAACCGTTATCGATCCAAACTTCAAATTCTAAGATAAAGTTGCTGTACTTTTTTTTGGTAGCTAAAAAACTATTGGGCGTATTGAGTTTTGAAATACCTACCATATTTCCATCTTCGATTGCGTAAGTGGCGGTACCGTTTAGTTGTTGAAAATTATTAAAATCTTTCCCGTTAAATAAGGATTCCCATGTTGTTTCTTGACTCCATAAGCATGAAGTACATAAAAATACGAGTAAATGAAATACTCGTTTTATTGGAACTCTAACTTGCTTTTTTACTCTTTGCAACATTTGGGTAATTTTTTTCGTTAACGTTAACGAATATAGTGAAAGTTTTATATCATTGTAATCGGTACGTTTAATTCTTTATATTGACGTTGCTTTTAATCGTTTAAAGTCATGGCAGATGATTCACAATCGACGAAAATTTATAAAAAAAAGTGTTGCTGCACTTTCCATTCCCTTAATTAGTCCTTTCGATAGTCCGTTTGGAATATTAAAGCAAGCTGATTTAAATGGCGTTCGCATCGGTGTTGTTGGCACAGGAAGTAGGGGGATGGGATTGATCAAGATTCTAACATCAATCGATGATGTTAGCGTTACCGCAGTCTGTGATACTTTACCTTTTCGTTTACAAGAAGCATCGTCCATAGTTCCCAAAGCAAGGAGCTATAAAAATTATGAAGACTTATTTAGTGCCCCCGATGTGGATGCTGTTATTATCAGTACTCCGTTAAACACCCACGGCAGTATTGCAAGTGCTGCTGTTGATGCCGGACTACATATCTATTGTGAAAAAACACTCGTCAAGGGGGATGAGGCCACTTTGGCTTTAGTACAAAAGGTTCGTAAAAACCATAAAAAGGTTTTTCAAACGGGGCATCAATATCACAGTTCCCGTTTGTATTCACATATCGTTGGTATGATTCAAGACGGAAAAATCGGAACTGTGGGTTCTGTTGAGGCCCAATGGAATCGAAATGGGAACTGGCGTCGCCCAGTACCCGATCCTCGCTATGAACGTCAAATTAACTGGCGGATGTATAGGGACTATTCTTACGGACTTTTAGCCGAGTTGAGTTCCCATCAAATTGATTTTGTCAACTGGGTTTTAAAGGCTTCTCCCGAACGTGTTATTGGCTTTGGAGATGTTAGTTATTGGAAAGATGGTCGAGAAACCTATGACAATACGCAAGTAATCTATGCCTATCCGCAAGGAGTAAAAGCCAGTTTTACCTGCTTAACTTCTAACGCAAAAGAAGGATATCAAATTAAAGTAAAAGGAGATCAAGGAACTATAGTGATTGGCCCAACTGCTGCTTGGGAATATCCCGAAGCTAAATACCAAAAAGAATACGGTGAAGTGGATGGTGTTTCTGGGGCAACATCGAATTGGGTTGCAGGAAAAGGTTTTCCAATTAATTACCAGCATTTGGAACCTACTCGTCAGGCTTTGATTGATTTTAGAGATGCTATTATCAATGGTACTGCTCCGCTTTCTGATATTCATACGGGAGCTAAAACAGCTTTAGCGGTGGATATGGGAATTCGTGCAATGGATACACAAAAATGCATAAACTGGAAATCTTCCTATAACTATTAAACAATTTTTATTTTGAATGATTTAAAAGATAAAGTGTTTGTTCTCAGTGGAGCTACAGGTACTTTAGGAAGTACATTAGCTGAGAGTTTCATGCAAAAAGGAGCAAAACTAATCTTGTTGGGAAGGAATAAACGTTTACTTGATGAGTCGGTTGCTCACTTGACGTCCATTCATAAAGAAGTTATTGCCTTTACGGTTGATGTTTTAAACCGTGAAGCCCTCGAAGCCATTGCATTAAAGGTTTTAGATCGGTTTCAAACGGTTGATGTATTGGTAAATGCAGTTGGAGGTAATATGCCAGGAGCTACGGTATCAGACGATCAATCTATTTTTGACCTCTCCCTTCCTGATTTTGATGCAGTGATGGATTTGAATTTAAAAGGGACTCTTATTCCTTCTTTAGTTTTTGGAAAAATAATGGGTGACAAACGAAAAGGGGCTATCGTAAACTATTCTTCCATGGTAGTAGATCGTGCGTTGACAAGAGTTGTTGGCTATTCTGCTGGAAAGGCAGCCATGGAAAATTTCACCCGCTGGATGGCTGTTGAGATGGCTTTAAAATTTGGGGATGGAGTCCGAGTAAATGCTATTGCTCCCGGTTTTTTTATTGCCAAACAAAATCAACGTTTGTTACTTAAGGAGGATGGAAATTTAACGGAAAGAGGACAAAAAATAATTACTAATACCCCGATGCGTCGTTTTGGAAAGCCAGAGGAATTGAATGGAGTGATCCACTTTCTTTGTAGTGACCATGCAAGTTTTATTACGGGAACAGTTATTTGTGTCGATGGGGGATTCAATGCTTTTAGTGGTGTTTAAATTATAGATTAATGAAAGAAGCATTTCGATGGTATGGACCCGATGATCCAGTAACCTTAAGTGATATTCGTCAAGCAGGAGCAACAGACATTGTTACGGCCCTTCACGAAATTCCAAATGGAGAAATTTGGTCGGTTGAAACCATTCAAAAACGAAAAGAGTTGATACAAGCCAGCGGTTTGCAATGGACTGTAGTAGAGTCTATTCCTGTTCATGAAGACATCAAGCTCCGTTCTGGTAATTACAAAGACTATATTGTTAATTATCAGCAATCCATTCAAAATTTAGCGGTTTGTGGTATTCATATTATTTGTTACAATTTTATGCCGGTTTTGGATTGGACACGAACCACTTTGGACAAAACCTTATCGGATGGCTCGAAGGCTTTAGCATTTGAGGTGGATGCAATAAATGCTTTTGATCTCTTTATCGTTAAACGGGAGGGAGCAGCCAAAACAATTTCTAGAGAGGCTTATGCTTCGGCTGAGCGCTATTTTAATGAAATGAATGATGATGCAAAAGCTGCCTTGACAAAAAGTGTCATTGCAGGTTTACCCGGAGCAGAAGAAGGCTATGATTTAGATCTTTTTCGTGCTAAACTTATAAAATATGAAACGATGGATGCTGCTATTCTTAGAGATAATTTAATTTGTTTTTTAAGAGAACTTGTTCCAGTTGCGGAACAATGCAACAGTTTTTTAAGTATTCATCCTGATGACCCTCCATTTTCCTTGTTTGGAATTCCAAGGGTGGTAAGTACTTCGTCTGATCTAGAACAACTTTTTAAAGCTGTCCCTTCTCTTCATAACGGTCTTACATTTTGTACGGGTTCTTTGGGGGTAAGAAATAGTAATAATTTGGAACGTATTTTTAACACCCATGCTCATCGTATTCATTTTTTGCATCTTCGAAGTACCCAAAGCGACACTCATGGGAATTTTTATGAAGCTGATCACCTAACTGGTGATGTAGACATGCATGCCATTGTTCGTGCTGTCTTGCTGGAAGAAAAGAGAAGAAAAAAAACTAAGGTTAAACAAACTCAAATTCCAATGCGTCCAGACCATGGTCATCAAATGTTGGATGATTTAAATAAAAAATCCAATCCAGGTTATTCTGCCATTGGCCGTTTACGCGGTTTGGCTGAATTAAGAGGACTTGCTTTGGGGATTGTTAAAAGTGATCCAACATTAAAAACATGATTTTTATTTTCTTTACATATTAATATTCTTTTTATGAAAAAATTTATTTGCATTCTATTCTGCTTCCTTGGATCTTTTGGGTTTTCCCAAAATAGTTTTTTTGAATTACGGACTTATACTCTTGAATTTGGTAAATCAGCAGCACCGCTTAATAATTATCTATCTGAGGCGTTAATTCCAGCTCTTAATGCGTTTGGAATTGAACATGTTGGAGTCTTTGATGAAATGGGTGATGCGATGCCAAAGAAAATTTATGTGTTGATTTCTTATCCTAGTATTGAAGGCTATGCAATGGTCCTTGAAAATCTTAAAAATAACAAAACTTATTTACAGAATAGATTGGCTTATGATGATCTTAGTGTTGATCAACCGCCCTATGCACGCTATAGCACTTCTTTTTTTACAGCCATAGACGGACTCCCCAAATTGGTCCCGTCTCAAGAAGGCGATGAGGTTTTTGAATTGCGAATTTATGAAGGATACAATGAAAATGCTGTTCACCGAAAAATTGACATGTTTAATTCGGGAGAATTGGATATTTTTAAAGCTACAGGTTTACATTCTATTTTTTTTGGCGCACAGGTAGCCGGTCCTAACATGCCTTCTTTAACCTATATGATTTCATTTGCTTCCATGGAGGAACGTGATGCCAATTGGAAAAAGTTTATAGCGCATCCCGAATGGAAACGAATGTCTTCTATGAAAAAATATGCGAATAGTGTTTCCAATATCCATCGCATTTTCTTAAAACCCTTGTCTTATTCTCAATTGTAAAAATTCTAATCTAATGATGTAATAATTGATGGTTTATTACTTATTTAACACCAGTTAATTTTTTGGGATAAGAGGCTAATGTGTTTAAAAATCACCATTGATAAAGCAGTTGTTTTAAATCAGTAGATAAAACTAAAATCTATCAAGCTCGCGACTAATTGAGTTTAGAATTTCCTTATTAGCGTTTTTTAGTTGATTAAGTTCAATTAAAGCAGCGTCAATCTGCCATAAACGATCTAAACTTAAATTTTGATAATTTCGATCACTTAACCAAGCTTTATAATTGGAACTAAAATAATTTACATGATTTAAAAATCTTTTTTCTCTATTTTGTTCCCGATTCAAAATGGAAACATGTCGCTGATGCATTTTTCGTTGTTCTAATGCAAGTTCACGAGCTGCCGTTTCCATCTGTTTGTATTTGGTCAAAAGTATTGGAAAAGCTAATAATTGTGTTCTTAATTGCTGGTCGTTAAGGAGTTCAATTCGTGAAGAATTTAATGTTGGATTTAATGTTCCATAGACCAATTCAACAATGGTATAATTAATACTTTCAATGGAGTCCAATATACTTTTTTCGGGTAGTTTGATGTTTGGTCCCGTGTTTTTAATCGTCGTTTTTAAGAATTGATAATCCGTCTTTAAGTTCTCAAACCCCTGCTGAATGAGTTGTTCATTGGCTGTAAAATCGTCCTTTAGATGGGTAAGCAATTCAAGTTCTTGTGTTTTTTTATTTTGGTATTCTTTCCAACTATTGAGCGTAAATGCACCAATAATACCGATTATAATGACAATGACTTCTAAAAGATATTCTGCCCATTTTTGTTGAAAAGTGGTAATGAGTTGTTTCATGGTTCTTTTATAATAGCAATTCTTCTATTTTATTGAAAACAAAAATATTTTTTAATATACGTATTTCTTATTAGCATTTGTTTTGGGTATTTTTTAAATAACCCATTGATTTTTTGATACTACTTTTTTACCAGGTGTATTCGGGAGGTTTAATATTGTTCATCCGAATATATAAATTAGCTTTTGCTCGATGATTGGCCATATGGTCTTGAACATAAAATAAAGCAAAGGCTCTACTTACGGTGTTTTTACTGTGATACATTTCACACAGTTCATCCAATTGTTCCTGATTAATGGTTTTTATGACTTTAGAGGTATAATCGAAGCTTTCTTGGAGGAAGTTAATAATATCCTTTTTACTCATTGATTGTGCATTGGGTTCACTGGGTTGCACATTTTTTCCTTCCACATAACGTTGGGTGAGCAATTTGACCGATGCGCCGATATGTACAATCTGTTGGGCAAAGGTTTTGCTTTCAGGGGTTGGTTTAAAAGAATATAAGTTTTCAGGCATGGCTACTGCAACCTCTGTACAATGTCTTGCCGCTTCTTTCCAAACATTAAAATACATTTTTGTAAATGGGGTTTTTGGGGACTTTTCATTTTGAGCATGGAGCGGAAGAATGGCTAAAACGAGACATAGGAAACTACAGATTGATTTTTTCATAAAATTATTATTTGATGGATCCAATACGTGATTTTATTTTAAAAAGTATTTATTTTAAGGGATATAGGTAAAGGCTTTTCCTTTTTTGAGTTCAATTGGAAAACGTTGCTTATGGACTAAAAGATCTATTTTTTGATCTGTATCAGCCTGTAATATTGCCTTTGTAAGTTGATTGTTTTTCCATGTCATGGCCACTTTTATGTTGCCTCTTGCTTTTAAGCCTTTTACGGTTCCATCTTTCCACAGTTCTGGAAGTGCAGGAAGCAAACGAAGGGTGTTTTCTTCATGGGATTGTAATAACATTTCTGCAATCCCAGCCGTATAGCCAAAATTACCGTCAATTTGAAAAGGTGGGTGCGCATCAAATAAGTTGCTGTACATGGACTTTTCAAACATCAATTGGATGTGTTCTTGAGCCATTTGTCCATCGAGTAAGCGGGCGGCACAGTTAATAAGCCAAGCTCTACTCCAACCTGTCCCTGCACCACCATTGGCCAATCGATAGTCTAAAGTTTTTCGAACTGCCGAAAACAGCTCTGGATCTTTATCAGCGCTTACAGCTGTCCCCGGATGAAAGCCATAGAGATGCGACATATGGCGGTGTCCGGGTTCGGGTTCCTCATATGCTCGATCCCATTCTAAAATTCGCCCATCAGTTCCCAAAACAAATCCTGGTCGCAATTGTTTGATTTGTTGTTCTATGGTCATTCGCAATTCATTCTGGATGTTTAAAATGCTTGCTCCTTTAAGGTAATTACGGAATACTTCTTCAATAACTTGTTGGTCCATGGCACTTCCCAAAACACTGGCTACTTTTTCACCATTCTTGTCAAAAAATCGATTTTCAGGGGAAGTGGAAGGGGCAGAGACTAACTGCTGATCTCGAGGATCTTCTATCAACCAATCACTATAAAATTGGGCAACTTCTGAAAGGGCAGGAAATGCTCGATTTTTTAAAAAATCATGATCCTTGGTATACCTATAATGTTCCCAATAGTGCTGCATCATCCAACCTCCAGCTCCAACAGAACACCCCCAATAGGCTGTTGGTGCACGAAGCCAAGTCGGTGCCCAAATGTCTGTTGCATGTGGAAGAAAAGCACCACGCATTCCAAAGTTGATTTTTGCTGTTTGCTTGCCATTTTGAATTAAGCGATCAACAAAATCAAAAAGCGGTTCATTGAGTTCATCCAATTGGGTACTGTTTGCAAGCCAGTAATTCATTTGGAGGTTGATGTTGAGGTGATAATCTGCATTCCAAGGAGCATTGATGTGGGGATTCCAAAGTCCTTGTAGATTGGCTGGATTGCTACCTTTTCTAGAAGAAGCAATAAGTAAATACCTCCCATAATGAAATAATAATTCTTGTAAACCTAAATCTGTATCCCCTTTTTTTACACGTTCTAGACGCTTATCCGTTGGAATACGATCCATAGTGTTGTTCCCTAAGCTTAATTGAACACGTTGATATAATTTTTGATGATCGTTAGTGTGTTCCTTTTCTAGTTTTTCAACAGAATACTGCGCTAGATCCGTAATTTGCTGCTTGTTTTTATCACTATAATTCTCTTCATAAAATGAGGTGTTGGTAACCATCAATAGGGTTATTTTCTTGGCCCCTTCAATTTTTAAGGTCTCTTTTTGAGAAATTACATTGCCCTCAGTATTTATTATTTGTAAACGTGTTTGGAATTTGATCCCTTCTAAAATTGGTGTGGGTTTTGAATCGAATTGTCCTTTTCTTTGAGTGATTTCCCCATTCATAATTAGGGAATTATTTTTTGCTTTAACACGAACAGTTGGAACACCTTCATCATAAGGACGCTTTAAGGCAATTATACCATGAAGTCCTTCAGGATGGTCACTACTAATTTCAATAATAAAGCCTTGACGGGGGTTGGAAATAAACATTTTTTGGGTTATTTGATACCCATTGGTTTTATAGCTAACCCTTGCAATAGCTTTTGTAAGGTTTAAATCCCTTTTGTAATCCGTAATGTTTTTATGATTGAATTTTAAAAAAAGATCACCCAATGTTTGATGGGAGCGCACCACTGTTTTTCTTGAAAATTTTTCAACAAACATTTCGTCTGCAGCTTTATGATTCCCTTTAAAGAGTAAGGATCTAATTTGTTCAAGATCAGCCCTATTTCCTTCGGGATTGTCCCATCCCAAATCTTTTGGCCATAAGGAATCTTCATTAAGTTGAATGCGCCCGTTGATAGGATCACCATACACCATGGCCCCCATTCTTCCATTTCCAAGCGGTAGGGCTTCTTCCCATTGACTGGCTGGTTGCTCGTACCAAAGAAAATCATCGGTTGATGTTGTGATGGTATCGCATCCCAGTAATTGAAGTCCCACAAATAAAAGGGTTCCATTAAAATTATAGCATTTTCGTAATGAATTCATTGGATATGAGTTGGTCACTAATTTACAAAATTTAGCCATTTCCTTTAAAAATGGTAATTTCCTAATTGTAGCAGCATTTTTTTTTATAAATTGGTAATGTTTTAATCGTAACACTACGAAATTATGAAAAGAAGAAGTGCACTCCAGAAAATAGCATGGGTCACTGGAGGGGCTGTTGTTTTACCTTACTATTGTGAAACAGCTCCAGAATTAATTACTTATAATCGTTTGCCTTTAACGCTACCCGATCGGGATTTGATTGATACCCTTTCTAATTTAATTTTACCGGAGGACACGGATGGTTTTCCTACCCTAGAGACCCGATTGGATTTTGTGCTAACCATGGTTAACGATGGTTTAGACGAGCAACAGTTAGCTGATTATATGTTTGGGATGCAATCCTTTAGAACACATGTAATGACTACATATGAAAAACCTTTTGAGGAGTTGAATGAAGAGGAACAATTA
The DNA here is from genome assembly GCA_965662885.1 of Flavobacteriaceae bacterium. GTDB lineage: Bacteria > Bacteroidota > Bacteroidia > Flavobacteriales > Flavobacteriaceae > CBFIJI01. The sequence goes on along the minus strand of CBFIJI010000024.1, from coordinate 3,282 downwards.
AATTGTATTGGTAAAGTTATTGATTGCGGCGACGAAAAAAGTTTTTTTGTCAGTACGATTAAAGGATTATCACTTCGTCATTTTATGACTTCTGAGAACTATATGAAAAACTATTTAAAATTTGAATTCATGCCGGGAAGATACAACGGCTGTGTTCCTGTTTAACTTTATTAAAATGACAGATAATACAAATACCTTTGATACCATAGTTGTTGGTGCAGGAATGGCTGGCGGATGGGCAGCAAAAGAATTTAGTGAACAAGGGATGAAGACCCTTCTGTTGGAGCGAGGACCCAATGTAGAACATTTAAAAGATTACCCAACAACGAATATGCAACCTTGGGAGTTTAAGCACCGGGGACAGTTGACTGCACAAGAAATCGCTGAAAACCCTGTAGCCAGTAGTTGTTATGCATTTCGAGAAGATGCCAAGCATTTTTTTGTAAAGGACAAGGATCATGAATATGTACAAAAAAAACCTTTTGATTGGATTCGTGGTTATCAAGTAGGGGGGAAGTCCATTATGTGGGCTCGTCAAGTACAACGCTGGAGCTCCTATGACTTTGAAGGACCCGGAAGAGATGGCTATGCCGTTGAATGGCCTATTGGCTATAATGACTTAGCAGACTGGTACACCTATGTTGAACGTTTCGTTGGGGTAAGTGGAAATAAAGATGGTTTGGATATTTTACCCGATGGAGACTTTCTAAAGCCTTGGGAGACCAACTGTGTTGAGGATTATTTTAGTCAAAAAATAAAAGAACATTATACAGATCGTCATGTAATATATGGACGATGTGCTCACCTTACAGAAAGTAAACCTCAGTTTATTGAACAGGGGAGAGGGCTTTGTATGAGTCGTAGAATATGCCAAAGAGGGTGTCCATTAGGGGGGTATTTTAATGCCAATTCAACCTTAATTCCATGGGCTTTAAAAACAGGCAATTTGACCTTACGGCCGAACACTGTTGTTCATTCTATTATTTATGATGAGGAACAGCAAAAAGCAGTCGGTGTTCGTGTTGTAGATGCAATTACTAAAGAAACTACGGAATATTTTGCCAAAGTTATTTTTGTGACTGCTGCAACGCTGAATACCAATTTGATTTTAATGAATTCGAAGTCAAAGCGTTTTCCAAATGGTCTTGGTAATGATAGTGGTGTTTTGGGTAAATATATCGCTTTTCACAATTATCGCGGCGTAATTCGGGCACAGCACGAAGGACATGCCAATTTTACAGCGGAAGGGGGAAAACCAACGTCCCACTATATTCCTCGCTTTAGGAATGTATATCGTCAAGAAACCGACTTTTTAAGAGGCTATGCGGCAGGTTTTGGTGCTCGTCCGCAACGCGAAACCCTTACCGATGACATTGGTGAATACCTGAAAAAGGACTTGTTACGAACTCAAGAAACTGGTGTTTGGAATGTAAATTCCCATATGATGGGGGAAACAATTCCAAAAGAAACCAATCAAGTAACTCTCGATCCAGAGAAAGTGGATCAGTGGGGAATTCCTCAGCTCAATATAGATGTGGACTATGATGATAATGATGAAAAAATGCTGAAAGATTTTTTTGATGAATTTACGGATATGTTTACCAAAGCAGGTTTTGTTAATATTCAAACCATCGATAATCATCGAAAGCCCGGTAACGATATCCACGAAATGGGGGGTGTACGTATGGGTAAAGATCCAAAAACATCCATGCTTAATGGCTGGAACCAAATGCACCATTGTAAAAATGTTTTTGTAACCGATGGTGCTTGTATGACCTCCACTTCAACACAAAATCCATCACTTACTTTTATGGCTATTTCAGCGCGTGCCGCCAATTATGCTATCGATCAAATGAAGAAAGGCGTACTTTAAGACCATTAACAAAGCCCTTTTTGGGGTGGACTAACGTAGGTGGTTATGCGCATCAGTCCTTAGAATGCTAATTTTAAAGTATGATACGTGTAATTTTTGTGATGGGTGTTAGTGGCTCAGGAAAATCTCACATTGGCAAACTGCTCGCTGAGGTTTTGAAGTATCACTTTATTGAAGGTGATGCCTACCATCCTCCATCCAACAAACAAAAAATGGCCTCTGCTAAGGCCTTAAATGATGCTGATCGTATTCCTTGGTTACAAACTCTAAATAGCTTAGCTGTTGAGCATCAGTCCTCTGGAGTGGTGATTGCGTGTTCCGCTTTAAAAGAAAGTTACCGTAAGGAGTTGATGTCTTCCCTCTCTTTTTCTGATTGCTTATGGGTTTTTTTACACGGAAGTTTTGAATTGATTAGACAAAGAGTAAAAGGGCGGACTCATCATTTTATGCCAGTAGCACTGTTACAAAGTCAATTTGATACTTTGGAACAACCGCAATACGGTCTTACAATTTCAGTGAGTACCAGTCCAGAGGATATAATAAAAACAATTAAAAACAGCATGATGCAAAAATCCCAATTTGGAATTATGGGACTCGGAGTAATGGGTACCAGTTTAAGTCGAAATATTGCAAAAAAAAATATACGTCTTTCACTTTATAATCGACATTTAGAAGGAAAAGAAGAGGGGGTTGCACAAAAAAGGATTCAAGAATATCAAGAATTGAAGGCTGCTCAGGGTTTTGATAATTTAAAAGAATTTGTAAGCAGTATAGAAAGGCCACGAAAAATACTTATGGTATTGACAGCTGGTCCTGCCATTGACGAAGTCATTTTTGAACTTTTACCTCATTTAGAAGCTGATGATATTTTAATTGATGCTGGGAACTCCCACTTTCAGGATAGTTCCCGAAGAGTGAAAACCCTTCTAAAACACGATATTCATTTTTTAGCCATGGGAGTCTCCGGAGGGGAGAAGGGTGCTTTGGAAGGTCCTTCCCTAATGCCAGGGGGAAGTCATAAAGCGTACAGCCAAGTGGAAGACATCTTATCATTACTTGCGGCAAAATCTTTTAATGGACTTCCTTGTAGTCGTTTTATTGGAAAGGGAGGCTCAGGTCATTTTGTTAAAACTATTCATAATGGTATTGAATATGCTGAGATGCAATTGATTGCGGAAGTTTATCAATTTCTTCAACAGGGTCTCGCTTACAATAATGAACAAATTGCAGACTGCTTCGCCTCTTGGTGTGCTACTGAGAGTAATAGTTATTTATTACAAATATCAAGTGCAATTCTAAGGCAAAAAGAAGGGGAAAACTATTTGTTAGATTTAATCATGGATAAAGCTTCCCATAAAGGAACGGGTTCATGGGCAACCATTGCTGGTGCTGAGTTAGGGGTTTCCGTA
>CBFIJI010000023.1:0-22849 GCA_965662885.1 Flavobacteriaceae bacterium | reverse complement strand
AACTCTCCTTTTTTTGCCGTAAGGTGATCATTGCGTTCATTAAATTTCTCGTTTAATTGATCAATGGCAACTTGTTTTTGTTCTATAAGGGCAATAAACTCTTTAATTCTTTTTTCAGATAATTGAACTTCTAGCTGCTGGTATTCTTGTTCTTTAACAATGGAATTGTATTCTCTGTTGTTTCGAACGTTTTTTAATTTGAGCTCGTATTTTTTGCTCAGCTCTTTTGCTTTTTCAATATTGTTTTTTTGCTCTTTTATAGCAACTTCGTTTTCATTTAATTCATTCTTGAATTTTTCTAAACGCTTATTTAGTCCAGCAATTTCACTTTCGAGGTCTTCGACTTCTAGAGGTAATTCTCCTCTAAGGTTACGAATTTCGTCTATTCGAGAATCAATTAATTGTAGATCATAAAGGGCTCTTAATTTATTTTCGACAGTTAGTTCGCTTTTTTTGGCCATAGCTAGGAATAGTTAATCGGGTTGGTATTTATACTTGATAAAACGACTGCGAAATTAGGGATTTTTTTTGTAAGATAATTATATATCAGGTTTTTAGTAAACTGTTCACTTTCATAGTGCCCAATATCCAAGAGTAAAAGTTGTTTTTCAGCTTCGAAAAACTGGTGATATTTTAAATCAGCAGTAATAAATGCATCCGCTTTTATTTGTTTTGCAGCCTTAATGGCAAAGCTTCCTGAGCCTCCTAGAACAGCAACTTTATGAATTTTTTTATTCAATAAAGTACTATGTCTTATCGCCGAAACCTGCATGCTTGTTTTGATATGGTTTAAAAATACTTTTTCATCCATAGGTTGCTCAAGAAAACCAACAAGTCCCATTCCAATATTTTTATTTTCATTGTCCAATGAAATCATTTCATAGGCCACTTCTTCATAGGGGTGTTCTTCAAAAAGTGTTTTAAGGATCTTATTTTCTAAATGTTTAGGAAATAAAAGTTGAAGTTGCTTTTCTTTTACAGAACTCATTTCTCCGGGGCTTCCAATACTTGGATTGCTGGTTTCATCTCCTCTAAAACGCCCCTCACCTTCAAGGGAAAAGCTACACCAATCATACTTTCCAATGGCACCTGCCCCCGATTGGTGCAATTTTTCTAAAAGTGCATCCGCATCCCTTGTGGGAACATAGGTTGTTAATTTTTTTAAGGTTGCTTTTTGAGGAATTAAAATCTCAGTAGTATGAAGTTGCAGTTGTTGACCAATTTGTGCATTAACGCCCTCTTTATGGTTGTCAAGCGCCGTGTGGATTGCATAGATGGCAATATCGTTTTTGATGGCCTTTATCAACGCTTTTTCAACATAATTAGCTCCTGTAAACTTTTTTAGTCCAGAAAAAACAATGGGATGAAAGCTGACAATTAGATTGCATTTTTTGCTAATGGCTTCTTCTACGACCGACTCTAATGTATCTAGTGTTACCAGCACCCCAGTACAATTCCAAGATGGATTTCCAGTGAGTAAACCAACATTATCAAAATCCTCTGCATAGGCTTTTGGAGCCCATTCCTCCAAGGTCTTAACGATATCTTTGATGATCATTTGGTCTGTGAATAGATTACAAATATAATATTTATCTTCATCCACATGAAAATTAGACATTGGCTCTTATTTCCGTTAGCAATGATCTATGGAATTGTTACTACTGTTCGCAATGGATTGTTCGATTTAAAGTTTTGGAAAAGTAAGTACTATTCAAAACCGACCATTGGGGTGGGCAACCTGTCTATGGGGGGGACGGGTAAATCTGTGGTGGTGGCTTATTTGATTGCTCTTTTAAAAAAAGAACACCCTATAGCGGTTCTAAGCCGAGGTTATAAACGCCTGACAAAAGGGTTTGTCCTTGCTGATAAAAAAGCTACGGCAAAAACGATTGGCGATGAGCCGTATCAATTTTTTAAGAAGAATACCGATATAATGGTTGCTGTAGCAGAAAAAAGAGTTATTGGTATGGAGCAACTTCTAAGGCTAACACATCCGCCAGAGGTGTTTGTTTGGGATGATGTTTTTCAACATCGCCATGTAACTCCACGACTTATGATCTTAACAACGACCTACCATAAGCCTTATTTTAAAGATTATGTTTTTCCAATGGGAACCCTTCGAGAAAGAAGAATAGGGGTAGGGCGAGCCCATATTATTTTAATGACCAAGTGTCCAGAAAACCTTAGTCGCTCCCAAGCAGAAGAAATCAAAGAACACCTAAAACTTCAGCGGGGTCAGCATTTATTTTTTACAAGAATTCAATACGATCCGATACTCAGAGGGCAAAAGACTCCTGTTTTATTAGAAAGTTTAAATCGGGAACCCTTTCTTTTGGTTTGTGGTATTGCCAACCCTGAACCTTTGATTCAGTATTTGAAAGCACAAGGACATCAATTTGAAACCTTGCTATATCCTGACCACTTTAATTTTGATCAAAAAGCAGTGGATGACATTCAACGTAAAGCCCTCCATAAAAAGATTATAACGACCGAAAAGGATTATGGTCGATTGTCTCCATATTTAAAAACGGAAGTCCTTTACTATTTGCCGATTCAAATGGGATTTGTTTTCCCTAAGGAACAAGCAATTTTTGATGGGCTTGTTAGGAATTCAATCACAGATAAAAACTAGGCGATGTGTTTGTGCGCTTTATAAGAAGATCGAACAAGTGGACCACTTTCAACATGTCGAAAGCCTAAATCTTTGGCGAAAAGTTCATATTTCTTAAAAGTATCAGGCGTGATGAATTGTTTTACTGGAAGGTGTTTTTTACTCGGTTGTAAATACTGCCCGATTGTTACCACATCAACATTTGCTTTTCGCAAATCCTGAAGGGTTTCCATTACTTCTTCTTCCTGCTCACCAAGACCCAACATGATTCCAGATTTTGTTCGGTTAATCCCTTCTTGTTTTAGATACCTCAATACCTCAAGACTCGTTTGGTATTTTGCTTGAACACGAACTTCACGTGTAAGGCGTTTAACTGTTTCTACATTGTGAGAAACCACTTCTGGAGCGACAGCAACAATGCGGTCAATATTTCGAGTATTACCCTGAAAATCTGGGATTAAAGTTTCCATCGTAGTTCCAGGACTTATTCTCCGAACTGCATTAACGGTTTCTGCCCAAATGATGGACCCCATGTCTTTCAAATCGTCACGATCAACAGAAGTGATCACGGCATGTTTGATTTTCATTAATTTGATGGAGTTGGCCACCTTTTCAGGTTCTTCCCAATCCACATGACTGGGTCTTCCAGTTTGAACACCACAAAACCCACAGGAACGGGTACAAATGTTTCCTAAAATCATAAAAGTGGCCGTTCCTTCTGCCCAGCATTCCCCCATGTTGGGACAACTCCCTGAGGTGCAAATGGTGTTTAGCTTGTATTTATCCACCAAACCTCTGAGTTCGGTGTATTTTTTACCCGTAGGTAGTTTTACTCTGATCCAATTGGGTTTCCGCTGCTTTTGAATTTCCTTTTCGACTGTTTCCAAGTTCAATTTTTTTTCAAATATACGAAGTTATGCTAAGAGACTAAAAAGATAAAACAAGGTAAATCCTGATAAAAAAACAATACCTATAACACTTGTAATACGCAGCTTTTTGTCTGGTTGGTGTTCTTTGGGCATTTCCTTACTAACCACTAAACGGTAGTTTAAAAAAGCATAGATAGGAGCTGTAATAAAAGAAAGTACAGTTGCAATTTGAACCAGCAGTCCCATTTCTGACAACAAAAAGATAAAAATTAATCCAGTCCCTGCGGCAAGAGCAATCAACCAATGGGTATAGTAATTTTTATCAGGGCGTTTAAATAACAGTTGTACTGTTTTGGACATTGCTCTAGGAGAGGCGTCTAAGGTGGTGATGGTTGTACTGAGCATGGTTGTAAATGCAGCTATAGCAATAATTCCATAGGCTGCTTGTCCTAAATTGGTGGTGTATAAGGAAATTAATTGCGCTGCAAAAGTATTCCCTTGATTGGAAAAAGAAGTGCCGCTTCCAAACATTACCAAGGCTCCTAATCCCATAAAACAAAGCGCTAAGATGACTGTGGTGATATAGCCGACATTAAAATCAAACAAGCCTTCTTTAAGCGAAAGCTTTGCAGCTTTATTACCTTTATTTTTTTCCAATGACCATATCGAATGCCAAATAGAAATATCTAAGGGTGCTGGCATCCAGCCTAAAAAGGTAATCAGAAAAAGCAGTCCACTACCCTGAGGGAAAATTTGATCTAAGGCTATTGGAGCGTCATTTTTAAACAATGCAATGGTAAAAGCAAGTACACTGCTGATAGCCAAAACAACCATAATTACTTTGATCATTTTATCGAGTAATTTATAATGTCCAAAGAAAAGGAGTAAGCTACAGAGAACGGTAATGATTAAACTCCATAAAACCATATCTGTTGTAATGCCAAAGAGTTGAGAAGCCAATCCAGCTGTTACAACCGTTACAGCAGTTTGAATGGTAAACATGGTTGCAAAGTTCAAGGCAAAATAAAACCATAAATACCCTTTACCCAATTTATAATAGCCATCCAAAAGCGACTCCCCTGTTGCTAATGCATAGCGTGGCCCAAATTGAAAAAAGGGATATTTAAATAGGTTGACAAGAAGTAATGCCCAAATGAGTCCCCATCCAAAGTCAGCACCTGCTCTTGTTGATTGAACCAAATGGGATACGCCAATTGCGGCTCCAGCAAAAAGAAGTCCTGGCCCTAATTTTACGAGATTAATTTTTTTCATCTTCAATAGTTTGTGCCAACATTTTTTTGGCTCTAAATAATTTTACTTTGACCGTGTTTATTGGAGTGCCCAAGGAGGTACTCATTTCCTTATACGTCATATCCTCAAAATAACGGAGTTTTAAAATGGTCTGGTATTCTTTATGCAATCCCTTTATTTGCTGGAGTAAGGAATCTAGGTTTTGTCGTTTAATCAAAAGTTCTTCAGGGGAAAGCATGGTGCTTAAAAGTTGAGCATTGGTGTCTTTTTCAAAAGCATCAATATTGACCTCTTTTGTTTTTTTATGACGTCGAGTAAAATCAATATGATTATTTTTGGCAATGGTTAACAACCATGTCTTAAAGACAAAAGTAGCATTATAGGTAGTTATTCGATCAAAGGCTTTGGTGAAGGTTTCAAGGGAAATTTCTTCTGCAACTTGATGATTTCTTGTTTTTATTAAAACAAACGAATAAACATCGTCCCAAAACATATCAAAAAGGATATTGTAGGCCTGTTGATTGTTGGATTTTGCTTGTTGAATGAGTTCTTTTAAGTCCAATTCAATGCTTCAATTATAATTTTCATAAAGGAAAACTACAAAAAAATTAATTGTGAGCGGGGTTAGGTTTAAGACAATCCTGTTCGTCAGGTTGCTTTCCACAAAGACTACAGGCTTTATTCTCCTTGTTAAGGAATGGGCTTTGGCTAGCACATGTCCCTGAAAAAGAACCTCCTTTTTTTGCCCAAATTTTGATTGAAATTCCAGCAAAAGCAAGTGCGATTAGACCAAACGTGATTAAAAACAGTTGCATCATAATGGTGGTAAAGTTACAAAAAAACACCTCCTTGAAAAGCACATGTCATACAAAATCAACTTTCGTAGGAATGCACCTACATAAATTTTGCTTTTAATCACCCGTTTAAACAATAATACGCTCCGTTTGTTACTTCAATTAAACTTTTGATGCTTATCTACTAAAGTATTGCTACTTGTTTTATCATTTTTGTTAGATAATAAATCAATGAACATACTGGTTGTTTTCGATTGAAAAAACTAAATTTATATGTCCCAAAAACCTACACAACCTTTGGACCAACGTCTTAACTCCTCAGAAATTGTATTGTTAAAATCAATTGCATTAGGATTGGAGTTTAATACCATTCAAGAATTATTAGACATGACCAATGATGAATTTGAGCACTTAAATGCAACAGTGCTTTCAAAATTACAGGTCAATAATTTCTATGCTGCCGTTCGTGTTGCCTATCAAAACAACTTATTAAAAGAAAAAGAATTTTGTTCTGAAAAAGTTAAAGCCTTAGCGCTTGAAATTGCTTCAAATAAAACGGAAGAGTTTGCTCCTTTTTTTGAAGACTCTAAAAGGATGTTGTGGGAATTATACGATTTTCTAATTGAGTTTCATACAGAAGTGGAAGCAACCTATAAATCGAATAATGTTTTTTCTATGAAATAAAAAAATCCCACCGAAGCGGGATTAAAGATTTTATCTACGGCATTTAGCCTTATTGTGATAAGATTGAGTACAAAGATATAAAAAATAAAACAATGCCAAATCTATTAGGACTATATATTGACACAAATGTTATCGGATGGACTCTTTTAGAACAAGAGACCAAAAAGATAAAAACAATGGGAACGCATGTATTTCCTGTTGGATGTGAAAATTTTGGAAGCGGTAAACGAGAACTCTCCAGAAGGGCCATGAAACGCTTTAAACGAACTGGTCGATTACGTTACGCTCGATCGTTTAAAAGAAAATCAAAGGTTTTAGAAATTCTTATTGATAATAAGATGTGTCCTTTGTCTAAAGACGATTTGGAAATGTGGAAACGCGAAAAAGTATTTCCAGAATCAAAACTTAGAGAATGGTTTAAAATCAATCCTTATTCTACACGTACAAAGGCTTTACAAGAAAAGATTTCTCTACATCAAATAGGGAGAATTCTCTATCAATTCACACTTCACCGTGGGTTTCCACTGGTTGATCGGAATAGTGGATTTAAAGAATCTGCAATGTTTTCAGGTATTCCAGCAATGAACCGTCCTGGAATCAAAGAAGCGCAGCTCCATACCCGAAACCAATCCTTGGGGTCCTATTTAAATTCGTTAATGCCAGCGGAAGAGGAAAGTTATCACCACACCAAAGAACGCGTTAGAAATCGTTTTTTATCACGTGAAATGTACCTTGAAGAAGCCCATAAAATATTAAATTTTCAAAGTCGATTTCATAAGGAGCTTTCCACAGAATTGAAAGCTGTTTTGATTGGATTAAACGATAAGTCGAGCCATGATAATGGAGCTGTTTTTTTTCAACGTCCTTTAAAATCTCAAAAATATCGTGTAGGAAATTGCCAATTTGAAAAAAAGAAAACCAAATGTTCTGTGTCCAATTTGGTGTATCAAGATGTGATGGCTTATGGGTGGATAAATTCAATAAAGAAAAATGGGAATCCTCTAAATGATATGGAACGTGACACCATTTTTCATTTTTATCAAACAAATCGAAGGTTTAATTTTCAAGCCGTTCGAAATCTATTAAATGGTGCGAATGATCATTTTAACAAAAAAGATGACGAAGTCATTCATGGATCATTCATTAATGCGACTTTGTCTAGCCCTAGACTTTTTGGAGATAGTTGGTTCCTTTTTGACGAAGATGTAAAAGAAGAAATTTGGCACACGCTCTATTTTTTTAATAATGAAGAAAAACTTAGAATGTATGCGCAAGAACGCTGGAATTTAAACTATGAACAAGCACTACGTCTCTCGTCAATCAATTTAGATAAACGCTATTCTCCAATCAGTAGGAAAGCAGCAAAAAATATTTTATTCTTTCTAAAAAGAGGAGTAAGTTATGAATTGGCGACCGTTTTGGGAGGTGTCAAAAACAGTGTGTCTTCTTGGGATACCATTGCTGAAAGTGATGTCAACTTCATCATCAAACGTGTTGTCAATATTTATAAAGAGAACAAAGTTTTTGGTTTTATTCACAATCTCCAAGATTTCCTTATTAATGAAATGCAGTTGACGGATTTTCAAATAAAAAAACTTTACGGGCAAAGCTCAAAAGTGGCAGAAATTCCTTTGGAAAAGAATTTTGCAATCGGAAAAGAAGCCGACAAAGAGATTTATGATTTTAAGAATCCACTATTAATTGCAGCGTTATTTCAAACAAGAAAAATTCTTAATGGACTGATAAAAACATACGGTGATATTAACGAAATTCAAGCAGAATTGAGTGCCGATTTAAAGGTGAATAAATTCCAACGTTATCTTTATCGACTCGATCAAAAGCGTCTCAGCAGATTGCGTTCTAGCTATCAAGCTTTTTTAGGTTCTATTGCAGAGAATATTACCCCCATGAACTTATTGAAATTTGAACTTTGGCAAGAGTGTAAACAAACCTGTCCTTATACTGGAGAACATCTGCCTTTGGAAAAATTATTTACGGACCACGTATCCATTGTTTACATCCACCCATGGAATCGATCACTCAATGACAGTGTGATGAATAAAACCCTTTGCATCAAGTCATTTACTCCTAATATTCTCAATTTAACACCCTATGAATATTTTAGTGAGCAAGTTAATGATGACTGGAGTTTTATTGTTAAACGCGCTGCTCGCTTGTTTTCCAACACCAAAGATTTCCCCTCTAGTTATAAAAAATTTAAACGTTTTGTAAAACGCTATTATCAGCGTGACTTTTTAAAACACCAACTCAACGATCCCAACATGTTGAGTAAGGAAGTAATGTGCTATTTGTCTAAAGTGTGTCCAAAAGTTTCTGTAGGACCAGGACATGCAACTCAACACTTTGTTGAGCTTTGGCGATTAAAAAATATTTTTCCAAAACAAGCCCATCACAATCCTAAAACAGACTACAGGTTTCCTGCATTATTAGCTTACATTAACGCCAACAGGAATTACCATTACCTAGAGGCACTTTCACAACGAAATAAATATTTACAGCAAAAAAGTAAAGGTGCTTTCCCTATCCCTTACGATGGGTTTCGTGATGATGTAGAATACCATATTCTCTCCATTTTAGTATCCCATAAAAAAGAGAATAAACTAATAAGTAGACGAGTTCGGAAGAGCAGAAATGGTCAGGAATTGAGAGAAAACCTTTGTGTTTCAGTGAAAGGATCGTTGCATAAAGAATCTGTTTTTGGAAAACGTACCCCTCCAAATCAAATTACGGCCTATCATATTCGGAAACCCTTATCCTCTTTTCGAACCCTTCGCCAAGTTGAAAAAATTGTAGATCCAATTATCCGAAAAATAGTAATTGATGCATTAAAAGTAGATGGAGCAGTGAAGGGTGATACTATTTTTCCTGGAGCATTGACTCAAAAAGATCATAATGGATACATTCGATCTAAGATCTTTTTACCCAATGCCAACGGAGATCCAGTTCCAATAAAAAAAGTGCGTATTCGAGAAACAATAAACGGTGCAGTCAACCTCAAAGAAGGGGTCAATCAGCATGTAAACCTCAGAAACAATCACCATGTATTAATTTATCAAGATCAATCCGGTAAGTACTTAGAACAAGTAGTCAGTTTTTGGGAAGCTGTTCGGCGTAAACGTTTCGAAGAAGCCGTTTACCAACTCCCCCCTGATGGAGAAGCTTTAGTGACCACCCTTGAAATTAATGATTTATTTTTGCTTGGGATGGATCAAATTAAGCAGCCTTTAGATACAGAATCAAATAGCTTTTTGGCCAAATATCTTTATCGGGTTCAGAAATTGTCGAGTAAATTTTATGAATTTCGATTGGTGAATGACAATTTACTCTCAGAAACGGAATATCCGAATTATATACGCATCAATAATTTTGGGGAGCGAAAGACCGGTTGGTTGTCTTATAATCCGATCAAAGTAAAATTGAGTCCAATAGGACAAATTAGTTTAGCAGAAGAAAAATATTATACGATCAATTCAAAAATAAAACAGATATGAGGTAACTTCCTTTCTCAATAGTGCAGTGGTATTGCTCTGCTTTACCACTAGCCAACAGCATTAACGTTTTCATTAAATAAATATAGTGTTGTGGTTTGATTGATTTTTTTGGGAAAGGGTTACTTTATTTTAAAATAAAACTTCTCGGTTTTGCCATACAAATTTCAAGAAATAGACAAAAAATACAGCACTGATAATAAACTTTAAAAATACCCCGGTTATAAAGCCAATTAAAGATCCAGTCGCTGCTTTTAAAGCACCCTTAGTATTGTTGATATTAACGAAGAGTTCACCAACGAAAGCACCTAAAAAAGGTCCAATAATAAGACCAAAAGGCCCAAGAAAAAGAATCCCTACGATAAGCCCTATGGTACTTCCAACTACGCTACCCTTTCCACCTCCAAATTTTTTTGCACCGATTACAGTTATGATATTATCCAAGATGAAAATGATCAAGGCAATAATTCCAGTACTGATTAAAAAGGAGTTTTCCATAGCGATTTTTTCTACAAAAAATAACATCAGTAGCCCAATCCAACTGGTAATGGGACCGGGGATGATCGGAAGAAAACTCCCCGCTATTCCAAGAATGATGAAAAAAAAACCAATAATTATTAAAAAAGTATCCATAACTGAAATGATGTAAGGTGTATATTTGCACTGAAAAGGGGATTACAAATATCATCGAATCATAAATATATTTGTAAATTTAGATGTTAAAATAACTGATCAATAACCCCAAAATCAAAAATAATGCAAAATATTAATTCTTCATTTTCAGTAATAATATTATTATTCTTTTCGAGCTGTCACTGGTTGGATTCAGGAAGACTTTCTCAAAAAGAGATTAATATCGCTTCCTCTTGGTCCACAAATGATCAATACCCTACTTTTGAATCGTGTGACAAAGTTGAAGGGGAAGACCAAAGAAAATGTTTTTCGAATATTGTTTCAGAAGCCATTAAATCCTACCTTAATCAACAGCAATTAATTTCTTCGATTAGCATTGAAGAGGAAATTTTTTTAAACATTAAAATTGACAAAGAAGGCTTTTTTTCATTGCTAAATATGGAAGCATCTGATTCGATTACTTCCGCTATCCCCGACTTACAAAACATGCTCTCAGACGCTGTTTATTCTATTCCACAAGCGATACCAGCATTAAAAACCAATGTAGGGGAAATTGTGGACAGTCAACTGCAAATTCCCATTCAAATCAACGCAAAAAAGAACCTTTAATGGAAAACGGGAAGATCATTTTAGGGATCGATCCCGGGACAACAATCATGGGTTTTGGATTAATTTCAGTTGATAAAAACACCATGGAATTGCTTCAATTTAATGAACTACACCTCCAAAAAATAAAAGACCCTTATTTAAAACTTCAAAAGATTTTTGCCCGTACATTGGAACTCATCGATAATTATCATCCTGATGAAATTGCTATCGAAGCTCCTTTTTTTGGGAAAAATGTCCAATCTATGCTGAAATTGGGGAGGGCACAAGGGGTAGCGATGGCAGCAGGACTATCCAGAGATATTCCTATTACCGAGTATTCCCCCAAGAAAATTAAAATGGCCATTACGGGGAACGGAAATGCCACCAAAGAACAAGTAGCCAAAATGCTTCAGAGTTTATTAAAAATTAAAACCCTTCCCAATAACCTTGATGCTACCGATGGTTTGGCTGCTGCTGTATGCCATTTCTATAATCAAGGGAAACCCCAGAGTGAAAAATCCTATAGCGGTTGGGCCTCATTTGTTAGCCAAAATCCAAAAAAGATAAAATCAAGTTAAACCCAAGACAATAACACTTGTTTAACATGGCCAATATTTATTTTCATTTTCCTTTTTGTAAGCAGGCATGTCATTATTGTAATTTTCATTTTTCAACCACTACCCATTCTAAAGATGCTGTTTTAAAAGCCTTTAAAGTGGAGTTGGAACTCCGTAGGTCAGAATTCTCGGGACAGTTGGAAAGTATTTATTTTGGTGGGGGATCTCCCTCCCTTATGACTCCCGATGCGGTAGGGGCACTTTTGGAATACGTTGACATATTATTTACCCCTTCCAAAACACCAGAAATTACTATGGAAATTAATCCAGACGATGTTTCTAAATCCTATTTGGAGGGTCTAAAAGCTGTTGGAGTGAATCGAGTTAGTCTGGGAATTCAATCCTTTATTGAAACGGAATTACAAATGATGAATCGAGCGCACAATGTCCATCAAGCAAAGTATTCCTTGGAGCTTGTCGCTTCCATGTTTGACAATTTTTCTGTGGATTTAATTTATGGGATGCCCAACAGCACATTAGCGAGTTGGGAACAAAACATTACTTCAGTTCTGGATTTTAGTCCCCCACACATTTCTACCTATGCGCTGACTGTAGAACCTAAAACCGTATTAGCCCATCAAGTGGCTAAAAATAAAGTGACGCTTTTGGAGGAGGATTTGGTCAAGGAACAATACGACCACTTGTTAAAACGCCTTGAAGCCGCAACCTATGAAAATTATGAATTTTCAAATTTTGGAAAACCTCATTTTCATTCAGTAAACAATTCCAACTACTGGAACGGCTCTGCCTATCTGGGGATTGGTCCCTCTGCTCATAGTTATGACGGGCATGCTTTACGAAGCTGGAATGTCTCAAGCAATCCACAATACCTTAAAGCTCTTGCCAAGAAGCAGTTGCCCATTGAACGAGAAACGCTTCAAAAAAAGGATCGTTATAACGAATACATTATGACGGCACTCCGAACCCACAAGGGAGTGTCTTTAACCAAAATAATGGACGAATTTGGAAAAAAATATGCCAACTACTTAGAACTGCAAGTAGAAAAGCAGCTTGAATACAATACCTTATTTTGGGACGGTGATCATCTTAAAATCCGCAAAGCTTCGAAATTTCTTACCGATGGCTTAGCTGCCGACCTCTTTTTAATCCAATTTTAGTCTTTTTCCTTGATCATAGCAGTATAATGCTGATAAAACAATGGAATGGTTTCAATGCCTTTAAAGAAATTAAACAAGCAAAAATGTTCATTGGGGGAATGAATAGCATCCGTATTCAGTCCAAAGCCCATTAAGATAGATTTACAACCCAATTCTTTTTCAAACATGGGAACAATAGGAATACTCCCTCCTCCACGGTTGGGGACAGGGGCAATACCAAAGGCTTCTTTGTAGGCCTTGTACGCTGCCTGATATCCAAGGGTATCTGTAGGAGTCACATAGGCATAGCCGCCGTGATGTGAAGTCACTTCAACCGTCACTCCTTTAGGAGCAATCGCTTTAAAATGGGTTTCAAACAACTGGCTGATGGTATGCCATTCTTGATTGGGCACCAAACGCATAGAAATTTTTGCATGGGCTTTACTGGCAATGACTGTTTTGGCTCCTTCACCAGTATAGCCTCCCCAAATTCCGTTGACATCTAAAGTCGGTCGGATAGAGCGCCGTTCTTGGGTTGAATAGCCTGCTTCTCCCATCACGTCTTCAATTTTGATACTGTCTTTAAACCTTTCCAAGTCAAAAGGTGCTTGTTCCAAGTCCTTTCGTTCTTCCAAAGAAAGTTCATCAACCTGATCATAAAATCCTGGAATGGTAATCCGTTTATTTTCATCTTGAAGCTTTGCAATCATTTCACATAAAACATTGATGGGGTTGGCAACACTCCCCCCGTAGAGTCCCGAATGTAAATCTCGATTGGGGCCAGTTACGGTAACTTCCATATAACTTAAACCACGAAGCCCGGTAGTAATGGAGGGCTGTTCTTTGGAAAGCATTCCCGTATCGGAAATCAAAATTATATCCGACTTTAATTTTTCTTTATTGTCTTTGACAAATGCTTCTAAATTGTCGCTGCCCACTTCTTCTTCACCTTCAATCATAAACTTGACATTACAAGGCAATTCGTTTTTAGCCAACATGATTTCTAAGGCTTTGATATGCATAAACATTTGCCCTTTATCATCACAAGAACCCCGTGCAAACAAGGCGCCATCAGGATGCAGTTCCGTTTTCTTAATGACGGGTTCAAATGGAGGACTGTCCCACAATTCAAGGGGATCTGGAGGTTGAACATCATAATGACCATAGACCAAAACGGTGGGTAAGGAGGCATCAATTAATTTCTCTCCATATACGATAGGATACCCCTTGGTGGCAATAATTTCCGTGTTTTGACAGCCCGCTGCCGTCAAGGCGTCGGCCACCCATTGGGCTGCTTGATGCACAGCATCTTTATAGTTAGAGTCCGCACTGATGGATGGAATTTTTAACAATGCAATTAGTTCTTCTAAATAGCGTTCCTGGTCTTTCGTCAACGTCATCTTATTTATTTTAAGAAATTACACAAAGCTAATTAATGTATTTTCATTGTTCTCCTAATTTATTAGAAAACTTAATTATATTTGCAATCCAATTATTAAAACCGCGGGTGTGGTGAAATTGGTAGACACGCTAGACTTAGGATCTAGTGCTTCACGGCTTGGGGGTTCGAGTCCCTTCACCCGCACTTTTTAAGGCTGAAGTTTTTACTTCGGCTTTTTTTTATTCAAGAATTTTTAGGCAATCCTCCCAAAAAAGGTCATTCGAGATTGTTCGGAAAGGGGGATTCCTTTTTCGAGCTTATAATTAAAGGTGACCAATATCCGTTCCCCTTCTAGGACTTCGGTGACCCGATGAAGGGATTTATTGCCTTTAAAAATCATTAAATCTCCCGATGCTGCTAACTGTTGTTCTGGAGGGATTTTTCCATCCAATATTTTTTCTACTACTGCATAATTTTCGGTTCCTTCTGGCGTATGACGCATGGCGGTACAGTATTCGTAAATTCCCCCTTGGGTACAGTTTTTGGCCAATAGCGTAATGGTAAAATCGGAATTGTCAAAATGCCATCCGAGGCCATCCCCTTCTTCGTAATAATTAATGTTGATACTCGACAAGGGGTCGGCATAGGGGTACAATTGAGGCACCTTCATTATGGCAGAAAACCAATTTTGAATAGTGGTATCCTTATAGAGTCGTGATAAGGGAGAGCTAGCCGGAATAAGATCATTAGGGATACATTTTTTAGTGGTTTTCATCTGGCGATTTCGAGGGCTATCCATCGGGTAATCGGGATCTGTTGGCTTTACATAAACATTGTATTCTGAAGTACTTTGATAGGCTTTTGGTTTAACCCGTTCCGCTTCTTCTTGAATTTGTTGTAAACCTTCGGTGTTGATAAAATGGGGGAATACCAATATTCCTTTTTCCTCCAACAGTTGAGCGTGTTCTTTTCCGGACTCAAAAAATGCAGTGGTGTAATTTTTTCCTAAAAGCGGATGAATGCTGTCCTTCATTTTACTTCTTTTTATCAAGGGGTTTGGGGGCTAAAGATTGTTGAATACGTTCTTCCAAAAGGGGGAGGGTGACCGTTCCTTTTTCAAGGATTAACTCGTGGAAAGCACGGATGTCGAAAGCCGTTCCCAATTGTTCTTCGACTTTTTTCCTAAGGGCTTTTATTTTTAGTTCTCCAATTTTATAGGCCAATGCTTGTCCGGGCCATGAAATATAGCGATCAATTTCCGTATTGACTTCATGAAGGGAAAGGGCCGTGTTTTCGGCCATAAAGGCAACCGCTTGTTCTCGGCTCCATCCAAAAGCGTGAATCCCCGTATCGACAACCAAACGGCAGGCCCGCCACATTTCATACGTCAATTTTCCAAAATGTTCATAGGGAGTGGTATATATGCCCATTTCCTCTGCTAAATATTCGGTGTATAAGCCCCAACCTTCTCCATAGGCGGAGAGGTAGAGGTCTTTTCTAAATTGTGGAATCTCCTCGGCCAATTCCGCATTTAAAGCTCCTTGTAGATGATGCCCTGGTACCGCTTCATGAGCGGTTAGTGAGGGAAGTACATACAGCGGACGGCTCGGGAGATTGTAGGTGTTGACCCAATAATAACCGGGGTCTGAACTGTCAGGATCCGTTCCCACATAGCGACCTCCAGTATATTTTGGTGCAATGGCATCGGGAACAGGAGCCACACCATAGGGTTTACGTGGTAAGGTGATAAAATATCTTGGTAATTGCTCATCTAATTTTTTGGCAATATTTCGAGCATGCACCAACAATTCCTTCGGTGTTTTGGCATAAAACTGGGGGTCTGTTCGAAGAAAATTGAGAAAAGCATTGAAGTCGCCATCATACTCCAAGTCAGCAATGATTTTTTCCATTTGATTCCGAATGCGATTCACTTCTTCCAGCCCTGTTTTGTGAATTTCTTCTGCAGTTAACGACAAGGTGGTGAAGTAATCGATTCGATTTTGGTAGTATTCCTTGCCCTTTGGTGTGGTAGAAACACCAATAGCAGTTCGTGTTTTAGGATAGTATTCTGTTTCAAAGAAGGTTTTGATCTGCTTAAAGGTGGGGATGATCTTTGAAGTAATGATTTCAGCAGCCGCTTTTTGTAGGGAGTCTTTTTCCTGTTCAGTAATTGGGTTGGGCAACTCTAAAAAAGGGGAGTAGTAAAAATTTTCCTCTGCTGTTTTGGTGATATGCATTTCATAGGTGGATTCATAACCTTTAAAAATAACCAGAGGTTGCCCCATTCCAGCGTCCAATCCTTTTCGGATCAAATTCATTTGTTGCTCGATATATTGTGGAACAGCTTTTAACTTGTTTAGATAGTTCAATGCTCCTTTTTTGGAAGTGATGGGGCGAACATTATAAGTGAGGTTATTATGAAAACCGGCATCAGAAAGAATGGGGTTCCAATGGGTTTTAAATTCATAGGCCAACACTTTATGGGTAAGGACAAAGGTTAATAATTCATAAGAAATACGATCATCTTCGTTAAGGGTGTCTGGATTAAGTTGCGTCAGTTGCTCTTTTAGCGTCTCACAAAAATGAGCATAGGCTGCGATGGTTTCTTCTCGATAGTCACCCAAAGGGTAGGCGGAGCGATCTGATCTTTCGTAATTTTCATACTGATCAATCAACTCATAAAGTGTTTTTTGTGAACTCTTTTGGTCACAAGCAACAAAAAACCCGATTAAAAGGGTCGTTAACGTAATTTTTAAACATCTTCGCATAGCATCATTGTTTTTTATATCCAGGTCCTTTTACAAACTGTCCCGGAAATGCTCCAGTATGTTCTCCAGCACTGATCACAGGGGTTCCATTGACCAGAACATGTTCTATGCCAACAGCAAATTGTAGTGGATCATCAAAGGTAGCTTGATCTCCAACCGTATTCGGATCAAAGATCACCACATCCGCTTTATATTTTTCCTTGAGGAAACCTCGATTTTTAAGACCTAGGGTGGTTGCTGGAAAACCACTGAGTTTACGAATAGCTTCTTCCAATGAGATCAACTTTTCATCTCTAGAAAATTGACCTAAAACACGTATAAAACTTCCAAAGGCACGAGGGTGAGTTCTAAAATCTTTGGAAAGATCTGAATAGCTTCCCGCATCCGAACAAATCGATACCCACGGGATTTGAATTTTTTTCCGGATATTTTCTTCGGACATACTAAAATAGATGCATTGAATACGGCTATCGTCTTCAATCACCATGTCCACGATGGTTTGTTCGGGGGATTGTCCACGCATTTCAGCAGCTTCGGCAATTGTTTTCCCACGATAGAGCTGTGCCATAGAATCTTTGTTAAAACCGACCATCAAAATTCCACTAGGTGGTTGTTGCGCTAATTCTGATCGGATATCTTCAAACAGGCGTTTTCGAATTTCGGGTTTTTTCATTCGTTCCATCCAAGCACGGTGTCCTCCTTCTTGAACCCATGTGGGAATTACTCCTGTTAAACCTGTTGAGCTGGCATTATAGGTGTAGATGTCGGCTGTAATCCTAAGTCCTTTAGCCCTAGCTTTTTCAACCCGTGCAATAATACTGTCAAGTAAATGCCAATTGGAGGCTCTTGAGGCTTTTAAATGATAGATTTCAGCAGGAATGCTCGCCTTTTCAGCAATCATCAGCAGTTCTTCAACAGCTTCCAACACACGATTGTCTTCATTGCGCATATGGGAAATATACATACCGCCGTATTGAGCGGCTACTTGACAAAGGGCAATTAACTCCTCAGTATTAGCATAATCGCCTGGAGCATAAATCAACGAAGATCCAATGCCCATTGCTCCCTCCTGCATGGCTGTTTCAACCAAGCGTTGCATGGCTTCCAATTCCTCTTCACTAGCTGTTCTGTTGTCGTAACCCACTTCTTGAATGCGTGCTGTTGCAGCACCTAAAAAAGAAGCCACATTGGTGGATATTTTATTTTCTACGAGTTGTTCCATAGCTTGTCCAAAAGAAACATATTCATCACTTCCCCGTTCGCCTTTTGGACCGGGGGAGGTTCCTTCTCCAAAAACTTCAAGGGTAACCCCTTGTTTTAAGTCGCTTAGCGACCGTCCGTCTTCCATAAGTGAATTATAACCCCAACTGAGCATATTGATAAATCCTGGGGAAACTGCTTTTCCTGTTGCATCGATGGTTGTTATTGCACGGAAGGTTTTTGGGGGACCTACATAAATGAGTTCTTCATTTTCAATGGCCACCGTACCCAAATAGGGAGGTGTTCCACTGCCGTCATAAATCCAACCATTTTCAATGACAATAGTGCATTGTTTGGGACTTTCACAGGCCATTATTAGTGTGAATATAGAAAACAAAAAGAGACGCGTTTTTGCCATTTTAAAGGGTTTTATTTAGTTGAGATAACAATTTACAAAAATTACTCGATTCCCCTTGGAAACGAATTGGTCTTGAAGGGTTCCAAAAAAGGTATTCTTCAGTAGGGTACAAAAAAGCCCTTTTATTTACAGTAAATAAAAGGGCTTTTAACCAATAAGGTTTTTTGCTATTATTCGTTTACGGCCTTGAGCATTTTATCATAAATGGCGGTATTTTCATAAATTCCTGAAAAAGATTCTGCATGAGGACCATAACTAAATACGGGAACCATAGTAGCGGAATGACTTTTAGAGGCAAACGAAACTTCAAGGCTGTTTTCGGACATATCCCCTTTATTAATGGACATTCCTCCAGTTTCGTGATCAGCCGTAACAATGACTAAGGTGTTTTTATGGGTTTTTGCAAATGCAAGAGCCTTGGCAATGGTTCGGTCAAATTCTTTAAACTCTGTCAATACATAATCCAATTCATTGGCATGACCTCCCCAGTCAATTTGTGAGCCTTCTACCATTAAAAAGAAAGGTGCTTTTTTTGCAGAAAGTTTGTCTAATGTAGTAGCAACAACGTCTTCAAGAGGGGGAGTCCTTCCTTCCATTAATTTAGGCGGTTCATTATCATACGTTAAATAACCAATTTTATCAGCAGTACTTTTTACAAAAGCAGCGTAGTCGCTTGCTATAGTATAGGAAGTCATTTCCTCTAAAAGATTACGGTTATCCTTTCTTTGATTAAAATGTTTTTTTCCTCCACCAACAAAAATATCTACGGAGTGTTTACTCAATTGTAAAGCAATTTCTTGATATTCTCTTCGTGACTTTACCTTGGCGTAGAAAGAAGCTGGGGTTGCATGGACAATACTTGAAGTGGCCACCAGCGCAGTTAAATAGCCCTTTTTTTGACAGGTTTCAAGAATGGATTGGTGTGAAATACTGTCAGGATCAATTCCAATGGCTCCGTTATAGGTTTTTATTCCAGTTGCCATGGCTGTTCCGCTTGCTGCAGAATCTGTTACCAAATTGTCAGAAGCATAGGTTTTAGAAAGTCCGACGTATGGAAAGGCTTCTAAAATAGTACTATTGTCATTGGCATACATTCCGGCACTAATTTGAGTAAGTCCCATACCGTCACCAATCAATAAGATGATGTTTAAAGGTTCTTTCGTTTGAGCAGTTCCTCTCAATCCGAAGGCAAATAAGGTTAAAGTTAAGAGCAGATAGCGCATTGTGTTTGTTTTTTAGGATGTAAATTAAAGAAAAATTACGGGGAAACGTCTTCTATGGTTGTTAAGATTCCGTCAAGGATTTGTTTTGTTGCACCGCTTTTTTCTTGAATATATTTTTTATTGATTGCTCCACCTTCTTGAAGTTTTAAAGGTTGGTTATTCAATATTTTTACTACTTGTTCAAAAGTGGAGCTGTCTTCAACACGAAAGACTCCACCAAGGGCGATAAGGTCTTCGGCTTCTGTAAATGCTGCGGTGTGTTTTCCTACCACTACAGGATGTTCAAAAACAGCCGCTTCTAAGATATTATGTAGTCCTTTTCTTTGCATTCCCCCTCCTACATAGCTCCATTGGGCATATTGATAGAGCTGTGAAAGTAAACCGATAGTGTCGATAATCAACACTTGTTTTTTGTAGTCTTTTAGAGGGTCCCAAGACGTCCATCTTGCATAAGGAGTTTTCAGGTGACTGATGAGTGCAGCAATGGATTTTTCATCCACAAGATGGGGGGCAACAATTATTTTAAGGTCTTTTTGTTCGAATAATATGGGGAACAAAAGGGCATGATCCGCTTCCCAACTACTTCCAATTACTACACATGGTTTTCCTTCGAGGAAGCTTTCAATCTCAGGGATAGCGATGCAGTTTTTTTTAATTTCTAAAACACGGTCCATTCGGGTATCCCCACTTAGGGTGACATTTGAAAAGTTATGGGCTTCTAAAAGCTGTTTTGAAGCTAGGTCTTGTACAAAAAAATGGGTGATATAATCCAGTTGTTTTAACATCCATTGGCCATACGATTTAAAGAAAATTTGATTTTTTTGAAAACGGCTCGATACAGAAAAAACAGGAATCTTCCTTTGATGGAGTTCAAAAAGATAGTTGGGCCAAAATTCATATTTCACCAATACAGCAAGTTGTGGTTGAAAACGATCAAGGAAAAAAGCAACTTTTTTTGGAGTGTCGAAAGGAAGATAACACACCCCATCGGCCAAGGGATAGTTTTTTTGAATTTCATAACCAGAAGGCGAGAAAAAGCTGAGAAGGATTTTGGCCTTTGGAATGGCTCTTTTACACTGTTCTATCAAGGGTCGGCACTGTTCAAACTCCCCTAAAGAGGCCGTATGAAACCATAATGTAAAATCGTCTTTTGACAGTGGAAGTGCCTCGAGTTTTATTTTTTCATTCTGGTGACCGTTTAAAAGTTGGTCAACCCGTTTCGAAAATAAACGTGCAATTTTTAAGCTCGATAGCAATAAAGAAACAAAAAAACGATACAGAAAACGCAATGCTTTTAATTTTCATCAAAAATAGTTGTTCTTAACCGCATTGAATGTATTAGGTTTTATAAATTTGGATATTATTTTGCTATGAAAAAAATTCAAATGGTTGACCTGCAGGGTCAATACGAAACAATAAAAGAAGAAATAGACACAGCTGTTCAGGAAGTAGTTTCTTCCGCTTTCTTTATTAATGGACCAGCCGTCAAGTCATTTCAATCAGATTTAGAGGCTTATGTTGGGGTGAAACATGTGATTCCCTGTGCCAATGGAACAGATGCCTTACAGATTGCCTTGATGGGATTAAAACTTCAGCCTGGGGATGAGGTAATTACTGCAGATTTTACTTTTGCAGCTACGGTTGAGGTTATTGCATTACTTCAGCTTACTCCTGTTTTGGTAGATGTGAATCCGGAGACCTTTAATATAGATCCAGCGGCTATTGAAAAAGCCATCACGCCTAAAACAAAAGTCATTATTCCCGTTCATTTGTTTGGTCAAACTGCTGATATGGATGCCGTTATGGAAATTGCCAACAAGCACGGACTTTATGTGGTAGAAGATAACGCTCAAGGTATTGGTGCCACCTATACTAAAAAAGATGGATCAAAAGTAAAAACCGGAGCAATCGGTCATGTTGCAGCGACCTCTTTCTTTCCGTCCAAAAACTTAGGTGCTTATGGAGATGGAGGTGCTATTTTAACCAATGATGATGCATTAGCCCATTACATTAGAGGAATTGTCAACCACGGGATGTACAAACGTTATCATCATGATGTCATTGGCGTAAATTCACGATTGGACTCCATTCAAGCGGCTATTTTAAAAGTCAAACTAAACTATCTCGATTTTTACAATGAGCGTCGAAAAGAAGCTGCTATTCGGTATTCAGAAATATTAAAAGACCATCCTCATATTATTACTCCCATTAGAGAAGGAGAATGTAGTTCTCACGTGTTTCATCAATATACCCTACGGATTATTAATCATGATCGGGATGGACTGGTGCAACACCTTAACGATTTGGGAATTCCCTGTGGCGTTTATTATCCTATTCCTTTGCATGCGCAAAAGGCCTATGTTCGTCCAGAATTCAAAGCGGAAGAATTTCCAATAACCAATCAACTGGTAAAAGAGGTGATTTCTTTACCTATGCACTCTGAATTAGATCCAGAACAAATTTCATTTATCACCACTGCAGTACTCGATTTTTTAAAATAAGGCGATTACATAAAATTATGGAGAATTAGGTTGGTTCACCTACTTAATTGGGCATTCTAAAGCTGCTGTTGTTTAATTTGAACGGGGGGGCATTTTTGGTCACTATAACTGCAGTACACGCAACAGTCACCTTCTTTAGGTTTTAAAAGAGTGTTACAATTTTTACATCCGTAAAAAAATTGACATGCCTTGGTAGGCATTACTTTTTCTTCTTTATGCCCACAATTTGGACAACATAGGGTCGCATTTAAGTTAAGTTGCATAGTCCTTTCATTTTTGGTCACCCAGTATCTGCGTCTTCAACCAATAGAAGAATCAAAGTGTCTAATGCTAATTGGTAATGGTTTATGAGTTATTGACAGTTCTTTTGGGATCATGGAGATCTGGGTATGGGGTTTATATCAAAGATACTGAATATTAACTAAAATAGTAACTCTTTAATTCAACAGCTTGGATAAACAGAGACCGTTTTTCAATTTAATATAACCAGCTAATTATCCGTATTCTGAATAAGAAAGTGGGTTAGCTGTAGAAGCTAGGAGAAAAAATTAAGTGTTCTTTTAGACACGCCTTTAGAAGTTAAAGGGAGGCAGAAGCAGTTTCCATAGTTCGGTCAATTTTTTTAACCAGCCCTTGTAAAACTTTCCCTGGACCTACTTCAATAAAAGAGGAGGTGCCGTCTTCAATCATTTGTTGCACACTTTG
>CBFIJI010000022.1:0-22881 GCA_965662885.1 Flavobacteriaceae bacterium | reverse complement strand
GTGGCTTTATGTTTGCCTTGATTGTCGGGGTTCTTGTTGGTACATATTCCTCTGTATTTATTGCTACTCCAGTAATGTATGATACTACTAAAAAAAATAAAAAAGAATAGTAATAAAATAAAACACATAAAAAAAACCACCGCTTAAAACGGTGGTTTTTTTTATTCGTAGGGTTGAAGCAGTGTGTTTTTAATATGGGCTAAATGGTGCTTACAATGCCATGCATAGAGTGCTGTTGTTGTATCTAGTGGATAGTGCTTTCCCCGCTGTGGGTGAAAATACGTTTTTTTAAAATCAGCTTCTTTGAGTAGTTCTAAAAACAATACCCATCGAAGGTGAATACCCTGTATCATCAAGAGGCTAGGTTGAATGTCAATACTTGAACCGTCTGTTAAATTCGCCCAATCATCTTCGTTGTAATCCTTTATGTCAGGAGTATCTTCCAAGATGGCATGTTTACATCGCAAATAGCTATGGGAATGACTGTCAGCAATATGATGTACAACTTGGGCAATTGTCCATCCATCAGGTCGGTATCGCTTTTGTAACATATCATCGGAGATTGGAGTAACCATTTCGGTTAATTCTTTAGGGAAACTTCTTAGGGTTTGAATTTGCTTCTTTAACGCTTCTTGTGATAAACCCACAACCCACTCAAATTTTCCAATGGGATATTTTAATTGATCTAAATTCATTTTTCTACAGGTGTTTAATTTGTGTACTTTATATACATTCCCTCTCGAATACCTATCTGGGAAGATAGTCCAGCTTTTATTTCTAATACATATTGAGCGGGTAATTTTGAGGGAATATTATCCGGATCTAAAGGGGAGGTGTTTTTATGGATATCAATAATTTCTTTCTGTGCATTAATGTAAAGTATATCCAAGGCTAAATAGGTGTTTTTCATGTAAAAAGAAAGAGGTTTTTCTTTTTCAAAAATAAAGAACATTCCTTGTGAATCTTTCATTGTTTCCCGATACATTAATCCATTTTGTCGCTCAAAATCAGTATCAGCAATTTCTATATCAAAAGCTGTTAACGGCTGATTATTCCCATCCAAAACGGTTAAAACCCCTTCTTTAGAAAATTGGATATCCACCGTTCTAACTGTTTTCTTTTTTGATGTACAAGCCAGAAATAATAGGCTTAAGGTAAACAGTTTAACGGTTATTTTCATCAGGAATCAATTTTATAGCTTCTGTATACAAGAATACCACCAATAGCTATTAATGGGAGGCTTAACCATTGTCCTGTTGAGAGTAGTGGAAGCACTTCTTCAAAACCACCTTGACTTTCTTTAACAAATTCAATTAAAAAACGCATACTGAACATCCCAATAAAAAATACCCCAAGTAAATAGCCAGGATAGTATTTCTTATCTGTAGCATAAATCTTGTTTAGAATAATAAAAAGGAGGATATATCCTATGGATTCATAAAGTTGTGCGGGGTGTCTCGCCATGGTTTCACCATTGTTTACAAAGACGACACCAAAGTCAGAGTTCGTAAATTTTCCAACAATTTCTGAATTGAAAAAATTACCTATTCTTACAAAAGCACCACCAATGGATACGGGGATTACCAATCGGTCAAGAATCCAAATTAAGGTTTTGTATTTGTATTTACGCTGATAAAAATAAAGGCCTGTTACAATTCCAATAACAGCACCGTGGCTAGCCAAACCTCGGAAACCTATAAATTGATAGCCTTTAATTAAACCAAATAAAATTTGTGAACCACTGCGTTCTCTAATGGGTAGAAGTATTTCTATAAGGTGATTTTGATAGTAATCCCAACTATAAAAAAAGACTTCTCCTAAACGAGCTCCAATAAGTGTTGAAAGTACCGTATAAACAAAAAGAGGTTCTATTAAATCAATATCAACATCCTCTTTGATATATATTCTCTTAAATAAATAATAGCCTAATGAAAACGCAATTATAAACATTAGACTGTAAATGTGTATTCCAAAACCTCCAATCTCAAATAATGTTTCGTTTGGAGCCCAATTGATTTTTAGAAGATTCATTGTTGTTAGGTTTTTCAGATATATTATGCAAATTAATTAAAAATAAAAGACCGTAGTCAATTTATTTTATGGAACTGGATCGTAGCCTGACCCACCCCATGGGTGGCATTTTAAAATTCTTTTGACACTGAGCCATCCACCCCAAAAAAGACCGTGTTTGATTAGAGCTTGTTTACTGTATTGCGAGCATGTTGGTTGAAACCGACAGCTTGGAGGGAGTAGGGGAGAAATTAAGTTTTGATAGAGACTAATTAGAAAAAGAAAAGGTGCAAGAAGGATTCTTCGTAAAATTTTCATTGAATGGTAAAATCAGTTCCTTCTTTCGAATCTTTTAGGGAGATCCCCATTGCTTTTAAGGCGTTTCGAATTTGATCGGAAGTTTCAAATTCTTTATTATCACGTGCTGAATTTCTTAAATTAATTAACAGTTCAACTGTTTTATTTAGTTGATCGGCACTTTTCGAATCTTGTTGTTGATCGACTTCCTTTAAACCTAGCACATCAAAAATAAAAGCAGTCATTGTATCAAGTAACTCCTTTTTTGTTTTTTCATCAATTTGTTGTTGGCCATTTTTGACTGCATTGATGTATTTGACAGCTTCAAATAATTGCGCAATGAGAATTGGACTGTTAAAGTCATCATTCATTGCTGCATATGCTTTATTAGTCCAAAGACTTATGTCAAAACTACTGCTTGTAGAAGGTGTTAATTTCCGCAGTGTTTCTAAACCATCCAATAAGCGTTGAAACCCTTTCTCAGATGCTTGCAAAGCAACTTCACTAATATCCATGATACTTCTGTAGTGTGCTTGAAGCATAAAAAAGCGAACAACTTCAGGGGAATATCCTTTGCTAAACATTGGATTAGTTCCTTCAAACATTTCTTCTGGTAAAATATTATTTCCAGTCGATTTAGCCATTTTCTTACCATTTAGGGTAAGCATATTTGCATGGAGCCAGTAGTTGACTGGAGATTTTTTATGTATTGCTTCAGCTTGAGCAATTTCACATTCGTGATGTGGGAACTTTAAATCCATTCCACCACCGTGAATATCGAATTGATCTCCTAGATATTTAGTACTCATGGCAGTACATTCCAAATGCCATCCTGGGAATCCATCTCCCCAAGGTGAAGTCCATCGCATAATATGTTTTGGTTCAGCCTTTTTCCAAAGTGCAAAATCTTGTGGATTTTTTTTATCGCTTTGACCTTCCAAAGTTCTGGTATTGTGAATGAGGTCTTCTATGTTTCGACCACTTAATTTTCCATAGGGAGTAACCGTATTGAACTTCAAGACATCAAAATAAACGGAGCCTTTAACTTCGTAAGCGAAACCAGCCTCTAGGATGCCTTTAATCAACTCAATTTGTTCTACGATATGTCCAGTAGCTGTGGGTTCAATACTGGGAGGAATGGTGTTAAATTTAGCCAATGTTTGGTGAAAGTCAACCGTATAGCGTTGAACAACTTCCATCGGTTCAATTTTTTCAAGACGTGCTTTTTTGGAGATTCGATCTTCTCCCTCATCTGCATCATTTTCCAGATGCCCAGCGTCTGTAATATTTCGGACATAACGAACCTTATAGCCTAAATGTTTTAGGTAACGAAAGATTAAATCGAACGAAATAAAGGTTCTACAATTTCCAAGATGAACGTTACTGTAAACGGTAGGCCCACAAACGTACATTCCAACATGATTGGGTACGATCGATTTAAAATGTTCTTTCTTTCCAGAAAGTGAATTAAAAACAAGGAGTTTAGAATCCATTAAAATTCAGTTTCTAATTTAATAAAATCCAAGAATTCACGTTTTTTTTCTTCTTCCTTAAACACACCGCCGTATTCTGCTGTAACTGTGCTACTGCTAATGTCTTTTATTCCTCTTGAATTTACACAGAGATGTTTGGCATCAATGACACAGGCTACGTCCTTAGTGTTCATTACCTCTTGTAATTCTTGTATTATTTGAAGTGTTAAACGTTCCTGAACTTGTGGTCGCTTCGCATAATATTCTACAATACGATTCATTTTAGAAAGCCCCACAACAGTTCCGTTTGATATATATGCAATATGAGCCTTACCAATAATGGGCAATAAATGATGTTCGCAAGTAGAATAGAGTGTGATGTTTTTTTCTACAAGCATTTCCCCATATTTATAGGAGTTTTCAAAAGTTGAAGCTACAGGTTTTGATTCTGGATATAAACCACCAAAAATCTCATTGACATACATTTTAGCCACTCTAAGGGGTGTCCCTTTTAGGCTGTCATCCGTCAAATCCATTCCTAAAGTTTCAAGGATATTATAAACATTCTTTTTAATAATATCAATCTTTTCTTCAGGGCTTAACTTAAATGCATCCTCTCTTAACGGCGTTTGTGCATTGTTTGAAAAGTGGCTGTCACCAATTTCATTGATGTTTTCAGTAATCAATTTTTCTATTTTCATATTCGCAAAAAGTTGTACAAAGATAGTTAATTATAGATTATCCTAAGCTTACATTTACGAATAGCGAAACAGTAATTTAAAGTTTAAAATTGTAGCTCAGCATTACTGAATACTGTTCTTGATTTAAGAGATAACTATCCGTCAATCCATTACTGTAAAGTGAATTGATGGCATTTGTTGACTGATTAATTACAGATAGATTTAGTGCACTTCCACCAAAATCATATCCTAGACCAAAGCTAATTCCTTTTCGTTCATCTGAATTGTCTTTTCTATGTCCTTCTTCAGTGAAGAAACCACCTCTTAGCGTTATTTGTCCCAAGATAATTTCTCCCCCTATACGGATAGTTGATGCAGGTTTTAAAAGATTTTTGGCTTGCTGATTGATGCTTTGGAAGAAGTTGTCATCATTGGTAATAAACGCTACATTACTGTAGTCAGAATAACTGTAATCAAATGAAAGAAGTCCAACGTTTTTAAATACATAAGCGAAACTCCCTGTTAATTTAGAAGGTATTTTAACACGTGTTTCTGAATAATAATTTATGACATCTGGAGCAATGGTTTCCTCAATAATTCCCTGATCTGATAAACGTGATGTTATAATATATTGTCGAGTTTCATCTTGTAAAGTCATCCATTCTGGACTGTCATAAGTTAAACCTAGTCTCACGTTTTTACTAACTCGTGCAATAGCTCCCAGCTGGACAGATATTCCTTCCCCTAAGGTGATGAGCTCATTTTGGAATTCTACATCTTGAATAAACGAATTTTCGGTATAACCAAACTCCAACAGTTTATCTGCTTGTTTTAAGGATAGTGTGTACATGTTTATATTCATTCCTAAGTGTAAAAAATTGCGATACAGTGCACTAAAATTCAAGCTATATTTACGGTGATATCCTTCGCTAGCGTATAAATAGTCGTGTTGTACATTGTTGTAGTTGGCATTGGATACATAGGTAGTTGTATTATCTGCATCAATTGTAGGATCGATTAAAAAACTTTGGTAACCCAAGAAAGCTTGTTGTGCTCCGTAGCCAATATCTTCTCCTAGAATTTGATAGACTTCGTTGATGGTTTCGTCATCATATAAACGAAGATTACTAAACTCTAAACCATCGGCATAGTACAAGAAATAACTGTCGATACTATTTAATGGGTTTGTCCCAACAACATAATAATTATCATTGAATTTGGCAACATCATCAACATTTATGGCGAAACTGACTCGTGTCCAATCAGCATTGGCATCGCTATTGTTAAAAACAAATACCGCACCGAATTGATCAAATTTAAATTTGGAGAATTTGGATTCCGTATTGGTGTTAAAGTAACTCGTTTGATATGCCTTATCTTCAAAAGTAGCTGTCAATCCGATTTCAGAATGAAGGAAAACAGAAGAGGAAGCAGGATTGATTCCTATTGCTGACAAATCACCACCCAGAGCTCCAAATGCGCCCGCCAAAGCAGTAAAGCGAGCAGAGCCAGATAATTCGGTCTTATTGTAATTAACTAAATCTTTAATTGACTGACTATTAGCTAGTTGAATGAGGGATAAGGCCATAAGTATGGCTGTATAAAATCTTTTCATAGCAATTTTTTTAATAATTTATTTCAAATATTTAGTTGTTTCTTCTACCACTAGAACTACTTCTTCCTGAGCTGGAACCACCTCTTGAACTCGAACTTGACGATCTAAAGCTTGATCCACTACTTCGACTGGAAGAAGAGCTGGGTCTTGAATAAGACTGTGAGCTTCTAGAAGGTCTTGAAAAGGAATTAGATTTTGAAGAATAATTTTGTGTTCTATTTTTATAATTTAATCGCGTATTTGAACGTTGTATTGCTCTTTTATTTGTTTCATAACGAGATTGTGAAAAGCGACCACTGGAGTTCGTATTTCGACTTCGGGTGACTTTACCTTTTCTCGAATTGTTCCGTACATTATTTTGTTGTACAGTTCCGTTCGTCCTTCTTGGTTGTGTTTTGACTGCCCCATTAGTTCCATAGCGAACTTGTGTATAGCGATCTCCTGTTATGGTTGTACTATTTTGAACGGCTGATGTATTGCCAGAATTGCTGCGAACACTCCCTCGAGGAGAAGGCGTTCCATTATTTATTTGTGAGCGTGTTTTTACAGCACCATTTGATCCATAACGTACTTGAGAGCTATTCCCGTTTCTTGAACCCACGACACTACTCGAGCTTGCTCTTCCACCTCCAGTGCTTGTTGCTCCATTTACTGAAGCACTTGCTCTAGAACCTCCTGCGCTAGATTGTATATTATTTTGAGACGTCGCTTGAATTCTTCCGTTCACACCGCGTACATACGTTCCTCTCCCTACATTGAGTCGGTTCATTGCAATTTTAACATCTAAATCATTACTTGAGTTCGTTTTTGACTCCCTTCTTGAATTGCTTGAACTACTACCACTCCTACTGTTGGCGTAGTTTCGTTCTCCACGTCTACTGTTGACGCTTGCAAAACTATTTCTATAATTGTTTCTTCTATTTTGTCTAAAAAATCGGCCATTCCACCCATTATTGTAATACCCAAAATTATTGTAATAAGGACCATAATATGGGTTATAGTATCCATTATAATAGCTGTACGACCCATAATTGAAAGGATCATAAAAGCCTCCCCATCCACCAAAACGGTTAAAACGATAAGGATTATAGCTCCAGTAAAAAGGACTGTAGTAATAGTCATAGTATGAAGCAAATCCATAACGGAAATCGTTAAAGCCCCAATAGTTAAAAGGACGATTATTATTGATTACATAAATTTCCGTTTGTGTCGTATTGGTCCCCCAAGGTGTTTGCGAATAGTTTGTTGCTCCGCTTTGATTGACATTATTACTATTGGTATAGTTTTCTGTATCAGTAAAGTATTGGTTTCCATCTTCTTCAACTTCATTAGTGTATTCATCAGAAATACTATCAAAATATTCAGAATAGTAAGAGGATTGGTTGGAATTGTTGGAAGCCTGTTGAGCTACTGGATTTGTAGTGTAGGTTTCTTGATTAATTGCATCTGCATAGATACCGTCAGTTCCATAGTAAGACGACCCTTGAAATGAGCCACAACCCACTACAACAAATAACGAAAAAAGAATAAAGTTCAATAAGATTGGGCTCTTGAATAATCGGATTGTTTTCATAATATTTTCGTTTTAAAGTTTTACACAAAATAGTGTAGTTTTGCAGCAATAACTAATATGATACAATATAGGCAAATTTAATGCCAAACTTAATTATGGGCAAGAAACTCACCTCAAGAAAGGAAGATTATTCGAAATGGTATAATGAATTAGTTGTCAAAGCTGATTTAGCGGAAAACTCCGCTGTACGTGGCTGTATGGTGATTAAGCCCTACGGATATGCAATATGGGAAAAGATGCAAGCGCAGCTTGATAAAATGTTTAAGGATACGGGTCATGAAAACGCCTATTTTCCATTATTTGTTCCCAAGAGTTTATTTGAGGCAGAAGAAAAAAATGCTGAAGGATTTGCCAAAGAATGTGCTGTTGTAACCCATTACCGATTAAAAAATGACGAGCATAACTCAGGAAAACTCGTTGTAGATCCTGATGCAAAATTGGAGGAAGAATTGGTAGTTCGTCCCACGAGTGAAGCGATCATATGGAGTACGTATAAAAATTGGATACAATCCTATCGTGATTTACCTATTTTGATTAATCAATGGGCTAATGTGGTCCGTTGGGAAATGCGAACTCGATTATTTTTGAGGACCGCTGAATTTTTATGGCAAGAAGGGCATACTGCTCATGCTACTGAAGCCGAAGCCATTGAAGAGGCCAGGTTAATGAATTCTGTTTACGCGGAATTTGTTGAAAATTATATGGCCATACCCGTTATTCAAGGTGTTAAAACAGCTTCAGAGCGTTTTGCTGGGGCAGTGGAAACCTTTTGTATTGAAGCATTAATGCAAGATGGGAAAGCCCTTCAAGCTGGGACATCCCATTTTTTAGGACAAAACTTTGCTAAAGCCTTTGATGTAAAATTTGCTACCACTACTGGTGGATTAGAGCATGTTTGGGCAACATCGTGGGGCGTTTCAACACGTTTAATGGGCGCATTGATCATGACGCATAGTGATGATAATGGTTTGGTATTACCTCCTAATCTTGCCCCCATTCAGGTTGTTATTGTTCCAATTTACAAAGGAGAAGAACAGCAAAAGCAAATAGCTACTGTTGCCGATAAAATTAAAGCGGATCTCCAGCAACATAACATTCGTGTCAAATTTGACAATAGAAATAATTTTAAGCCCGGGTTTAAGTTTAATGAATATGAACTAAAAGGTGTTCCTATCCGAATTGCAATTGGCCCTAGGGATTTAGAAAATAATATGGTTGAAATGGCGCGGCGTGATACGTTAACCAAAACAACAGTCCCCCTTTCAAAATTGCTTGAAGAAATCAAAAAGAATTTAGAGGAAATGCAGGGACAGCTTTTTACTAAGGCGAAAACATTTAGAGATCAACACATCACAAAGGTCGAAAGTTATGATGAATTTAAAGAGGTGCTCAATTCCAAAACAGGTTTTATAGCAGCACATTGGGATGGTACCACAGCTTCTGAAGAGGCCATAAAAAAGGAAACCAAAGCAACTATTCGATGTATCCCCATGGATAATCCCTTGGAAGAAGGTCGATGTATATTTAGTGGCCAACCTTCAAAGCAGCGTGTTCTTTTTGCCAAAGCCTATTAATTTCTGGTGGGGTAGTGCCTATTCTTTTTTTCATAAGTAAATCAATCCTGAAATGCTGTTTTGGAACTTTTTTTAATTCGCTTACCAAAAAAGGTTGCAATTTGCATGAAATAAAGGTTGTATAATAATAATAATACAATTACATTTGCCAACGAAAAAAAAATCATGGCCCGTTCGTCTATCGGTTAGGACGTTAGGTTTTCATCCTAGAAAGAGGGGTTCGACTCCCCTACGGGCTACAATTTTAAAATAAAATATATGGCAAATCACAAATCTGCTTTAAAACGTATTCGTTCAAACAACAAGAAACGTCTTAGAAATCGTTTCCAACACAAAACTGCACGAAATGCTGTTCGTAAACTTCGAGAAACTACGGATAAAAATGACGCACTCAAACAGTTTCCAACGGTAGTTTCTTTGGTAGATAAATTGTCTAAGAAAAATATTATTCACGCAAATAAAGCGGCTAATTTAAAGTCAAAACTTTCTAAGCACGTAGCTTCTTTGTAATTAAAGAATAATTAAAATAAAAAAAATGCTCCTTATTAAGGGGCATTTTTTGTTTGAAGTGATTTGATCATTTAAGCATTCATGGAAATCAAAAACTCTTCATTGTTTTTGGTTCTTTTAAAACGATCATTGATAAATTCCATGGCTTCAACAGGGTTCATATCTGCGAGATACTTTCTCATGATCCACATGCGTTGAATGGTGTTTTCATCCAATAATAAATCATCACGACGGGTACTGGAAGAAATTAAATCGATGGCAGGGAAAATACGTCTGTTAGAAATTCTTCTATCCAATTGAAGTTCCATGTTTCCAGTTCCTTTAAATTCTTCAAAGATTACTTCGTCCATTTTAGACCCTGTTTCAGTAAGAGCAGTAGCGATTATGGAAAGTGATCCTCCGTTTTCGATATTTCTTGCAGCACCAAAAAAGCGTTTGGGTTTGTGAAGTGCATTTGCATCAACCCCACCACTAAGGATTTTCCCTGATGCAGGTTGAACCGTGTTATAAGCTCTCGCTAAACGAGTGATTGAATCCAATAAGATTACCACATCATGACCACATTCTACCAACCTTTTGGCTTTCTCTAATACAATATTTGCTACACGAACATGTCGGTCTGCTGGCTCGTCAAATGTAGAGGCTACAACCTCCCCATCTACATTACGCTGCATATCCGTAACTTCTTCCGGTCGTTCATCAATCAAAAGGATCAATTGAAAAACTTCAGGATGATTGGCTGCAATAGCATTAGCAATATCTTTAAGCAACATTGTTTTACCCGTTTTAGGTTGAGAAACAATCATTCCTCTTTGACCTTTTCCAATGGGTGCAAACAAATCCATTATACGTGTGGAAATGGTACTACTTTTATCTGCAAGATTAAATTTTTCTTGAGGGAATAGGGGGGTAAGGTGTTCAAAAGAAACACGATCTCTTACCACCTTTGGGTTGAGTCCATTGATAAGGTCAACCTTAATTAATGGAAAATATTTTTCTCCTTCTTTAGGTGGACGTACAGAACCCAATACGGTATCTCCAGTTTTTAAACCAAAAAGACGAATTTGCGATTGAGAAACATAAACATCATCGGGGGAGGAGAGGTAGTTATAATCTGAGGATCTTAAGAAACCATAACCTTCAGACATAATTTCCAAAACACCTTCTGTTTCAACGATCCCTTCAAATTCATAATCGGGTTCACGATAGCGGTTTCGGTTATCTCTATTATGGTTTACTTCACCATTGTTATTTCTGTTGTGATTAGATTTTTTCTGAGGGCGATGTTGTTTTTGGGGAGTCTCAACCTTAACATCTCTCTCTCTCTTGATGTTTTTTTCAGGTTTTTTAACCGGAGCTACGAAAGGAGCTTTCGTTTCAATTTTTTTAATTTCAGGTTTAACTTTTTCAACAACTGGTTCGTCGTCTGGTTTAGAGGCTAAAAAGTCAATTATTTGGTAAATTAAATCCAGCTTCTTTAAGCCTGTGATTCGTTTTACACCAAGTTTTTTTGCAATTTCCTGTAGGTCAGGTAATTTTTTTGTTTTTAATGTAGCAATCTCGTACATGAATAGGAATAATAAATTTGTTTTGGATATAGTAAATATTAAGAGGGAATTGCCTTACTAAATAAAGCTGTTCAAATCTACAAATTTTATTTAAATAATTTCATTTTTAAAAAAAAGTTAATTTTACAGAAAAAAATAAATGATTCAACGCATTCAATCTGTTTATATAATCATTGCCATGGTGTTGATGGTAAGCCTTTTTTTGCTTTTCCCTATACAGATATCCACTAAATTCAGTGAGGTAGTTCCTTTATTTCGTTACTTAAATTTAATAGGTTTTGTTATGGTGTTAATTAGTCTTTTTCTATATAAACGAAGACCTCTACAAATTCAGCTCAATAGAATTGCTGGTCTACTTCTCCTTGTAGAATTACTTTTTTTTGGGTTTATAATGATCAGCCAAGAAGCTATTGATGCAACTTTTGGAGTACTTCTATGCATTCCTCTAGCGATATACTTTTTAATAATCGCCAATAGATCAATTAAAAAAGATGAAGATTTGGTTCGTTCCGTTGATCGATTACGTTAGTTCTCCTCGCAACCCCAATTCAATTACTTCAAGGTTTTCAATTTTTCCTTCCTGTAATCGGAAGCGTAACATGGTTCTAATCTTATGAAATCCCGATTTACCACAAGCACCAGGATTCATATGAAGTAAATTTCTTTTTGAATCATTCATTACTTTTAAAATATGGGAATGACCACTGATAAAAAGCGCTGGTTTTTTTTTATCAATAAGCTTTCGGATTTTTGGAACATATCTGCCCGGGTACCCTCCAATATGAGTAATCATTACAGCGACACCTTCACAACTAAATTCGAGTGTTTTTGGATGTATATTGCGTAACTCTTGCCCATCAATATTGCCATATACAGCTCTAAGGGGTTTTATTTTTTCAAGGGTATCACTAACCGCTACAGTACCAATATCTCCAGCATGCCAAATCTCATCCGCTTGATGAACGTAGTTTAAAATACGATCATCAAGATGCGAATGGGTATCGGAAAGTAGAAGGATGTTTTTCAAAGGTTTAATTTGCTATAAATTTAAAAATTCAAATGAACTACTCCCCAAAAATTGAGTATAAAGTAAGTTGTTTTGAAGAAAAAATTTAAATCATTAAACATCAAATAGGACGAACAGATAATTCCATTTATATTCGTAAAAGATATAATTTGAATGCGTTACTTTTTAGAGTTTTCCTACCACGGTAAAAACTATCATGGTTGGCAAAAACAACCCAATGCTATTACCGTTCAAGAAGTTTTAGAACATGCGTTGTCCACGCTTTTAAGAACCTCCATTACTGTTGTTGGTGCAGGAAGGACTGATGCAGGAGTTCATGCGAAGTTTATGGTAGCTCATTTTGATGCTGAGCTTTCAGAACTTCAAGAAGAGCAACTCGTTTATCAACTCAATCAATTTATGAGTCAGGACATAGCTGTTCATGAACTTAAAAAGGTAGATGCAAATGCTCATGCCCGATTTGATGCCCTTACGCGGAGCTATGAATATTATATAGCTACTCGTAAAATGGCCTTTAATAATGATCTTCATTTTTTCTTCAAGGGTGAATTAAATGTAGAAGCCATGAATAAAGCAGCACAACTACTTCTTAAGTATGATGATTTTGAATGCTTCTCAAAGACCCATACAGATGTTAAAACATTTTTATGCAAGATCCATTCAGTAGCATGGGATAAGAGTGAAAATGGTTATATCTTTACCATAACCGCCAACCGTTTTTTACGTAATATGGTTAGGGCAATTGTTGGGACGCTAATAAATGTTGGTGAAGGTAAAATTAATGATAAAGAATTTTCAATGATTATAGAAAGTAAGAATCGATCAAAGGCTGGGTTTTCCGTTCCTGCTCAGGGACTTTTTCTTTCAAAGATTACATATCCAAAATCGATCTATATATAATGGCAGCAGTAAGCGGTAAAATTTTTGATTTAAAATTATTTGGCAAACTGATGAAGTTTGTCAGTCCCTATAAACGAACATATTATTTTGTTCTTATCTCCGCAATTTTACTGTCGGCATTTTCTACGCTTACTCCTTATTTGCTTAAAATCACTGTCGACGATTACATCAAGCTTAAAAACTTCGAAGGAATGTTATTTATGATCCTTTTGATGTTAGGGACTTTAATCATGGAGGTGATGTTTCAATTTATTTTCGTTTTTTATGCCAATTGGTTAGGTCAAAAAGTAGTCAAGGATTTACGAAACGATTTATTCCAAAAAATCATTCATTTTAAGTTAGCCTATTTTGATAAAACCGCTGTTGGCCGACTTGTTACTCGAGCTGTAAATGATATTGAAACCATAGCGAGTATTTTTTCGCAGGGTCTTTTTATGATTATCGCAGATTTTTTAAAAATGGGCTTAGTAATTTCGGTTATGCTCCTAATCGATTGGCGATTATCGCTTATTGTTTTTTTAGTTCTTCCTGTTCTCGTTTATGCTACACGTCTTTTTCAAAAGTCAATGAAAAACGCTTTTGAAGATGTTCGCCTTCAGGTTGCCAATCTAAATTCATTTGTTCAAGAGCGTATTAGTGGTATCAAAGTAGTTCAATTGTTTCACAGAGAACGCATTGAGTATAAAAAATTTAAGGCAATCAATGAACTGCATAAAAAAGCGTGGTTAAAAACGGTTTGGTTCAACTCTATTTTCTTTCCTATAGCGGAGATATCTACTTCTGTGACCATTGGATTGTTGGTGTGGTATGGTGGGTTTAATCTTGTTTCAGGAGGAAGTATTTCGATTGGAACTGTTTTTTTATTCATTCAAATGTCTCAGATGCTTTATCGTCCCTTACGTCAAATTGCCGATAAGTTCAATCAATTACAAATGGGGATGGTAGCTGCAGAAAGAATTTTCACCATTTTAGAGACAGAAAGTCAAATAATGGATCAGGGAATAATTACTGAAAAACAAATTAAAGGACGTATAAAATTTGAAGAGCTTCGTTTTTCCTATATACCAGGTGAAGAAATACTTCACGGAATCTCTTTAACCATTGAACCCGGAGAAACTATTGCCATTGTCGGTGCAACAGGTGCTGGTAAGTCAACAATAATTAATTTACTTTCTCGTTTTTACGAATTTGACGATGGACAAATATATATCGATGATGTGTCTATCCGAGAGTATGAATTATCGCAGCTACGAGACCATGTAGCGGTTGTCCTTCAAGATGTATTTTTATTTGCGGATACCATTTTTAATAATATCACTCTTTTTGATGAAAACTTAGGTATGGATGAAGTGATTAAAGCTGCAAAAGAAATCGGGGTTCATGATTTTATCACTTCTTTACCAGGTGGTTATAGCTATAATGTGAAAGAACGAGGATTGATGCTTTCTTCGGGTCAACGCCAATTAATTGCTTTTTTAAGGGCGTATATTTCCAATCCAAGTATTTTGGTTTTGGATGAGGCGACTTCTTCTATTGATACCTATTCTGAGGAAATCATTCAAAAAGCAACCAATACGATTACTAAAGGCAAAACGTCTATTATTATTGCACATCGTCTGGCTACTATTAAGAATGCTGATCGTATAGTAGTTATGGATAAAGGAAGTATTGTAGAGGTTGGAACTCATGAGGAATTAAAAAATATTCCCAATGGGTTTTATGCTAAACTACACGATGTTCAGTTTTTGACTTCTGAAACTGCTTAAAACGTATTACACTAGGAAGAAAGATCTGCCAAGATAATTCCGTGTAATTCTTCAATATTCTTAAAAGGACAGAAACTTCCGTTTTTCACATATGATACTTTTCCAGTTTGTTCTGAGATGACAACCGCCAAAGCATCTGTTTTTTCAGTAATTCCGATAGCTGCACGATGTCGAAGACCAAAACGCGATGGGATAGCGTTGGAATCCGAAACAGGAAGTATCACCCGAGTTGCAGTAATTTTATTGTTTTTTACGACAATGGCACCATCATGTAAGGGACTATTTTTAAAGAAAATAGTTTCTAGAATTTGTGAGGTTAATTCAATATCGGCAATATCGCCAGAGGTTTTTACAAATTCTAGATTATTACTTCTTTCCAAAATGATAAGTGCTCCTGTCTTTTCTTTAGACATGTTTTTACAAGCTTTTAAAAGAGACGATATATTTAAATCGGAGGTTAATTTATTTTGATTTAAAAATTTAAAATATCGAACTACATTACGACGAGACGCGAAATTGGTGGATCCAATAAGTAGTAAAAACTTTCTGATTTCTTGTTGAAACACAACAATCAATGCAAAAAAACCAACGCTAATAAAATTTCCCAATATGTTACTTAGAACATCCATATTGAGTGCATCTGTAAGTTTCCAAATGATATATATGATGACAATACCAATAAAAATATTGATCGCAACAGTCCCTTTAACGAGTTTATAAACATAGAATAGCAGTAAGGCTACCAATAGAATATCGACAACATCAACAAAGGAAATATTTAAAAATTCAAAT
This sequence comes from Flavobacteriaceae bacterium, assembly GCA_965662885.1. GTDB lineage: Bacteria > Bacteroidota > Bacteroidia > Flavobacteriales > Flavobacteriaceae > CBFIJI01. Next base: position 7,097 of record CBFIJI010000022.1, on the reverse strand, counting down.
GATTTCAAAGGTCTACTTTTTGTAAAGTTATAAAATCTATTGAAGCATATTCAATAGCGTAATACATTCTTTGGCTTCTTTAACATCGTGAACCCTTAAAATATTTGCGCCTTTGTATAAACTAAGAGCGTGCAATGCCGTAGTTCCATTAAGTGCACTGCTGGGATTAGATTCTAAAACTTTATAAATTAATGATTTTCTAGATAAACCAATTAATAGTGGACAGTCTAACCGTTGAAACATTTCTAAATTATTAAGAAACTCGTAGTTCTGTTCTGTCGTTTTACCGAACCCAAATCCTGGATCAATTATTAAATCAGTAATTCCTGCATCAAATGCTTTTTGCTTTATTTTCGAAAAATACAAAAGGAGTTCTTCTGTAATGTTTTTATATTTAGGCGCATCTTGCATATTTTCTGGTGTTCCTAACATATGCATTGCCACATAGACCCCTTGATGTTGTGCAACAGTTTCCATCATATTAGGATCGATGCTCCCTGAAGAAATATCATTAATGATAACTGCCCCTCGTTCTAAACAGGCAGCAGCAGTTGAACTATTGTACGTATCAATTGAAAAAAGCGAATCGGGAAATTCTTTTCTCAAAGCTTCAAAAATATTTAACAACCTGTTTTTCTCCTCATCACTATCAATCAGTTTTGATCCAGGTTTACTACTTGCCGCACCAATATCAATGAAATCCACACCTTCTGAAATCATTTTCTCAACTTGAAAAAGGGCTTTTTTTAAATCACCATAGTGACCACCATCATAGAATGAATCTGCACTAAGATTTAAAATGCCCATAACCATGGGCTTCGAAAAATCAATTAGTGTACCTTTACAATTGATCGTCTTATTCATAGGTATTTAATAACTTTTTATTTATAATTTCGGGGTAATAATTTTATGTTTGGAATTTATAACAAATTATTGGTTAAATGTTAAAAACGGAACAACAATATCATTCAATTTCATCATCATGTAAGCTGTTATTTGTAAAAAAGATGAAAGATTATGGGGTAGCATGGCGCATCCTAAGATTAGCATCTTTAACAGATCAAATTTACATAAAAACACAACGTATTCGTGGTTTACAACAAAATAAACAACGAAAAGTTGCTGAAGGACAAGAAAGTGAATTTATAGGAATTATTAACTATGCCATCATGGCTTTAATCCAAATAGAAAAAGGAGTCGTAGATCAACCAGATATTTCACATGAAGAAGCCCTTGCTCTGTATGAAAAGCATATTCAAATCACTTTTGAGTTGATGCAGGCAAAGAATCATGACTACGGTGAAGCATGGCGGGAAATGCGTGTAAGTTCCTTAACAGACTTAATTCTACAAAAATTACTCCGCATCAAACAAATTGAAGACAATAATGGGGAAACAATTGTGAGCGAAGGAGTGGATGCTAATTATCAAGATATTGTTAATTATGCCATCTTTGCTTTAATTCATTTGAATCCGAAAGAGACTCTATGATAAGTTATGTATTTGAAAAATTTTTAAGTACTATTTTATCCCTTTTAGGAGTTGTTACCCTCGTATTTTTTCTTTTTACAGTACTTCCAGGTGATCCAGCCCAAATGATGATGGATCAAAACGAGGACAGTGCTCAATTAGCACTAATTAAAAAAAAGTTTGGATTTGATTTGCCTTTAGCAACCCAGTATCGCTATTATTTTAATGACTTATCTCCGCTTTCTTTTCACAATTTAAATCCAGATCATTTCACCCATTATAAAAAAAATAAATATGGAGGAATTGTTTTGTTTACTGGAAGAAATGTCCAGACAGTATTAAAACTCCCTTATTTAAGAACATCCTACCAAAAACAAGGAAAACCCATTAGTACTTTGATAAGTGAAACACTTCCCAACACCTTTATATTGGCTTTGTCTTCCATGTCAATAGCTGTTTTATTTGGCATTCTGTTTGGCGTTATAGCAATGCAAAATAAAAATACTTGGATTGATACTTGTTTACAATTATTCAGTACACTTGGAATGAGTATTCCCTCCTTTTTTAGTGCTATTTTATTTTCGTGGTTTTTTGGGTATTTATTACACAATTATACCCACCTAAATATGACAGGAAATCTTTACGAATTGGATGATTTTGGAGAATCGCATCACATTATTTTAAAAAATTTACTTCTTCCAGCAGTTGTTTTGGGAATTCGCCCCCTTGCAGTAATCATTCAATTGATGCGGGGTAGCTTGTTGGAAGTGATGTCTCTTGACTATATTCGTACTGCTCGAGCAAAAGGCTTATCCAACCGTAGGGTGATTTTTTTCCATGGACTTAAAAATGCTTTAAACCCCGTGGTTACAGCTATTTCAGGGTGGTTTGCTTCCCTTTTGGCTGGGGCTATTTTCGTGGAGTATATTTTTGGCTGGAAAGGCTTGGGAAAAGAAATTGTTGATGCATTGAATACTTTAGATATTCCTGTAATAATGGGAGCCGTAATAACCATTGCTTTTCTTTTTATTATGATTAATATTGTCGTCGATTTGGTCTATAGTTATTTAGACCCACAGATTAAACCTTTTTAAACGAATTTAAATGAGAAAAAAAATAGTAGCTGGAAATTGGAAAATGAATAAAAACAATGAGGAGACTAAAGCCTTATTGACAGCTTTAAAAAAGCATTCAAATCAAGGAGAGGCGCAAGTTATGGTTGCTCCAGCATTTACCCAATTAGCAACTGCAGCAGCAACTTTAGAAGGAACTAATATTAGCGTACTCGCACAAAACATGAATGCTGCTGAGTCAGGAGCCTTCACTGGTGAAATTTCTGCTGATATGTTAAAAAGTATCGGAGTTCATGCTGTAATTTTAGGTCACTCCGAACGTCGTGCGTACTATAAGGAAACCGATGAAGAATTGGCTGCAAAAGTGAAAACAGCTCTTAAACATGAAATGCAAATTGTTTTTTGTTTCGGTGAAGAATTGAGCGAAAGAAAAGACAACACTTACTTTGATGTTGTCAAATCCCAATTGACCAATGCACTTTTTGATCTCCCGGCCGCTTCATGGTCAAACATTGTTTTAGCATATGAACCTGTTTGGGCTATTGGAACAGGAGAAACGGCAAGTCCTGAACAAGCTCAGGAAATGCATGCTTTTATTCGAAGTATTATTGAGGAGCAATATGATGCAACATTAAGTGAAGCTGTATCCATACTTTACGGAGGAAGTGTTAAACCAGCAAATGCTGATGCAATTTTTTCTAAGCCAGATGTTGATGGTGGATTGATTGGTGGTGCAGCTTTAAATGCTGAGGACTTTATGGCAATTGTAAATGCATGTTAAATGGCATTACCATACGTTCAATGTAGTTTTACAATTACTCCAAATGAACCTTGGTCAGAGCTCTTATTAGCCGCTCTTTCAGAGACTAATTTTGAAAGCTTTGAATTTACGGATACTGGATTAAACGCTTATATACAAGAACCTTTTTGGGAGGAAACTATGCTAAGTAACCTCCCAATTCTCAACAATAATGCTGTTCAAATAACCTATACTTTCCAAACGCATCAACCTGTAAATTGGAATGAACAATGGGAAAATAATTTCGACCCGGTTGTTGTTGATGAACGCTGTGTTGTCCGTGCAGACTTCCACAAAAAATTCAATGTTCCTTATGAGTTAATTATTACACCAAAAATGAGCTTTGGAACGGGCCATCATCAAACAACCTACTTAATGCTACACTACTTATTGGAAGAAAAAATCAGTGGTAAAACAGTTTTGGATATGGGATGTGGAACAGGGGTGTTAGCCATACTTGCAGCAAAAAGAAATGCAGCAATTATAGATGCAGTTGATATTGATTCTTGGTGTGTAGAAAATGCTTTGGAGAATTGTCAAAAAAATAACTGTTCTCAGGTTAATGTAAGTCAAGCGGAAAACTCCAATCATCTAACGAAACAATACGATTTGATTTTAGCCAATATTAATAAAAATGTTTTATTAAAGCAGATAGCCTCTTATGCTGTAAAATTGACTTCAGGGGGGATACTAATTATCTCAGGGTTTTATCAAAACGACTTAACGGATTTAATACAGCACTGTCAATTGCATGGGCTTGAATTTTTATCCAATAATGAAAAAGAAAACTGGATTGCAGCTAAATTTATAAAGTGATGAAAACCCAACCCCAAATTGACCCTCAAGTAGATGTTGAAGTGGAAACACTTTCAGAAAAAGAACATGAAATCATTCTTTATAACGATGAGGTCAACACTTTTGATCATGTTATTGAATGCTTAGTTGCCATTTGCGATCATTCTTTTGAACAGGCAGAGCAATGTGCTTACATTGTCCATTACAATGGTAAATGTACCGTAAAAACAGGAAGTCTCAAGGATTTAGTCCCTCGATGTACCATGTTGTTGGATGCAGGACTATCTGCAGAAGTGGTCTAAACTGGAACAGTATTTTTTTTTCTTGTAAAAATGGACGAAATTTGGTAAAAATTATATTATGAAAAAAGTATTAATGTTCGTTCTCACGCTCTCAAGCGTTATCGTATCGGCACAATTTAACAATCAAATGAGTGATAAAATTTACCAATTTAAAGTAGCCGATTTGTACGGTGATAATTTTGATTTCAACACCTTAAAGGGCAAGAAGATCATGATAGTTAATACCGCTTCTAAATGTGGTAAGACCTATCAGTATGAAAAATTACAAGCCCTTTATGAAAAATATAAAAATGATGGTTTTATAATTGTCGGTTTTCCAGCGAACAATTTTTTGGGTCAAGAACCCGGTTCCAATGAAGAAATTGCTGCTTTTTGCGAAAAAAATTACGGAGTAACCTTCCCAATGATGAGTAAGATATCTGTAAAAGGTAAAGACCGACACCCGATATACAGTTTCCTTACTGAGGCTTCTGAAAATGGGGTGATGGACTCCAAAGTAACTTGGAATTTTCAAAAATACCTGATTGATGAAAATGGTAAATTAGCCAAGGTATTTTCACCTAACACAGAACCTGATGATGATGAAATCGTTTCTTGGATTGAAAAATAACCATGAAAAAGCACGATTTTAGAACTCAATGTGTTCATACTGGAGAACTTAAAGACACCCAACATCATGGTGCAATTTCTCCCTTGTATATGGCAACCTCTTATGCCTTTAATGATGTCGCGATTAAACAATATCCACGCTATTTCAATACGCCAAATCAAAGGGGTGTAGCAGAAAAAATAGCAGCACTTGAGGGTGCTGAACAAGGAATGATTTTCAGCTCTGGAATGGCAGCAGTTAGTACTGCTTTATTATCGCACCTTTCAGCTGGTGATCATGTTGTTTTCCAAGATGATTTATATGGGGGGACACGAAATTTTATTCAACATGAATTTCCCAAGTATAACATAAATTTTAGTTTTACTAAGGGCAATCAAATTGCTGACTTTGAGGCAGAAATAACCCCACAAACCAAAGGAATTTATATTGAAACACCTAGTAACCCAACCCTGAAAATTATTGATTTAAAAGGGGTTAGCACTTTGGCAAAAGATAAGGGCATATGGACAATGATTGACAACACTTTTGCGAGTCCTGTTAATCAAAACCCTATTCATTTTGGGATTGATATCGTTATCCATAGTGCCACAAAATATCTTGGTGGTCACAGTGATATTAGTGCTGGGGCAGTTTTGGGTTCGCAACAAACAATAGAAACCCTTTTTAATACAGCCAAAAATTTGGGAGGTAATTTAAGTGATTATACTGTTTGGCTTTTAGAAAGGAGTATTAAAACCCTTTATTTAAGAGTCCAAGCTCAAAATAGCAATGCACAATCAATGGCCCAATTTCTTTCCGATCAAGATTGGGTTAAAAATGTTTATTATCCTGGATTAAAAACACACCCCGATCACGAATTAGCGGCTGCACAAATGAATGGATTCGGAGGAATGTTATCTTTTGATCTTGCTGATGGGATTATATGTAAAGATTTTTTATTGGCGTTAAAACTAATAAAACCAACCATGAGTCTTGCGGGGATTGAAAGTACCGCATTAAGTCCACGCTTAACCTCACATGCGTTGTTGAGTGAAGAGGAGCGACAAAAACAAGGTATAACGGATCAAATGGTACGTTTTTCGGCAGGTATTGAGGCTATTGAAGACTTAAAGGCTGATTTAATCCAAGCCATAGAAAAAACAATAGGATGAAATTAGATATTTTGGCTTTTGGTGCACATCCTGATGATGTCGAATTGGGCTGTTCTGGAAGTATTGCAAAAGCGATTCAGAAAGGAAAAAAAGTGGGGATTGTAGATCTAACCCAAGGAGAGTTGGGATCTCGTGGCTCTGCCGCTATTCGAAAAAAGGAAGCTGCTGAAGCATCAAAAATTTTAAACTTACATCATCGAGAGAATTTATCTTTTAGGGATGGTTTTTTTATCAATGATGAAGCACATCAATTAGACGTTATTACTCGAATACGAAATTTCTGCCCTGACATTGTGTTATGTAATGCAGCATTTGATCGACATATTGACCATGGGAAGGGAAGTCAATTACTGAATGATGCTTGTTTTTTGAGTGGTTTACAAAAAATTAAAACCACCTTTCAAGGAAAGGAACAAGCTGCTTGGCGTCCAAAAGTTGTTTTGGAGTATATTCAATGGAATGAAATAACACCTGATATTATTATAGATATTTCTGGTTTTTTAGAGGTAAAAGTAAAAGCGGTAGCGGCTTATTCAAGTCAATTTTATGATTCAGATAATTCTGCAGCGAAAACACCCATTAGCAGTAAAAATTTTTTAGAGAGCGTCCGATATCGTGCTATGAATTTGGGGCGTTTAATTAATACAGAAGCAGGCGAGGGCTTTACGAGTCGCCAGCCTCTTTCCATCGATTTATTTGATTCCTTGTTGCGATAATATTTAGGCTTATTAGTATGAAATCAAAAATAAAATGGGGAATACTCGGTTTAGGTAAAATTGCTCACAGTTTTGCAAATGACTTAAAATTAATTCCTGAAGCAGAACTCGCTGGTGTTGCCTCTTCAAATTTTGAAAGAGCTGAAATCTTTGCAAAACAATTTAATGCTAAGGCATGGTAT
>CBFIJI010000021.1:0-24012 GCA_965662885.1 Flavobacteriaceae bacterium | reverse complement strand
AAATCAAAACCCCACAAAATTAAAAAAGCAAGCTTTATGATTTTGCTTGCTTTTAATTTATTCGTGACCTCGGCAGGATTCAAACCTGCAACCTCTTGAGCCGTAATCAAGTGCACTATTCAGTTATGCTACGAGGCCTTGTGTTTTAAAGCAAAAAACAATTTAAAGTCGGCTTACAGCCTGCTTAGGGTATCTTTTTGCTTTGGGTGGCAAATATAATTAATATTTTTCTTCTGTTAGAACTTATTGTTGTTCAATTTTCATCTCTTTATAAAGGCTTACTTTACTAATATTGTTAATGGATACGATGTGCTTGTTTATATGCCCTTCAGTTGGTGTTGAAGATTAAGCGGTCAGTCATCCAAAAAAATAAAGTAGTATCTTCCAACGCAAAGACATTAATAGCACTATGAAACATTTCTTTTTCTTCTTCTTTATTTTGTTCCTAACGCTATCTTCGGCACAGGAAGCGACAACCTACTATTTAATACGACATGCAGAAAAAGAACGATCTGATCCTTCCAATGCGAATCCAGAGCTTACAACGGTCGGTCACCAAAGAGCAGAAAAGTGGCGATCCGTATTTGAATCGATTCATTTTGATGCGATTTATTCTACTGCACTCAATAGAACGATGCAGACTGCACAACCAACAGCAGAGGCACATCAGTTAGCAATTTTACATTACGATCCACGGCAATTATACTCGTCAGCATTTCAGAAGGCAACCCAAGGAAAAACAGTTTTAATTGTTGGACACAGCAATACTACACCTGCTTTTGTTAACGCCATTTTAGGAGAAGATAAATACAATGACATTGCTGATGACAACAACGCCAATCTATATGTTGTGACCCAATTGGGGTCGGAAACAACGTCTTTTATACTAAAAATAGAGTAAATTCTTTCTGCCCTTTATTCAATCCATAAATAGCTAACTAAAAGGGTGATGCTAAAAAAAAAGGAGTATTAAAATGGTCATCGGATTAAATTTTTTTATCGTTGAAATAATTGACCTAGATAACCATCTAAACTGTATTTTTACACTTCAAAAAAACAATGGATTTTCTAGCAATTCTTATTGGTCTTTTACTTTTAATTAAAGGCGGTGATTGGTTATTGGATTCCGCTGTTGGCTTATCCTTAAAATTTAGTATTCCAAAAATTGTGATTGGAATGACCGTGGTTTCGTTTGCCACCTCCGCTCCCGAATTGATTGTAAGTATAAAAGCAGCAATGGGCGGTCATGCTGACCTTTCCATTGGAAATGTTGTGGGGTCTAATATTGCCAATTTGGTTTTTGTTCTGGGTATCGTTATTATTATTTCCCCTATCGATGTCACCAAAAGTTTTTATACCACGGACTGGCCCGCCATGATGCTTGCCACCCTAGTCTTTTATTTTTTAATTGCTTTTGACGGAGTTTTGAGTTCTACGGAAGGTCTTTTTCTTTTTTTAAGTTTAATTGTGTTTATTATTTATTTAATTAAATTTCAAAAAACAGCTGTTATTGAAGAGATTACGGAAGAAACAGCACAGCTCTCATACACTAAAATCATTTTTTATTTTCTTTCAGGAGCCTTTTGTCTTTGGTTGGGTTCCGAAGCATTAATTAAAGGTGCGGTAAGCATTGCTGAAAACTTTGGAGTAAGCAAACGAATTATCAGTATTACAATTCTTTCCATCGGAACAAGTATCCCCGAGCTTTCCGCTTCCTTGGTAGCTATTTTAAATAAGCAAAAAGCAATTTCTCTGGGAAATCTTATTGGGTCCAATATTTTCAATATTCTAGCAGTTATGGGAATAACTTCCATCATTATTCCAATTCAAGCAACTGATAGTAATCTTATCGACCGTGATATGCTATGGATGATTGCCATCTCTTTTCTTATTTTACCATTGGTTTTCTTTCCCAATAAAAAAAGGCTGGGTCGATTAGATGGAATCATCTTGTTGATCTTATACGTTTTTTTTCTACTTCCATTATTTCAATAATTACTTTGTTTTTAAAACTGAGGAGGAGGTTTTTTAATTCTACTTTGTTGCTAACAATAGCACATAAAAAAAGCTATCCATTATGATAGCTTTTTTTACTGATATAAATTGTCTGATTATATTTTCGCAGACTTTACTGTTTTGATAATTCGTGCAGCAATTTTATACGGATCACCATTGGAAGCAGGACGACGGTCTTCCAACCAGCCTTTCCAGCCTTTTTCAACAGTCATAATTGGGATTCTAATAGAGGCTCCACGATCAGAAACACCATAACTGAATTCGTTGATAGATTGCGTTTCATGCGCTCCAGTTAAACGTTGATCGTTATAAGCTCCATATACTTCAATGTGTTCTTTAACCACAGGGCGGAACGCTTCACAAATGGCTTCATAGGTTTCTTTAGAACCACAGGTTCTTAACACTTCGTTAGAAAAGTTAGCGTGCATACCAGAACCATTCCAATCGGTATTACCCAATGGTTTTGGATGCCAAACAATAGCAAGACCATACTTTTCACCAAGGCGTTCAAGTAAGTATCTAGAAATCCACATTTCGTCACCAGCTTGAGCTGCACCTACAGCAAAACACTGATATTCCCACTGTCCAGCAGCAACTTCAGCATTGATTCCTTCCACATTGATTCCTGCCTCCAAACATTGGTCAAGGTGTTCTTCGATCATTTCACGACCAAAAGCATTTTTCGCTCCAGCTGAACAATAGAACTGTCCTTGAGGAGTTTGGTCTTTTGGAAATCCTAGTGGTAGATTGGTTTCTGGATCCCATAAAAAATATTCTTGCTCAAATCCAAACCAGAAATCATTATCGTCATCATCAATTAACGCTCGGCCATTGGAAACATGTGGAGTTCCATCTGCGTTTAAAACTTCTGTCATCACCAACCACCCGTTTTTTCGATCAGGATCTGGAAAAAGTGCCACCGGCTTTAAAAGACAATCTGAAGCATTTCCTTCAGCTTGAAGCGTAGAGGAACCATCAAAAGACCAAAGAGGACAATTTTCTAAAGTCCCGTCAAAATCAGAAACAATTTTTGTTTTACTTCTCAGGTTGGCTGTCGGTAAATAGCCATCCAACCAAATGTATTCTAGTTTAGATTTACTCATAATTTTTTTTCGTTAATTCTTTCAAAAATATAGTTTTATATCATTTTTTTTAAAGCCATAAATAGCTTTTGTAATCGCTTAAATTAATTTTTGTTAAAATAATATTTTTACCCTTAAATATTATGATATTATCAAAAATTAGTATTTTTTTTAAAAAAAATGCAAAAAAACAACATTCTTATAATGACTTATTTACTATTAGAACTAGATTATAAAAAAATACTTTTTTAAACCGACCATCTGTGTTATCTGAACAGCAAAGCATTTCAGAACAGTTATGCCTAGGAGTGGTAATGGGTTTTAAGTCAATAAAAAATTTATGAAAGAAGATCGTAATAAGTTAAATAAATTACTTTTACAAAAAATATCCTTTCTATGGGTACCAACAGATATATGGAGCGTGGTGTCTCCGCTCAAAAACAAGATGTTCATGCGGCCATAAAAAATATTGACAAAGGTCTCTATCCTAGAGCTTTTTGTAAAATTGTTCCAGACGAATTAACGGGAAGTAATGAGCATGCAATAGTTATGCACGCCGATGGTGCAGGGACTAAATCTTCTTTAGCCTACATGTATTGGAAAGAAACGGGTGATTTATCCGTTTGGAAAGGCATTGCTCAAGACGCCTTAATCATGAATATTGATGATCTTCTTTGTGTAGGGGTAACACAAAACATCCTCTTGTCTTCAACGATTGGTCGAAACAAAAACAGAATACCTGGAGAAGTAATTGCTGCGATTATCAATGGTACAGAGGAGTTAATTGCGAATCTTGACCGTCTTGGGATAAGGATTTTCAGTACTGGAGGCGAAACTGCGGATGTAGGTGATCTGGTTAAAACAATTATTGTAGATTCCACAGTTACCGCACGTATTCCGAAAAAAGATATTATCGATAATGCCAACATTCAAGCGGGAGATGTGATTGTCGGATTGGCGTCCTATGGACAGGCCAGTTATGAAACCACATACAATGCCGGGATGGGGAGTAATGGTTTAACCTCTGCACGCCATGATGTTTTTGAAAAATATTTAGCATCCAAATACCCAGAAAGTTTTGATCATGCTGTACCAGAGGACTTGGTATATTCAGGAACCCGACAATTAACTGAGGTCCTAGAAGGCTTGCCTTTGGATATTGGAAAAATGGTACTTTCTCCAACACGTACCTATGCACCAATTATTCAGCAAATATTTGAAACAATTGATCGTAAAAACATTCATGGTATGGTGCACTGCAGTGGAGGAGCACAAACCAAGATACTTCACTTTATTAACGATTTACATGTAGTAAAAAATAATTTTTTACCCATACCGCCATTATTTGAATTGATTCAAAAGGAGTCGGGGACTGCTGCTCGCGAAATGTATCAAGTTTTCAATATGGGACATCGAATGGAACTCTATGTTCCCAAAACAATTGCAGCATCGATTATTGAAATTTCCAAACGTTTTAATGTTGATGCCCAAATTGTTGGTTATGTCGAAAAAGCAACACAAAAAAAACTTACACTCGAAACACCTAAAGGCACTTTTGTATATGAATAATTAGTATTTTTAGCAGAGGTACTAATCCTATATACTATGTTTAATTTAAAACGACTATCCTTCGGGCTATTTCTTTTTGGCACCCTTTACGGTAATGGTTTACAAGCTCAAGAAAAAGAGGACTTGTTCGATTTGATGATTGAAGATAGTGCAACCGAACAAGCATTGCTTCCAGATAGAATTATTTTTACACAACGTATATTTTGGGGTGAAAATGGGTTGTTCCGAAAAACAAAATTGGTACCACTAACCCTTGAAAATCGTGAAAAAGAGTTGAAATTAAGACGCACGATGCTGACTACACATCAGGTGATTGGTTATTTAACTTTAGCCGGAATGCTTGCTCAAGGTATTATTGGAGGAAAGTTATATAACGGGGATGGAAGTTTATATCAGACCCATAAAACCATGGGGAAACTGGTTACTGTCAGTTATTTTACTGGAGCAGGGTTGTCGCTTTTCGCTCCTCCACCTTTGACCAATAAAAAAGAGAAAGGAATGAGCTCTATTAAAGCCCATAAGTGGCTTGCAACCATTCATTTTTCAGCCATGGTAGCAACCAATCTCTTGTCTGATCAAGATCGGAAATTACATAAAGCAGCGGCATATACAGCTTTTGCAAGCTATGCCACAGCTGTTCTTGTATTTAAATTTTAATCGTATGAATTACCGCTTTTTTTTCTTAATACTTTTTGGAGTTACCGCACATCTATTGACTGCCCAAACATCACGATGGTCACTTGATAGTAAAGTTTCTAATATCCATTATGAGGCAGAACATTTACTGCATAAATGGGACGGAAAAAACCAACAAGTAAAAGGACTACTTCTTCAAGATGCAGAGAAACAACGTTTTGAGAAAATTGCTATTTTATGTCAAGTACGAGACTTTGACAGTAACAACTCCAATAGAGATGCTCATGCATTGGAAGTTTTAGAGGTTTTAAAATACCCTGATATTAAATTTTATAGTGAACAGATAACTCAAAATGCGGATTCATTAAAATTAGAAGGTAGTTTTGAATTTCATGGAAAAAGTGTTGAAAAAACAGTAATTTGCGCCATTAATAAAAGTGAAAGTGGCGTAACATTGCGTGGAGAGTTCAATTTAGTACTCACAGATTTCGGTGTCAAATTACCCGCCTTTATGATGGTTAAAATAGCGGATTTAGTGACCATTGATTTTCAACTGGTTTTCCAAAAAGCACCACTTTCCAAATAACATTAAGGAACTACTCAACTAATTAAATAAATACAATGCTTGAAAAACTGCAATTTATAAAGCAGCGTTTTGATGAAATTTCTGATTTAATTATCCAACCAGATATTATTGCTGATCAGAAACGTTACGTCAAAATTAACAAGGAATACAAGGATTTAAAACTTCTAATGGATAAGATATCCGAATACGAATTACTTTTGGAAAATCTTCAAGAAGGGGAAGCCCTCTTAAAAGAAGAAAGTGATCCGGAGATGATTGAAATGGCAAAACTTCAAATAGATGAAGCCAAACAGAGTTTGCCAGCTTTAGAGGAAACAATCAAAATGTTGATGATTCCTAAGGATCCCGAAGATGCAAAAAACGTCGTTGTTGAAATTCGTGCTGGAACAGGTGGAGATGAAGCCAGCATTTTTGCAGGCGATCTCTATAGAATGTACACCAAATATTGTCAAACCAAAGGCTGGTCCATGAGTTTAGTAGATGCCAATGAAGGAACTGCTGGTGGTTTTAAAGAAATTATTTTTGAGGTTGCAGGAGAAGATGTTTATGGGGTGTTGAAATACGAGTCTGGAGTGCACCGTGTTCAGCGGGTTCCACAAACGGAAACACAGGGAAGAGTTCACACTTCGGCAGCTACAGTAATGGTTTTACCCGAGGCAGAGGAATTTGATGTTCAGGTAGATATGAATGAGGTACGTGTAGACTATTTTTGTTCCTCTGGTCCAGGAGGACAATCCGTAAACACCACCTATTCTGCTGTTCGTTTAACCCATGAGCCTACGGGGATTGTGGCACAATGTCAAGACCAAAAGTCACAACATAAAAATAAAGAAAAGGCTCTTAAAGTGTTGCGTTCTAGGCTGTATGAATTGGAGCTTTCCAAAAAATTGGAATCGGATGCTGCAAAAAGGAATTCCTTGGTTTCCTCAGGAGATCGCTCCGCAAAAATACGTACCTATAACTATCCACAGGGTAGAGTAACAGATCACCGTATTGGATTGACTCTTTATGATTTGCAGAATATTGTTGATGGCGATATTCAAAAAGTTATCGACGAACTCCAACTTTATCAAAATACAGAAAAATTAAAAGAAGCCGGAGACAGCTTATGACAAATAACGATTTATTTGATCAAATCAAACGCAAGCGATCCTTTCTTTGTGTCGGTTTGGATGTGGATTTGGAAAAAATCCCTCCCCATTTATTGGACTTGGAGGATCCCTTATTCGCATTTTCAAAAGCAATTATTGATGCAACTGCACCTTTTGCTGTTGCCTTTAAACCCAATATTGCTTTTTTTGAAACCTATGGTTTAAAAGGTTGGCAGGCATTGGAAAAGGTAATGACCTATTTAAATCAGTATTATCCTGATCATTTTACCATTGCTGATGCAAAACGTGGGGATATTGGAAATACTTCAACCCGTTATGCCAAAGCGTTTTTTGAGACGATGAATTTTGATGCGATTACCGTTGCTCCCTATATGGGTGAAGATTCCGTTGCTCCATTTTTAGCCTTCGAAAACAAACACACCATTTTATTGGCTTTAACCTCCAACAAAGGAGCACAAGATTTTCAGCTTATAGAAGCGAATGGGATACCCAATTATCAACAGGTGATAACCACGGCCTTAAAGTGGGAAAATAATGAACGATTGATGTTTGTTGTAGGGGCAACAAAAGCTGAATCCTTAACTAAAATTCGGGAATTAATTCCAGAGTCCTTTCTTTTAGTTCCAGGAGTTGGTGCGCAAGGAGGAAGTCTGTCAGAAGTTGCTAAATACGGTATGAATTCAAGCTGTGGGTTGTTGGTCAATTCCTCACGTGGAATCATTTACAGTAGTAAAGGTCATGACTTTGAACAAAAAGCTGCTGCTGCTGCACAGCAATTACAATTGGAAATGGACACCCATTTACTTGAAAAAGGAATATTTTAATGCTGCTTCATTATAATACTTACATATCAGATAAACCCGGACTTCAGTGGTTAACATTCATTCATGGAGCTGGAGGGAATTCCTCAATCTGGTCGTATCAAATTCGTTTTTTTCAACAATATTTTAATCTTATTTTGATTGATCTTAGAGGGCATGGTAAATCTGTAATTTCGGAGGACACTGAAACTAAGGAATCATATACTTTTGATGGAGTTTCGGAAGATATCATGAATGTTTTGGATCACGAAAACATTCAAAAATCACATTTTGTGGGGATTTCTTTGGGGAGTATTCTCATCCGAAAATTGGCCGATAACTATCCAGAACGCATGACCAAAATGGTTCTTGCGGGAGCCATTCTAGAATTAAACTTACAATCACGTTTTTTGATGTTTGCGGGGAAAGTAACCCAAAAAATAGTCCCTTTTATGTGGATTTATAAAGTATTGGCTTATGTAGTCATGCCCAATAAAAATCACAGAAAATCACGTTCTATTTTTATACGTGAAGCAAAAAAATTGTCACAAAGTGAGTTTATACGATGGTACAAACTCACGTCCAATATCCGCCCGTTATTAAAGGGATTTCGAAATATTGAGGTTAAAATACCAACCCTTTACATTATGGGAAGCGAGGATTATTTATTTCTTCCTTTTGTAAAAAATATAATCAAAAGCCATAAAGGTTCAAGTTTACTGGTTCTTAATAGATGTGGGCATGTAGTGAATGTGGAAAAACCCGATGAGTTTAATTTAGGTTTACTGCAATTTCTTCAATGGGATTAGGTAAATACGATTGTTTTATTGTTATAAACCATCAGCTTTCTTTTGAGGTGTAAATTTAATGCACGAATCAACACCAAACGCTCTAAATCTCTTCCCAAGGCAATAAAATCTTTTACTCCAAGTACATGGGACACTCGAGTAGTATCTTGCTCAATGATGGGACCCCCATCCAATTCGCTAGTGACGTAGTGACTTGTTGCACCAATAATTTTCACCCCTCTTTCAAATGCAGAATGATAGGGTTTTGCACCTGGAAAAGCTGGAAGAAAGGAGTGATGAATATTGATGATTTTATTCGGGAAATGGTTTACCATTTCTGGCGATATAATTTGCATGTATCGGGCCAATACAATACAATCAATCTGGTGTTTCTTTAAAAGTTCAATTTGTTGCTTTTCCGCTTCTTTCTTTTTTTCTTTCGTTACAGGGATATGATAGTATGGAACTTCAAAACGATCTGCAATATTTTTTAAATCTAGGTGATTACTTATGATAAAAGGAATTTCACAAGCCAAGCTTCCCGATTGTTGCTGTGATAAAATATCATAGAGACAATGATCGTATTTAGAAACCATCACAGCCATTTTTGGACGATTTTCCTCTAAATAGAAATTACATTGAAGTTTGAATTTAACTCCAAGCGTATTATTAAAGGTATTCTTAAAAGCTTCGAAAGTAACTTTGTCTTGATCAACTTCAATTTCAACACGCATAAAAAAGGCATTATTTACCCGATCTACATATTGATCGATATATACAATGTTTCCTTTATTTGTATGGATGAAATTAGTAACGTTAGCAATGATGCCCTTTTGATCTGGGCAGTGCATCACTACAATAATTTTTTGCATTCCTTTTGGGGTCGTTTAAATTCCCGGTTGTTTTATTGTGTATTTCTTGTTTAGCTTGGCTTGGTCAACCATTTCTTTTACTTCTTTTAGCAATTGTTTGGCGTCGTAAACGACTCCATCTCGAATGGTGTACTTAACCCCTCCAACACGAACTACTTCGTTATCTTCGGTTAATTTAATCGCACCAGTTCCATAGAGTACTTTTAAGTTCTCTAGAGGATTTTCTTCCACAATGACAAAATCAGCTTTTTTTCCAACAACTACACTCCCAATTTCATCATCCATTCCAAGGGCCTCTGCTCCATTTAAAGTGGCTGCCCGAATGATTTCAAGCGGATGGAATCCAGCTTCCCTTAAAAGTTCCAGTTCACGTACATAAGCAAAGCCATACAATTGAAAAATAAATCCAGAATCAGAACCTGTGGTTACACGCCCCCCTCTATTTTTATATTCATTAATAAAAGTCATCCATAGGCGGTAATTCTCTTTCCAAACAACTTCTTGCTCTGTTCCCCAATAATGCCAGTACGATCCGTGTGATATTTTACTGGGTTGATAAAACTCCCATAATGAGGGTAGGGTATAGTCTTCATGCCATTCGGCACGACGTGCTCGTTGAAGATCACGGCTAGCTTCGTAAATATTAAAGGTGGGGTCTAAGGTGAAATCTAAGGCCAATAATTCATTCATAACCGCATTCCAATGGTCTGAATAGGGAGGAGCGGCCTGTTGCCATAATTTTCCGGCTTCTTCGAAGCGGTGTTGTTCATTTTGATAATTATAATCTAACGGGTAGTTTTGAACGGTCTTGTCTTCAAACAAAGCTTCCGGTAGCCCATACCAATGTTCCATGGAAGTCAATCCTGCTCTTGCGGAGTGGAGGACATTCCAGCGTGCAACACTCAATTGTGCGTGGTGACATGCCGAGCCTAAGCCCAATTTTTTATTTTCATCCAATGCAGCAGTCATAATTTCGGGTTCAGCTCCAAAGAATTTAATTCCATCAGCACCATTTTTTGCATTCATTCGAACCCATTCACGTGCTTGCTCTGGGGTGCTAATCTTTTTCTTACTTCCTTGACCAAAGCCTGTATATGCAAAAATCCTTGGAGCAATGATTTCATTTTTCTCACTTCTTTTTTTCAAATCTACGGTGTATTCTACGCCTCTTCCGCTTGGTTCTCTGACAGTGGTGACACCGTGGGCAAGCCATAATTTGAAAACATAATCCCAGTCAGCTCCTTGTGCTTTTCCTCCAATATGTCCGTGCATATCAATAAAACCGGGCATTAAATACATCCCTGTGGCATCAATCTCTTTCCCATTTGCGGACAGCTGTGGCCTGCGGGACTCGTTAATGGCAACTCCTGGATAGCCCACAACTTGAATTTTTACGATACGATCGTTTTCAACAACAATATCAATAGGGCCTTGCGGTGGTGCACCATTTCCATTAATTAAGGTAACACCCCGAATGATGAGCTGTGAAAAAGGACCTTCCACGGCATTTGTTTTTTCTTGTGCATTCGTTGTTAATGTAAACAGCACGGTAAGGATTAGAGGAATAAGGGATATGCGATTCATAAGTATTGATTTTTATAAAGATAAAAAACCTCCAGAATTCTGGAGGTTTTCGTCGTAAAAACTCAAATATAAATAAAAACTGGCTTCCTATTTAAATTTTAATTTTGTCCCATTTTAAAATCAGCATACGCTTCCATTCCGTGTTCTGCGAGGTCTAAACCTTTGGTTTCTTCCTCAGCATCTACACGTAATCCGATCGTTTTTTTAATGGTAAAAAGTAGGATAAAAGAAGTGATGACACAAAAAGCACCAACGATTCCAACACCTGCAAGTTGAATTAAAAATTGGTTGACTCCTGCCATAGCTCCAAAGAGACCTACTGCAAGTGTTCCCCAAATTCCACAGATTAAGTGAACGGCGATAGCTCCAACGGGATCATCTAATTTTAGACGATCGATAAGTGAAATTCCTAAGACCACAATGATACCAGCAATGGCTCCAATGGCAATAGCATCAAGTGGGCTCATTTGGTCAGCACCGGCAGTAATTCCAACCAATCCACCAAGTATTCCATTCATAAACATGGTAAGATCAATATTTTTATACAAAACATTGGAGAACATAGCGGCTGCAAGACCCCCTGCAGCTGCTGCAAGTGATGTGGTAACCAAGGTTAGAGAGGTAAGTTCTGGGTCGGCTGAAAGTACTGAACCTCCATTAAATCCAAACCATCCAAGCCATAGGATTAAGACTCCGGCAGAGGCCAAGGGAAGATTGTGCCCTGGGATAGCTCTTGATTTCCCATCACTATCAAATTTTCCAATACGCGCACCAAGAAGATAAACGGCAATTAAAGCGGCCCATCCTCCAACGGAATGAACTAAGGTGGATCCTGCAAAGTCATAAAATCCCCATCCGTCTAAAAACCCTGCACCCCATTTCCATGATCCAACAATCGGATAAACTAGACCTACGTAAAGCAAGGAAAAAAGCATAAAGGAATTGAGTTTAATTCGTTCCGCTACGGCACCAGAAACAATAGTTGCCGCAGTGGCCGCAAACATTCCTTGAAAGAGGAAATCAGTCCACCAGGTATAGCCTCCGTCAGCATATCCAAATTCCATTCCTCCTTCGGGAGCTGCAATTCCAAAACCTGCAAATTTTAAAATTCCTAAACTTCCATCTTCAAATCCTGGATACATTAGGTTAAAACCACCAATACAATAGACGATAAGTCCCATGGTGATTACAAAAAAGTTTTTAAATAAAATGTTGATGGTGTTTTTTTGTCGGGTAAGACCGATTTCTAAAAAAGAGAACCCTAAGTGCATAAAAAACACGAGGGCAGTACAGACCATCATCCATACATTATTGATTGTTAATATAGTAGTTTCCATTATTAGATATATAATTTAGTTTAATGACTTAGTTCCGCTTTCTCCTGTTCGAATACGATATGCATTTTCGACCGGTAAGACAAAAATTTTACCATCACCAACACGATCGGTTGCTCCATGTTTTAAGATGGCTTCTATGGTTCGTTCAACAAACTCATCGGAGACAACAACAGATAGATAACGTCTTTGTATTTCTGAGGTACTGTAAGCAATACCTCTATAGACATGCCCTTCTTTTTCGTTTCCAACGCCTGTAACGTCCCAATAGCTGAAGAAGTTAACTTCAACTTGATGAAGTGCTTCTTTAACTTCATTAAATTTTGATTTACGAATAATGGCTTCGATTTTTTTCATAATAGTTCGTTTTATTATTGTTACATATTTATGTAAAGCAATAATATTAATTATTAGCTGCAAAATTAAATTTTTCATTGAAAGAGGAATTTATTTATCAGAAGCTAAAGTTTTTTTAAAAAAATGTTACAAAATAAACAACCCCCCAACCTAAAGGTCAGGGGGTGAAATTTTTCAAAAGGTGTTTTATTTTTTCTAGAAAGCGTAGATAGCAGCTACTAAGAAAGAGGCTAAACTAGTACTTGGAGCTAATTCAGAACCTAAGAAAATTTCTTCCGAAGCTGAGTCGACACGAAATTCAGGCTTGATGGTTAGACCACCTACTTCAGCACTTCCCGTAATTGTTAGTGAAAAGTTATCTGCTTCAGTTGCACCAAATACACCCGTGAAGTCTTCTGTTTCAGAGAACAGTTCCCCTCTTAAACCAATACTGAAAGTATCAGAAACAGCTAGCTGTGGATATAAGGCAATTCCCGAAAATCCGGCATCACTGTCAGCTACACTAGCTGAAGTTGCGTTGATTCCTAAGAAAAAGCTATCAGAAAGATCAAATCCTCCAGTATAGTCAATTTGTGTATATCCCATTCCTGTTAACAAGTTTAAGTATTGACCGTAGAAACCTAACTGTGCACCAAACATATATTCGTCAAGGAAGTTAAATTCAGTCATGTCGGTTGGATTCATTAACCCGAGCATTAACGACCAATCGTCATTGATAGCATAATCTGCTTTAATCCCTGTGTGAGAGAAAGGTCCGTAAGAGAACATGTATGAAGTGGAATAGTTAAAGTTTCCAACAGGAGAGATCACTTCGTACCCTAAGAAGGTGTTAAAGTTACCCATGGTAAGCGTTAAACTTTCAGAAACATTCATGTAAACATATAATTGATTGATTATGTTGGAAGATCCAGCTGATCCAAATACTGCTTCAGTACCTCTAGGGCCATAAACAAAATCAGCCACAAACCCTACTTTCTCACCTTCATAAGAAAGGATTACGTTTGCCATTCCTAAGGAAAAACCAGGAAGCTGTGCAAAAGAAGTACCAGGGGCCTGAAGTTGCTCGTCAGAAAAGTTATAACGCGCATAAGTGTCAATACTTCCCGATACAGAGAAAGTTGGTTCTTCTTCTTGAGCAAAAGCAGCATTAAAAGTTACTAATGCGGCTGCAAATGACAATACGAGAGTTTTAAAATTTTTCATAAAATTTAAGTTTAATTATATAGTTAGTTATTATTATTTTGTGTTATCCTTCATCCAAGCTTCAAATCCACCACCTTCAAAACCACCAATACCGTGTTCTGTTTCATCAAGACCTTTGATTTCGTCTTCTTCAGAAACTCTTAATCCTAATGTTTTCTTAAGAATAAAGAATCCAATAAGCGCAGTAATTGTAGCCCAAGCGCCGTAAGCAGCAACTCCAATGGCTTGGATTCCAAACTGAGAAAAACCACCACCGTTTAGGAAACCAATACCTGTATCACCATCAACACCCCAAATACCGATCACTAATGTTCCCCAAGCACCTACAACTCCATGAGCAGAAGCAGCACCAACAGCATCGTCAATTTTTAATACTTTGTCAATAAATTCAATAGAAAGAACAACGATAATTCCTCCAACAAGACCTGCAAAGAAACCGCCACCAAAAGTCATATTACCACAACCAGCAGTAATGGCCACCAAACCAGCGATTGCACCATTTAGGGTCATTCCTAAATTGGGTTTACCATCTTTAATCCAAGTTAAAGCCATCGCTCCAACAGCTCCTGCAGCAGCAGCAATGTTAGTAACCATAACTACGGCTGAAGCCGCAACAGAGTCAGCACCACCCCAAGCAAGTTGAGATCCACCGTTAAAACCAAACCATCCTAACCAAAGGATAAATACTCCAAGTGCTCCAAGTAGAAGGTTATGCCCAGGAATTACATTAGACTTTCCGTTCACGTATTTACCTAAACGAGGTCCAACCATCCACGCACCAACTAAAGCAGCCCATCCACCTACAGAATGCACAATTGAAGACCCTGCAAAGTCAATAAATCCAAGTTTTGCTAACCAACCGTCTCCATTCCATTGCCATCCTCCTGAGATCGGATAAATAAGAGCAGTCATTAATATAGTAAAGAACACATAAGTCGTATATTTTGTTCTTCCTGCAATCGCTCCAGATACAATTGTTGCGGCAGTAGCACAGAATACCGTTTGGAAGAATACATCGTGTGGTCCATCGCCAGGATTAAAGAAGAGATCTCCTGTTGCAAAATAGCCATTGGTTTGGCCATACATTAGGCCATATCCCAATACCCAAAAAGAAATTGTCCCGACACTGATGTCAAGAATATTTTTCATTGAAATGTTTACTGCATTTTTAGATCTTGTAAAGCCAGATTCTACGAGAGTAAAACCAGCTTGCATGAAGAATACAAGTATTCCGGATAATAAAATCCAAAGCATTGTAAAGTCATCATTAACATCTACCGCAGTGTTTAAAGTGAATAAAGAGTTAATCATAAGAATATATATTTTGTTTAATCGGGGTAAATATATTCTACGATCGATATTTAGATAAACACTTTAAATCAGTTTAAATCGAGTTTTACGATATTGTAAATTTTTAATGTAAATATTTTGAAGAGTGGTATTTATTTGGGGTGAAATTTATAAAATACTTATTGTTTTAAATATAATATTGAATACTTAATAGATGGTTTTATCGTAATGTGTGCATTTTAGGGACTGGAAAAGTGTTTGGATTACACTGTGACACGACTGAGCCAAAATCCAATAAAAAGAAATCCCAAGCCTAGAACAATACTTGTCAAGGTGTAAAGAAAAAAGGGAAGAAGGTTTCCTTGGGAAAGAAAATTAAAGTTTTCATTGGTAAAGGTGGAGAAAGTGGTGAGCCCTCCACAAAATCCAACAGTAAAGAATAAGGCTATATCGGATTTTAAAAGTTCCATCTTTATAAAATAACCCATAAAAAAACCAATACAGAGACATCCCAATAGGTTAACGGTAAATGTTGCCCATGGAAAGTTGGTGGTAGGCTCAAAAATATATTTTGTAAAAACATAGCGAATGACCGTTCCAAAACCACCCCCCAAAAAAACGATTAAGATTTGTTTCATTGGTGGATTAATTACTTTGTGTAAAATACTTTATCATAAATAAGACAAGCAGAGCAATAACAAAACTGATTAAGATCTTATAGCTTCCTTTAAAGTACTGTTGTTGGTTAGACTTGTCTTTACGATAACTGATAATAATCATCGTCGTAAATGCAATGACAAAAAATAGTGCAAAACCCAGTTGACCTGTTGAAAACATATCCTTTTTTTTATTTAATTTATGCGCTTAAATAGTTAAACAAATACCTGACAAAGATGATAAAAAAACCAATTGATGCTGTAACTGATTTTCATACTGCCTTTGGATTAACCATTAATGATTTCCCCACCGTTAAATTACCGAGAGAAATTCTTCAGCTAAGATATAATTTAATGAAAGAGGAGAATGAAGAATACCTAGAAGCTGTTGAAAATAATGATGAAGTTGAAATGGCTGATGCCCTAGGCGATATGCTCTATATTCTTTGTGGGACGATCATTTCTCATGGAATGCAACATAAGATGGAGGCTGTTTTTGACGAAATACAACGCAGTAATATGAGTAAACTTGATGTTGATGGGCAACCCATTTACAGGGAAGATGGGAAGGTGCTTAAAGGGCCAAATTACTTTAAGCCCGATATTGCTTCTATTTTAAAGAAGTAATTAAACAACTAAATACCGCCATCCGAATGGATCTTCACTCTTGTTGTATTGGATGTCAGTTAACTTATTTTTGAGGAAGTCTGCCATTTCATGCTCTTTGCCTAAGGGATAGTGTTTTCCTTTGCTAGAAAAACTATTAATAGGTGCCACAACTACAGCTGTACCCGAACCAAATATTTCTTTGAGTTTGTTTTCTTCCCAGGCAGTGACAATTTCTTCGACTTTAATTGGGCGTTCTTCCACCTTTATATTATTTCTTTTTGCGATATCAATAATACTTTTACGTGTAATACCATCCAAAATTCGATCGTTGATTGGCGAAGTGATTAAAGTGTCATTAATTCTAAAGAAAATATTCATTGTGCCTGCTTCCTCAAGGTATTCATGATTGGAAGCGTCGGTCCAAATGATTTGTTGAAAGCCTTCATCTTGTGCGAGTTTGGTCGGGTAAAATTGTGCTGCATAATTCCCAGCAGCTTTTGCAAAACCTACTCCACCATTGGCTGCGCGACTGTATTTTTCAGAAATAAGGACGTTGATTTCACCTCCGTAATACGATTTTACTGGAGCGCAAATAATCATAAATTTATAGGCACTTGCTGCTGAAGCTTGCACCGTGGCTTGACTTGCAAATACAAACGGTCGTACATATAATGAGTTTCCTAAACCAGGTTGAATCCAGTTTTTGTCTAGCATTAAAAGACTTTTGAGTCCCTCAAAAAAATAGGATTCTGGAAATTCTGGGATTTGAAGCCGTTTAGCGGAAATATTTATTCTTTTAAAGTTTTCTTCAGGACGAAATAGCCAGGCATTCCCTTCCTCATCTTTAAAGGCTTTCATTCCTTCAAAAACCGCTTGTCCATAATGGAGTACACTGGCGGAGGGATCTAAAGTCAAAGGTTGATAGGGTATAATTTGGGGAGTTTCCCATCGTCCATTTTTAAAATCGCATACAAACATATGATCTGTAAACGTTTTGCCGAACGAAAGATTTTCGAAATCAACGCTATGGATTTTAGAATCTGGAACTTCTTGAATATTCATTTATTTTAGGCTTATTCTAACAATTAATGTAATATCAAATTTAATCATTTTTTAAACTTAAAAAATAAATTTATCAAGCTGTTTTTAATGATTGTTTAATATTCAACTTATTTTTATTGAAAATTGAAAATTTTATTTTCAGGTAGAGTAATAGGATAGTTTTAAAGTTTAAAATCTATTTTTAATGAATTGGATTTTTCAAGAAAACAATAGAAATTTGAAAGAAAGAGCCTACATGGTGTTATCAGCTTTATTCCTCCTTTTAAAACATTAATTTCAATTTAATGAAGCGTGAATTATTTATTACTGATGATGGGACTGCATCTTTTCGAATTGATGCCTTAAAAGAAACCTATCATTCACGGCATGGGGCTTTTTTAGAATCTCAATTTGTGTATATCGAAATGGGAATTCAGTTTTGGGTTGATCAACAGTTGAAAGATCATTGCTCTGTTTTTGAACTTGGATTTGGATCGGGCTTAAATGCTTATTTGACTGCCAACTTTGCACAACAGAATAATATCTCGACCATCTATCATACTGTAGAAAACAATCCACTTACACTAGAAGAAGCAAAAGCCACAAAATATGGGGAAAGGGAAGGCTTTGCTGTTAACAATATCCATTTTATGGATTTGCATTTAGCTCCTTGGGAAAACGACTTTTCAATCGATCATTTTACTTTAAATAAAAAACGTATTGCTTTTGAAAACGTTTCAATAAATAAAAAATTTGATGTGATTTTTTATGATGCATTTGGAGCTCATGCTCAGCCAGAGCTATGGTCGGATTCTTTAATGTTAAAATGTTTTAATTTATTGAATTCAAATGGGGTTTGGGTAAGTTATTGCGCCAAAGGAAGTGTACGGAGAGGTTTGGAAAAATCTGGTTTTATTGTGGAACGTTTACCCGGACCACCAGGGAAAAGAGAAATGCTTCGAGCAGTAAAACCCTAGATTTTTAAATTCCTACGATAAGATGAATAGAAAAAGAATACTTTTGAAAAAACAACAACGATGAAATTTTTGATCACCGGGGCAACCGGTCTTGTAGGAAAAGCTGTGGTAAAAGAAGTTTTAAAAAACAAGCATACTGTTCATTATCTTACTACGAACAAAAAAAAAATAGTTGATCAACCCAATTATAAAGGATTTTTTTGGAATCCTTCAAGACGCCAACTGGATCCGTCCTGCTTGGAGGGTGTAGATACCATTATCCATTTGGCTGGAAATACGATTGCTAAAAAATGGACGCTTAAGTACAAAGAGAAAATTTATGAGAGCAGAGTGGATAGTCTTAAGATGTTGTATAGAGCCATAAAAGAGTTAGAGGGAAAACATCAAATTAAAAATTTAGTAACCGCCTCTGCAATTGGTTGCTATCCATCTTCTAGAGAATCACTTCAAACAGAGAAAACAATTTTGGTCAACAACACTTTTCTTGAATATTTAATCAGAGAATGGGAAAAAATGGCAACCAAAATGGAAGAATTCGGTATTGTTGTTGTCAAGCTACGGCTTGGTTTGGTGCTGTCAAAAACAGGGGGTATTTTAAAAACATTAAAAATACCTACCGTTTTAGGACTTGGAGTTGCTTTTGGCGATGGAAAACAGGGTCAATCTTGGATTCATATTGATGATTTAGTAGCGATGTTTATTCGCTTTAGCAAGGGGAAAGAGAGTGGAGTTTATAATGCTGTAAGCCCCTATCCAGTAACACAAACGGAATTTATGCGATCGTATGCAAAAGCACTATACGCTCCCTATTTTATGCCTCCAATTCCGTCATTTTTTGTTAAGTTTCTTTTTGGAGACATGAGTATTCTCCTTTTAGATAGTCATTGGATAAGCGCCTATAAAGTCCGTGATATTGGTTTCGAGTTCAAGTTTAAAAAGTTAGATGTAGCTCTAGCTGATCTCTTTTCCTACAAGAGGTGACATTTTGACAATTTTTTAAGATTGGCAGTAATTTTGTTATATGTCAGACTAAATTGATCTAACAATGTCAAAAAAAGAATCAAAGTCTGCTGATAATATTAGTGATAAAGACAAAAAAAAGGACGTAAAAAAAACAACCAAAGTTAAGTCAAAGGCGAAAGCCAAAGAGAAAGATGTTGTGGAGGAACTTGAGCAGGCTGTGGCAGCAGAAAAAGACAAGTACCTTCGTCTTTTTGCAGAATTTGAAAACTTTAAAAAACGAACGGCTAAAGAGCGTTTAGATCTCTATAAAACAGCAAATCAAGAGGTCTTACAGGCCTTAATTCCAGTATTAGATGATTTTGACAGAGCGATTCAGCAAACCGATAATACCGATATTGCTTCTGTAGTTCAAGGATTTACGTTAATCCACAATAAATTTTCTGATATCCTAAAAACGAATGGGCTTAAAGCAAGTGAAACTTCAAAAGGAGACGTGTTTGATGCAGAGTTACATGAAGCGATTACCCAAATTCCTGTAACAGATAAAAAGGATAAGGGCAAAATTGTTGATATTATTGAGAAAGGGTATCAGCTTGGCGATCGAATAATTCGGTACCCAAAAGTAGTCGTTGGACAATAAGACAATTATGAAAGAAGATTATTACGATATACTCGGCATTTCAAAAAATGCTTCCGCAGCTGAAATAAAAAAAGCCTATCGAAAAAAGGCCATTGAGTTTCACCCCGATAAAAATCCAGGTGACGCTTCTGCTGAAGCTTCCTTTAAGAAAGCTGCCGAGGCTTATGAAATCCTGCGTGACCCAGAAAAGAAAGCTAAATACGACCAATATGGTCATGCGGCTTTTGAAGGTGGTGGCGGTTTTGGTGGCGGAAGTATGAACATGGATGATATTTTCAGCCAGTTTGGAGATATTTTTGGAAGTGCTTTTGGAGGCAGTGGTGGTTTTAGTGGCTTTGGAGGTAATGGAGGTCAACGCGGTACTCGAGGAAGTAATATGCGAATTCGAGTCAAGCTAACCCTGGAAGAAATTGCCACAGGTGTTGAAAAGAAAATTAAGGTTCCTAGAAAAGTTCAAGCTCCTGGGGTACGCTACTCTAGTTGTACAACATGTAATGGAAGAGGTCAGGTCATGCGTGTGACGAACACCATTTTGGGTAGAATGCAAACCGCAACAACATGTAGTACGTGTCAAGGTTCTGGACAGATAATTTCTAACCGTCCGTCAGGGTCAGATGCTCAAGGAATGATTAAAAAGGAAGAAACCGTTTCAATTAAAATTCCTGCTGGAGTCGAAGAGGGCATGCAACTGAAAGTGAGTGGTAAAGGAAATGATGCCCCAGGAAATGGAATTTCGGGTGATCTTTTAGTGCTCATTGAAGAAACGAGCAACGATCGATTTATTCGTGAAGGCAATCATTTACACTTTGACTTATATATCAGTTTTTCAGAAGCAGTATTGGGAATTTCGAAAGACATTGATCTATTAGAAGGAAAGGTGCGAATTAAATTGGAGTCGGGTATTCAGTCAGGTAAAACACTTCGTTTACGAAACAAAGGTCTCCCTAGCGTTAATGGATATGGTCAAGGTGATCTTTTAGTTCATGTAAATGTTTGGACACCAAAAACCCTTAACAAGGAGCAAAGACAATTTTTTGAGCGTATGGTAAACGATGATAATTTTGAGCCTAAACCTGAAAAATCAGACAAGTCCTTTTTTGAGAAAGTCAAAGATATGTTCGCATAAGGCAGTTGATTATTAACAAAAAATTAATATATTTGAAAAATTCGCTGCTTCTGCAGTGATATTTTCTTTTTCATAGCAATTTTTTTCCCATCCTTTAACAGAGGATGGGTTTTGTTTTTATTTCTAAATTTATACCCAAAATTGAGCCCATGGAGCGTTTTCTAGAACTCATTAATCACAAATTCACTTTAGGTGATAACATAGTTTTCACTCCAAAATCAATTGCAATTTTAATTGCCGTATTTATACTTACATCGCTACTATTAAAGCTATTTCGAAAAATTATTTATCGAACACTTTCCTCAGATGCAAAAATAAAGTTTAAAAGTATTTTTTCTTTTCTGAATTACTTTGTTTTTATTATTGTGATCTTAATCACTTTTGATACTATTGGGATTAATGTAACAGCCATTTTTGCTGCATCAGCTGCTTTATTGGTTGGTGTTGGACTTGCTCTACAAACCTTTATTCAAGATATTATATCTGGAGTTTTTATATTGGCCGATCAGTCCGTTCATGTTGGGGATATTATCGAAGTTGAAAAACAAGTTGGGCGTGTTGAAAATATAAAACTCAGAACAACAAGAGCTGTAACGCGCGATAATAAAGTGCTGATTATCCCTAATCATAAGTTTTTAACGTCCATTCTTTATAATTGGACAGAAAACGGAGTCATTACACGTGAAAATATAATGGTAGGGGTAGCCTATGATTCTGACGTTCAAAAAGTTAGGTCTATAATGATTGAATGTGCAAAACAACATAAAGCTGTTCTTAAAGATCCAACTCCTGATGTTTTATTTGATGACTATGGCGACAATGCATTGCTGATGAAATTATTTTTCACCATCAACAATAGTTTTAATGCTTATCTTGTGAAAAGTGATATCCGTTATGTAATTTTTGAGAAATTTAAAGAAAACAACATCGAAATTCCATTCCCACAACGTACAGTCAGTTTTGTTAATCCGCCTAAACCACTCCAATGATAAATATTCTTTTAGTTGAAGATGAAGAACCGATTCGAAGGGTGCTTAAACGCATTCTCATTGACGAAAACAAAAGCTTTAATATTGTTGAAGCTGTGGACGGAAAACAAGGGATAGATCGATTATCCAAGGATAAATTTGACTTGGTACTTTGTGATATTAAAATGCCTAAAATGGATGGTATTGAGGTCCTTCAAAGTGTAAAAAAAGATCAGCCTAACTTACCTTTTATAATGTTGACTGGTCACGGGAATATTGAGACAGCAGTGGAAGCCATGCGTTTAGGAGCCTACGATTTTATCGCTAAACCTCCAGATCTAAACCGTCTTTTAACTTCTGTCCGCCATGCTCTTGAAAACAAATCACTGATAAAAGAAAATCGTATCCTCAAAAAAACGGTTGCCAAAAAATATCAAATTATTGGGGAATCCTCAGCAATCAATGAGATTACCTCTATGATTGAAAAGGTTGCTCCAACAGATGCTCGTGTTTTAATTACGGGAGAAAATGGAACGGGGAAAGAGTTAGTCGCACATCAACTACATCTAAAAAGTATGCGAAAAAAAGCACCTTTTATAGAAGTAAATTGTGCTGCAATACCTTCTGAATTGATTGAAAGTGAGTTGTTTGGTCATGTTAAAGGAGCGTTTACATCGGCCATTAAAGACCGATCTGGAAAATTTGAAGCTGCTAATGGAGGAACCCTTTTTTTAGATGAAGTTGCTGACATGAGTTTAGCTGCTCAAGCCAAAGTACTTCGTGCCTTGCAAGAAAAAAAGATTCAACGTGTAGGAAAAGATAAGGATATTGATGTCGATGTTCGTGTTATTGCTGCTACCAATAAAAATTTAAAGCAGGAGATTGACAAAGGGACTTTTAGAGAGGATCTTTATCATCGTCTAGCAGTAATCTTAATCAAAGTTCCACCGTTAAGTGAACGCAAAGAAGACATTCCTATTTTGATTGCCCATTTCGTTGCTTTGTTGTCCAAAGAAGAGAAAATAGAATCTAAAGATTTTACGCAAAAAGCCTTAGATAAACTCAATGATTATCCATGGTCTGGAAATATTCGAGAACTCAGAAATGTTGTTGAACGCTTAATGATTTTAGGAGACAATCCAATAACTGTAGAAAATATTGAGCAATTTGCTCCGAAATAATAGAAAAGATAATTTGATGATAAATAAACTATTTTTAGTCGCTGTACTCTCCTTGATGAGCATCTGTTCCTTTGGTCAAGATGACCCTATTGTCCAGCAACAAATAAAAAAAATCTATGATACCGCTTTAACCGAAGGGAAATCCTACGCTTGGTTGGAACATCTTTCCAATCAAATTGGAGGCCGTTTATCCGGTTCCTTAAATGCAGAAACTGCCGTTCAATGGGGGAATTCGGAACTTTCTTCCCTAGCATTAGATCGGGTTTATTTACAAGAGGTTATGGTCCCTAAATGGGTGCGAGGTACTTTTGAATATGCAAGTATGGAAACCAGTCCTGGTAGTAGTATTAACGTACCTGTATGTGCTCTAGGTGGCTCCGTTGCCACCCCAGATGGCGGATTACGGGCCCATGTTGTGGAAGTTCAAAACTTTGAAGAACTTGAACAATTGGGTAAAGAAAAAATTGAAGGAAAGATTGTGTTTTATAACCGTCCAATGGACCCAAAAGCAATTAATACTTTTCAAGCCTATTCGGGAGCTGTTAACCAACGTACACAAGGTGCTGAAAAAGCAGCGCGCTATGGTGCCGTTGGTGTTCTTGTTCGTTCCATGAGTTTACGT